>JABHLN010000014.1 GCA_018693105.1 Desulfobacterales bacterium | reverse complement strand
AAGGCATACATGTAGTATGTCGAACTTCTGATCAAACGCTATAACGCAGTAGATGGAGACTTTTTACGACGCCATCAATTAAGGTGAGATGATGAAAACAGACAGTGATATGCATATTTTGTCGTATAAAAAGCTCTTTCTGGTATTTGCTGCCCTGCTCATGCTCACAGGTGCTACAGTTGGTATTTCTTATATTGACCTTGGAAGGCTTAATGTATG
This sequence comes from Desulfobacterales bacterium, assembly GCA_018693105.1. GTDB lineage: Bacteria > Desulfobacterota > Desulfobacteria > Desulfobacterales > SURF-7 > JABHLN01. Next base: position 49,229 of record JABHLN010000014.1, on the reverse strand, counting down.
GGTTGCACTTCTTATAGCATCGTCCAAAGCATCTTTGGTCACTCTTTTTTTCATGCATCTGAAATATGAAAGCAGGGTCATAACGCTATCGTTTATCAGTACTATTATTTTTCTCGGGATAATGATCAGCTTTACATTCTGGGACGTTGCATTCAGGTGAGACTATCATGAACACTTTAATTAACCCTGTTAAACAGGTAGATCAGACATTTTTGTATATTCTCGGCTTTTCTGTTGTGCTGCTTATCTTCATCACCATTGTCATGATATATTTTGTGATCAGGTACCGCCGCAGTAAAAACCCCGATCCTTCCGATATAAGGGACAACTGGAAGCTTGAAGTGGCCTGGACAATAATCCCGACTATAATTGCGCTTTCCATGTTTTACTTCGGATGGACATCATACCTGGGCCTTCGTAATGTACCTCCAGGGGCAATTGAAATTGATGTTGAGGGTCAAATGTTTACATGGCTCTTCTTCTATCCAAATGATAAGGAAACGGAAAACGAACTTGTCGTTCCCCAGGGAAAACCGGTCAAGCTGAATATTACTTCGGCTGATGTGCTTCACAGCCTTTTTATACCCGCATTCAGGGTAAAGGTGGATGCTGTTAAAGGCATGAGTACCTACGTCTGGTTTTATGCTGATAAACAGGGAGAATACGATATAATGTGCGCTGAATACTGCGGGCGTGATCATTCACTGATGAAAGCTGTTTTAAAGATTGTACCCGAAGAAGAATACAATATATGGCTTGAAATAGATGAGGATGAAGATGAATAAGGTATCAAATATGCATTCGGATATATTTGTATCTAATTTGGTTTCAAGATTACTTCTGCATTCTGAAATAGCCAAAGTACCCATGTGTTTATTTATTTCATTTTCATCTTTTGTTGGATATGAGGTTGTCAAACCGGAATTTTCTCCCATGTCTTTTCTGACAGCGGCAGGTATATTTTTTCTTGCATGTGGATGTGCAACCCTTAACAATATTCAGGATAAGGAATTCGACAGGCATCTAAAACGAACGAAAAACAGGGCACTGCCCCAAAATAAAATATCTGAGCTTTCTGCTTCTGTTCAGGCTGTTCTATTGATTACATCCGGTCTTATACTTGTTTATATAGCCGGTTACACAATAATGCCGGTTATTTTCAGTGCAGCTGCAATCATATTGTATAATTTTATATATACAAAAATGAAGATTAAAACATTTATGGCGATTTTCCCGGGTGCTTTATGCGGAATGCTGCCACCCTTTATAGGGTCTCTTGTTGCGGGAGCGCATATTCATGATTTTCGTATTATTGCCGTTGCCATACTTTTCGGCCTGTGGCAGGTCCCTCATTATTTTCTTGTTGTACTTGAACATCATGATGACTATAAACAGGGGAATCTGTCAAGCATACTGGATATTTTTACCTGTGCATCACTGAACAGGATTATTTTTGCCTGGATTATGAGTATTTCTTTTTTAATGTTGGTTCTTGCACCTTTGGATGTCATATCAACCACCATTGCTTTCAGAGGACTTGTACTCAACGCCTTCTGCCTTGTTATTTTTTTTGCTTACAGGTTTTTTTTAGTACCTGAAGTAAATTACAATAAATTGTTTAAAATGCTCAACACATCACTTATGATTATGCTGCTGCTGGTACTTGCCGACCGGTTTCTCGTGTGAAAAATAAATTTTACCTGTATTTGTGCAAAGTAAGTAGATGCTGCACGGGTTTTATTCTGCCCGGGCGACTTTGCTATAGTATATAAGACAATATTACTTTACCCGGCCCCCCCCTGTAATAATGATATTTGAGTTAGAAAATGTATATTCGCTACAAGTTTCTCATAAATCGGAAGTTAGTCAATTTTTAAACTAAAGGACAAAAAACCATGAAATTTCTGATCATTGGTGGGGATGCTGCTGGTATGAGTGCTGCGAGCAGGGCAAAAAGAAATTTTAAGGATATGGAAGTAATAGTTCTTGAAAAACACACGATGTCTCATACAGCGCCTGTGGCATGCCATACAACATTGCTGATAAGGAAAGGGAGATTGAAGATCTTGTTGTCAGACAGGCAAGGGTTTTCAGGGAATCAATCTTATGAAAGTACCTCAGTTCTGTCAAACAGACCTTGGTTATGCACCACCGTTTGGCCCGGCTTGGGATCCTTTGCTTGCTGCAGCAAATCAATTAGAGAAAATAATATGATGACTTATGAATAGTTCGAAACAATACGGGCAAAAATTTTATTAGATTTCCCAGGGAATATACAGCATTCATATATCAGATTTTTTCTACATATTCTGCGGCAAGTCCCCTTGGATCACTTTTAATCTCAAATTTAACTTTTTCGCCTTCACTAAGTATCTTGAAGCCAGGCATATTGATAGATGAATAATGAACAAATACATCATCACCTTCATCTTGTGATATAAAACCAAAACCTCTTTTTTCATTAAACCACTTTACTTTTCCTGTTCCCATGAATCTTTTCCTTTTTACCATTATTGCGAGAAGAAACTTTGTGCTATTAAATGTTTTTTCAAATGTCACCATACTCTAAAATCAATAAAAAATGAATACCAAAAATTAGCCTGTTCATTGACAGGTATAAACTGTTATTAATTTTGGATTTTAAAGCTGGTTTTACAGGGTATGATTCTGTTCTTATTGGTAAATTCTATTAATTTTATGGCATAGATAATTTTTAAAATACAATGATATATTTCAATATTCTGAAAGGGGGGATTTTGAAAGATTCATAATTCTAAATATTGTAGATTATCACATTTACTAATCACACATAAAATAAATTTTAGATATTATTTTATATTTATGCCATATTCATAAGTCTTTCAGCAAGATTTGAAAGCCTTAAAGTCCGCCTGTCGTTATTCAATGCAATTTTAAAGGCTTTTTTTGAACCCACCAGGATTACGAGTTTTTTCCCTCTTGTCATAGCTGTATAAAGAAGGTTCCTCTGGAGAAGTATGTAATGATGGGTTGTCAAAGGGACTATAACCGCCGGATATTCGGAACCCTGAGACTTGTGAACCGATATTGCATAAGCAAGTGTTATTTCACCTGTTTCTTCAGAGTCGTAGTTCACTGTTCTGCCGTAATAAATTACTGAAATTCTTTTTGACTCGGGATTGATTGTGCTGATAGTTCCTATATCACCGTTAAAGACCTCTTTATGGTAGTTGTTTTTAAGGTGCATGACCTTATCTCCAACTCTGAAGATGTTGCTCATGCTTTCAGCCACCACAGGATTCCGGTTTAATGCTTTTTGCAATTCACGGTTAAGATTTATGGTTCCTGCATCACCCTTGTGCATTGGTGTCAAAATCTGTATGTCATTTGCCGGATCTAATCCGAATTTTTCAGGGACATCCTTTTTGGATAAATTGACAATCGTTTTAACGATTCCTTCCGGTTTGTCCTGTTCAATAAAATAAAATTCCGAATGACCGTTGTTCCATGATGCAGAATCGAGATCAGGTAGTTCGCCGTTTCTAACTTTGTGGGCATTGAGTATTATGGGGCTTTCTTCGGCCTGCCTGAATATTTCTTTCAGGTAATAGGCAGGGATTAATTCGGATCTTATCATGTCCGAAAGAACATTGCCCGGCCCTACCGAAGGTAGTTGAAATATGTCTCCGACAAGTATGAGAACTGATGTTGAAGGTATTGCTTTTAGGAGGTGAAACATTAAAGATATGTCTACCATTGATGTCTCGTCAATGATGACAGCATCAGCCTCAAGGGGATCATCAATGTTCTTTTCAAAACAATCATCAATAAAGTTATACCCGAGGAGTCTGTGGATTGTTTTTGCATCCCGTCCTGTAACTTCTGATAGCCTTCTGGCTGCTCTGCCTGTTGGTGCAGCAAGGGAAACTATTTTACCAAGTCCTTCAAATATTGCCGTAATTGACTGTATAAGAGTTGTCTTGCCTGTTCCAGGCCCCCCGGTTATTATTACTACCCTGTGAAAAAGAGCCTGTTCAAGAACTTCAAGTTGAGCTGGTGATAGTTTTATTGCAAGTTTTTTCAGGATCTCCTGCGAAATTCTCTCCGTATTAATTGAAGGGATTGGTAGAGGTGTGGACAAAAGAGCAAATAGCCTGTTGGTGATCCCTTTTTCAAATATGTGCATCAATTTCGGGTAAACAGCTGTCAGATCGGGGTTGGCCAAATTAGTTTCCATGACTATTTCGCCTTCATCTGCGAGCTCATCAAGAAAAGTCTCGGATACGTCATGGTCAATATTGAAGTTTTCACTGCACTTGTAGATAATCTGGTCTCTACAGGCAAAGACATGACCGTCTTCAATATGCTGCGATATTATATAGCTGATACAGGCCTTTACTCTTCTTGAGTCATCATTTTCAATACCCATGTTTCTCGTAATTGCATCTGCAATAAAAAAGCCCTCTCCGGGAATATCTGCTGCAAGCCGGAACGGGTCATTTTTTATAATGTCAATCGCGTCTTCACCGTATACTTTCAATATTTTTGCGCTGCTTGATGTTTTTATACCGTTTTCCTGTAGAAAGCTCATAAGAGCCCTTACCGTATGATGATTTTTCCAGGATTTGTTTATGAGGGCTGCCTTTGCACCCCCGATACCTTCGACCCTTGTTAATTCTTCAGGATACTTTTCGATTATTTCAAGCGTTTTGGCTCCGAAAAGATTAACAATTCTTGATGCTGTTTTTTTCCCTATGCCTTTTATGATACCTGATTCAAGGTATTTGACTATTCCGTCAACTGTATCTGGAAGTATGACTTCAAAGGAATCAACTTTGATCTGTAGGCCGTATCTTCTGTGTGTTTCCCATGTTCCTTTTATTTTAAGTGATTGCCCGGGAGCAGCACCTGCCATATAACCGACAACAGTAAGAGGGGTAGCGGAATCTTTGGTCTTTATTTTTGCAATGGTGTAGTGATTTTCTTTATTATAATATGTAATATGCTCTAGATATCCGTTTATAGTAATCATTTTTTTGACCGAGTAGATTGATCCTTATCGTTTTTCCTGTTGAGATATTATCCATTCTGCTGCTTTAAGAAGATTCTCGGCTACATGGTCAGGGAGAATATTTTTTTCAATAAGTATTTTTTCTGATTTAATACCATTACCTGTCAGTACAAGAATAGCCATACCGCAGCCTGCTTTTTTAGCGCATTCAATGTCTTTGACACTGTCACCTATCATGTATGAAGACTCAAGATCGATATTGTACTTTTTACGGGCGGCATGGATCATTCCGGGCATCGGCTTCCGGCAGTTGCAGTTTTCTTCAGGTATATGAGGACAATAGAAGATATCCTTTATTATTCCACCTGCGTCTTTTATACCGGATTTCATTTTTGAAAAAATTGATTCAATAATAGCAATAGTTACCATTTTACGGTTTACAGCTGACTGGTTAGTAATTACGATAACTTCAAAGGAGTTTTCATTTAATTTTCTTATTGCTGCCGGGCTGCCTGAAATAAAATTAAATTCTGAAGGATTTTTGATATAATCTTTAGAATCGTGGTTTATAACTCCGTCCCTGTCAAGAAAGATTATTCTTTTGTTCTTTTCATTTCCCATGGGACATATCTACTCGGTAACTGTATTTAATGTCAATAATTCATATACGATGGCGTCGTAAAAAGTCTCCATCAACCGCTATAACTTGAATATGAAGATTTATACTTAGCCATCGATTTTACATTTTACAGGTTCATCAAGTATAAGCTTTGTAGTAAATTTTATTTTCCAGAGACTAAATTTATGTGAATTAAACCTTCCCATATATTGGGGTTGTTTTTAAATTGACACACAAGTTTCCTTTATCTATAGTCTCACTAATAAAGACTTATCTAATATGTTTTCATCATAAAAAAATTAAGTTCTCTATGAAAATAATTTTTCCCCATCACAGAATACATGTAATAGATATAAACCATAAGTCATGCCTGCTTTTATTAAAATTTCGGCAATACATGAAAATAGCACTCGGGCATTACATTGAAACAAACATTATTTTTCGGGTTGCCCTTGTAATTTTAATTTCTACGATAGTTCCAGGATGTTCTAATGGATCCTTTAAAATAAAAAATGTTGTAAAGACTGATATTGACATGATTGCAGATTCTCATCTGAATGAAATGAATGTTCTTATGCAGGAGTTAATGATAAAACTTTATAAACGGAATCCAAGGGAATTAGAAAAAAGGCCGGGTGAAACTATTGAAAGTCGCGTCGCACAAACATTCAACATGAACCGCCCTCTTATTTTCGAGGAACTTGACAACAAACAGGTTATTGATGCCATGTTGTTGTGCTTTGATCAAAAGTTCACCGGAGACAGGGTTTTTGCTGTTATGGCCGGCCTTGTGGGTATGATACGTTATTCTTATAATAATCTGCCTGAATTTTATATGCTTGATTTTCTAGACGAGCAGAAATTGAACAACAGTGCAAGAAACATAGAAATACTTGTTTGGAGATTGAGTAATAAAAAAGATGAAAACGAAAACCTGTTTCTTCTTACAAACGGAGTCGATGGTAATATTTCTAACCTGAGTTTTGAGCGTATTTTTGGAAAAATGATTGCGATTCAGGATATGATGGCAAGTGTTGTTTCAGGCAGAACAAACAGGACTATAAACAATGTAGTTAAATCTGTTACATCTGCATCATTTCTTCCAATAGGTCTTTAATTTTGCATCCTCATTTTTTCAGATCTCTTTTTTCAGATCAAATCTTTATTCTCTATATTAACTATATTCAATGTTTCAATAAAGTCATGACAGGGTCGACTTCATCTTATCAATGTTCGATGGAATCGATTTGAGTCCTAAAAAATTTTTATATACCAAAGCTCCCTTCCTTTTTTTCTGAATAATCTTCATTTATGTAATAATGCTGAATAACCAGTTCACTATAATCAAAAATCTGATTTTGAAATTTTTAAAATAGTGATCGCCTCTGTCGCTTCTCAATATCCTGAAATAATAGTCAATATTTCTATTCATTAATATTTGGTTGCATTTTTTTATTATTTTTCTATAGTCTATCAGTATTACACCACTTAACTCCACAAATGTTTAATCTCTTTAATACTGGAAATTATTAAAAAAAACATTAAAAAAAGTATTTTTTTCTTGACATAGGGGTATAAAAGTGTTTTTTTTAGGGGCACAGTGGAGTTAAGTGGATGTAATAGGGGGGATATGTTCAGGGGAAGTTCCTTTCACACTATAGATCAAAAAGGCCGAATGATAATTCCGACAAGGTTTCGGGATGTTGTAAGAGCCAGCGGAACCACCGGGGTTATGGTGACTCGCATGGACCGGTCTCTTTTCGCTTATACATATGATGAGTGGGGTAAAATTGAGGCGAAAATAATATCCCTTGCTGAAAAAAATGATAGTATGCGGCGTTTCAGACGTGTTTTTGTAGGTGGGGCTTTTGAGTGCTCTCTCGACAAACAGGGGCGCTTTCTAATTCCTCCTGCATTAAGGGAGTACGCCGGGCTTAAAAAGGATATCGTACTTGTTGGAGTTCTTAATCATTTTGAAATATGGTCCCGTACAAACTGGGATAATGAGAATATGATGATGGAAGAGGATATGCAAAGGGAGGAAGTAAGTAACGAAATTGCAAAGTTAGGACTCTGATCCTATGACTTATACTCATATCCCTGTGATGCCGGCTGAAGTTACAGAGTATATGAATTTAATGCCGGGGAAAATATATGTTGATTGCACTATGGGAGGTGCAGGACATTCTGAAATAATTGTAAAAAATATCATTCCTGACGGGATTATGATCGGAATAGATCAGGATGCTGATGCAATTGAAAACGCCAGAAAAATTCTAAAAAAATATAAGACAAATATTCGTCTTTTTCATAAAAATTTTATTTATCTTCCAGAAATTCTTTCACAATTAAATATCGATTCTGTAGACGGTATTCTTCTCGATCTTGGACTTTCACTTCATCATTTCGAAGAGAGCGGCAGGGGGTTTAGCTTTAAAAAGGATGAACCACTGGATATGCGCATGAATACTCAATCAGACACAATGGCAAAAGATATAATTAACAATTCGCAAGAGAAAGAACTTGCAAAGATCTTTTTCGAATTCGGAGAAGAGCGCAGATCACGCTTGATTGCTAGAAATATTGTAAGAGAAAGAGAAAACAATCCGATAAGAACGAGCAGGCAGTTGGCGGATATTATACTAAATTCGCTTCCCAAAAAAGCGTTGTATAATCAGAAGATACACCCCGCGACAAGAGTATTTATGGCATTAAGGATTGCTGTAAACTCTGAACTTGAAAGGCTTGATTTCTTCATGAAGAAGGTGGCAGACCTCCTGAATCCCGGAGGGCGTCTTTGTGTGATATCTTTTCATTCACTTGAGGACAGGATCGTAAAGCACAGTATCAGGGCAATGGAACATGTATGTTCCTGCCCCCCGGATTTTCCTGAATGTGTATGTGGTAACAAAAAGATTTTCCGGTCTCTTTTCAGAAAAGGATTGACACCAACTGAAGAGGAAATTGAAAGAAATCCGATGTCACGCAGTGCAAGGTTAAGAATCGCCGAGCGGCTTTGAGAAGGCGCATGATTTTTGTAGTAGCCTATTTATAACACAGGGTGATACCACAGGGTCTACGGGCCTTATGATAAGGACATATGAAAAAGAAGGGTAAAAAGAAACAAACCGGAAGAAAAATGACATTGATTTGGATTGTTTTCATTGCAGTCTTTATTTCAGAACTTTTTTTTAATACCTGGTGCAGGGTTCAATATGTAAGAGTAGGATATGAGATATCTCAGGAAGCCGAAAGGCGTGAACGCATAACTACCCTGCAGAAAAATTTAAGGATTGAGCTTGCTCGCTTGAAATCACCAGACCGGATTTCAAAAATTGCAAAAGAGGAACTCGGACTTATAATTCCAGACCCTGATCAAATTGTTATAATAAAATGAAGAGAACCGAAGAAAAGAAAATAAAGATTCGAATCATTATAGTGGGCGTTATTTTTACCGTCTTTTATTTGGTGATAGGTGCAAAGGCTGCATACGAACAGATATATCGAGGCCCCACACTTTCTCAGAAGGCAGCGGACCAGTATGAAAAAATGTATTATGCGAGTGGAAAACGTGGAACCATATATGATTCAAAACATAAGGAAATGGGAGTCAGTATAGATTCCATTTCAATAGGAGCATATCCAAAAAAAATAAAAGATAAAAAAGATGATTCAAAAACCATTGCAAAATATTTGGATGTTAATGAAAAAAGGCTTCTCAAAAAACTTAATTCCAAAAAGTCTTTTGTATGGATCAAAAGGCATGTAACTCCAAAAAAGGCAAAAAATATCAAGGACCTGAATTTTGAGGGGGTCGACTTTATAAAAGAGCATACAAGGGTTTATCCAAAAAAAACAATCGCTGCCCAACTTATTGGCTTCTCAGGAATAGACGGTAAAGGGCTTGAGGGAATCGAGTTTTACTATGACTCCTACCTGGAGGGCGAGGATGCAGAACAGGTTGTAATAAAAGATGCCCTGGGACGCGGTTTTGATCATGAAAAAAGAGTCAGTGATTATAACGGGAATAACCTGATTCTTACAATTGATAGTACGATTCAATATATTGCTGAAAGAGCTTTGGAAAAGACTGTCAACGATTTTGGCGCGAGGTCGGGAATGGCAATTATTATGGACCCTAAGACAGGGGCAATTCTTGCACATGCTCACTACCCTTTCTTTAATCTGAATTCTTTTGGCAAATATGATCGTGGGCTGTGGAGAAACAGGGCAATTACAGATCCTTTTGAACCGGGATCAACAATGAAAACATTTCTTGCCGCAGCTGCCATAGAATCCGGATACTGTTCGCCCGATTCAATTTTTCAATGCAATGGGGAGCATAATATTGAAGAAGAGTTATGGGAAGGCGCTAAAGAAAAACAATGGAAGACATTACAGCAGATTATAAAATTCTCAGACAATAATGGTGCAGTGAAAGTTGCAGAAATGATAGGGAATAAGAATCTGTATAATACATTAAAAGACTTCGGATTCGGAAGTAAAACAGGTATTGACTGCCCCGGAGAGACATCAGGAAGCTTGAAGTCGTATTTACGATGGTCAAAAGTTGAAGCCGGGACCATATCATATGGTTACGGTATTTCAGTTTCAGCTATTCAGCTCATAACAGCTGTTTCTGCAATTGCAAATGGTGGTGTACTCATGAAGCCTTATATTGTCAAGGCGATAACAGATGAAAATGGACAGTTTGTAAGCAGTTTCAGACCTCAAAGAGTAAGGAGAGTGATTTCAGAGACTACTGCAAAAACTGTCAGAGACATTATGGCTACAGTCACTACAAGTGGAGGTACCGGGGTTGGAGCTGCAATTGAAGGATTTAAGGTTAGCGGAAAAACCGGTACTGCAAGAAAAATAAATAAAAAAGGTGAATATGAAAAGGGTAAATGTATAGCTTCGTTTATTGGCTTTGCACCTGGAGATAATCCTGAACTTGCCGTACTCGTTACTGTAGATGAGCCCCAAATTAAACATTCCGGAGGTGCTGTAGCTGCACCGGCTTTTAAAAAGATAGTTTCGGAAACTTTTAATTATTTGACTATTACTCCACAGATAGCGGCTGTACGGAAATGACCTGTATTAGTAAGGAACTACCGGGGAGATATTAGAAAGGCATTATAAGTACTGGAGACAAAGTGAAACTTTCAGACCTGATAAAATCAGTTACTCCTGTCCGGATAAACGATAATAACATGGATCCGGAAATAACATCCCTTCATTACAGGGCGGAAACTGTTTTACCTGGAGGTTTATTTTTTGCTGTTTCAGGACATGTGGTTGATGGCCACTCTTTTATAGATGAAGCACTGGCTAAAGGAGCATCAGCAATAATAGCCCAGAAACCTGTTCAAAAGGATTCTGTGATTATAGAGGTTGAAAATACAAGAAAAGCTTTATCGGCAATATCGGCACGGTTCTATAATGAACCTTCCAGACGATTGAATGTAACAGGTATAACCGGCACGAACGGCAAGACAACTATAACTTATCTGATAGAAAGTATTCTTAATGCAGCGGGTGTAAGAGTTGGAGTTATTGGAACTGTTAATTATCGTTATTCAGGAAAGATTTTCAAAAATCCCATGACAACTCCCGAATCAATGGATTTGCAAAAGATATTGTCTGAAATGGTTAATGAGGGTGTTACACATGTCGTTCTTGAAATTTCTTCTCATGCTCTTGATTTGAACCGTGTTGATCATTGCCTTTTAAATATTGGGGTTTTTACCAATCTTAGCCAGGATCACCTGGATTATCATAGGGATATGGAATCATACTGGGCATGTAAGAAAAAAATGTTTTACGAATGTCTGACTACAGGGGCAAAATCAGGTGAGGCAAAGGCAGTTATAAACTGCTGTAACGAATATGGTAGACTGCTTGCTGAAAATCTTGCCGAACAGTTCGATGAATTGTCTGTGATGTCATTGGGAAGGACCGGCAATGAGGGAAGCAGCGGTAACGAAAATATAAATCTGGTCGATGCCGAATTTGGCTTGAACGGTACTACAGGTAGAATATCAACACCTGTGGGTGATGTTACATTCAAATCAACACTAGTGGGTAAATACAATTTAGAAAACATATTATGTGCTGCAGGCGTCGGTATAGTTCTTGGACTTTCTGTTGATGAAATCAAGGCAGGTATTGAAAATTTTTCATGTGTACCAGGGCGTCTCGAAAGGATTGAGAATAATACCGGGCGATTTGTTTTTGTTGATTATGCACATACACCTGATGCGCTTGAGAATGTGCTCACGGCTGTGGGGGATGTGACTAATGGCAGAATAATATCCATATTCGGGTGCGGAGGTGACAGGGACATGGAAAAACGTCCTTTGATGGGAGAAATCGCCGGAAGGCTTTCAGACCTTACCGTAATTACTTCCGATAATCCGCGTACGGAAAAGCCTGAGACAATAATCTCTCAGATACTTAACGGAACTCAAAATGTTTCGGGATACGAATATAATAATGAAAATATAAGTACAGGTTTTGAAGAAAAAGGTTATCTGGTAGAGCCGGATCGTCGCACGGCAATTCATATGGGGATTATGGTCTCCGAGCCGGGAGATACTGTCCTGATAGCCGGAAAAGGTCATGAAACTTACCAGTTGGTTGGTAAAGAGTCGTTGGATTTTGATGACAGGGTTGAAGCAGAAAAGGTTCTTGCCGGTCTTGAGATAGCTGGAAGTGCATAAACTATAAAGGGATTAAATAATGTCGTTTGCATGGACAACTGAAAATCTTCTTGATGCTACAAAAGGCGATTTGCTTTGTGGTGACAGGGGACTGGCTTTTTCAGGTGTCTCGATAGACTCTCGCAACATATCCGACGGTAATGTTTTTGTAGCTATAAAAGGCAATATCTATGATGCGCATGATTTTATCAGTGATGTTATTTGTCGTGGTGTAAGGGGGGTAATTGCTGAAAAGGACAAAACCGGGACACTTCCATTGGAAAAATGGGAAAAGGAAGGGACGGTCTGTCTTTCAGTAAAGGATTCAATTAGGGCTCTTGGTGATCTTGCTTCATTTCAGCTAAAACGATCGAATGCTTCGGTAATTGCCATAACAGGATCAAACGGCAAAACAACAACAAGAGGACTTACAGCTTCCGTGGTTCGGCAGAAATATAACACTCTTGAGACTATGGGTAATTTTAACAATGAAATCGGTCTTCCCCTGACTCTTTTTAACCTTGATCCGAAACATAACTGGGCAGTGTTGGAACTTGGGATGAATCATCCCGGAGAAATTTCAAGACTTGCAGAAGTCTGTATGCCTGAAATCGGAGTTATTACCAATATCGGTCGGGCGCATCTTGAAGGGGTTGGTAATATTGAAGGTGTTATGAATGCCAAGGGAGAACTTTTAACCAGCCTGGGAGTTAACGGGAAGGCTGTTCTTAATATTGATGACCCTATGGTTATGCGGCTTGCTGAAAAAACATCAGCTGAAGTTACTCTTTTCGGAATTTCAAAGGAAGCCGCAATAAGGGCTGAATCTGTTGAAAGTAATGATACGGGCATATCATTTACTCTGGTTTTGCCTGATGAAACCATTGATATTGAAATGAATATAACGGGTGATTTCATGGTGTCGAATGCTCTTGCAGCAGCAGCCGTAGGTCGTCTGGCAGGAGTCGGAGCAAGGGGAATAAAAAAAGGCATTGAATGCTTCAGGCCTGTTCAGGGAAGGATGAACATAATAGAAACCAGGAACAATATTCATATATTAGATGATACCTATAATGCGAACCCGGACTCCATGCAAGCGGCGATTCATACTTTGTCGTCTGTGAAGGGAGAAGAAAGAGGGTTTGTCGTTATCGGTGATATGTATGAATTGGGTAATAGATCTGAAGAATTGCATGAGGTTGTTGGAGAACTTGTCGGAAGGTCAGGGATGACAAAATTATACATATTCGGTGAATATGCCGATTCTGTTGCAAAGGGTGCAAAGACAGAGAATATGAAAACCGAAAAGATTCTTAAGGGAACCAGAGAAGAGATCTTCAGTGATATTATTGAAAACCTTGATGCGGGAGACTGGGTATTGGTGAAAGGTTCAAGGGCAATGAGCATGGAAAAGATAGTCAATCGTCTTGTAAAATGGGGAAACGGATAAGGTTCATTTACCATGATTTATAATTTTTTATATCCACTACATACGAAGTTATCATTCTTAAACGTATTTAGATACATAACTTTCAGGACCATTTATGCAAGTCTGACAGCATTTCTTATCTGTTTTGTTTTCGGCCCGTTTGTTATCAGGAAAATCAGGGAAATGCAGATTGGCCAGTATATAAGGAAGGCCGGGCCCGAGACTCATCTTGACAAGGCAGGGACTCCAACTATGGGAGGATTATTAATACTTTTTGCAGTTATTGTATCTTCTCTTTTGTGGGCTGACCTGAAAAATTTTTATGTCTGGATAATTCTTCTGTCTGCTTTCAGCTTCGGCCTGATAGGATTTATTGATGATTACCTTATGCAGATAAAGAAACGAAGCAAAGGGCTCAGTGCCTGGGGTAAATTTTCGATGCAGGTTGTATTTGCCGTTCTTATCGGCTTCTTAGTATACATGACTCCGGATTTTGATACTAGAGTAACAATCCCCTTCTTCAAGAATATATCCCCTGATTTAGGAGTCGGGTATATATTGTTTGCGGCGTTAGTAATAGTTGGCACTTCAAATGCCGTTAACCTTACAGACGGCCTTGACGGCCTTGCAATCGGACCTATTCTCATAGCATCTGTCACATATATGCTTTTTGCTTATGCAGCCGGGCATGTAAAGATAGCAGAATATCTGCAGATAAACTTTGTAATCGGTGGAGGAGAGGTGACAGTTCTATGCGGAGCCCTGGCCGGGGCATCCATGGGATTCTTATGGTTTAATACATATCCGGCTCAAATATTTATGGGAGATGTAGGCTCCTTGTCGTTAGGTGCTATTCTCGGAACTATAGCGGTTATTACTAAACAGGAAATTCTTCTTGTACTGGTAGGAGGTATTTTTGTTATTGAAGCCCTTTCTGTGATCATACAGGTCGGATACTTCAAGATTTCAAAGGGACGGCGGATATTCAGGATGGCTCCATTACATCATCATTTTGAACTTAAAGGATGGGCTGAACCAAAAGTTATTGTTAGATTCTGGATTATAGCTATTACCCTTGCACTTATTTCCATAAGTACTCTGAAACTGAGGTGATGGCAGGGAGCTTACAGTTTTCCTGAATAATATTTTTTGGATTTTTAATATTTATGAAGATTGAAAAGAAAAATATTCTTGTAGTCGGGCTTGGAAAGTCCGGAGTTGCAGTTGCAAGGTTTCTAAAAAAAAACGGAGCCAATGTAACTATAACTGATAAAGCGGATGAAAATAATCTTGGACAATTTGTATCAGAAATTCGTGAAATCGGTATTAAGGAAGAACTTGGGTATCACAGAAATGAAACATTTTGCGAATCTGATTTAATTGTATTAAGCCCCGGTGTTCCAGATACTATTTCTCCTGTTTTGGAGGCAAAAAAAAACGGTGTAGAAATAATTGGGGAAATTGAACTTGCCGCTTCTTTTATAAAGGAACCTATTATAGCAGTTACAGGCACTAATGGTAAAACGACTACAACAACGCTTCTGGGTGAGATGTTGAAGAAATCCGGTTTCAAAGTTTTTGTAGGAGGCAATATCGGTAATCCTTTAATAGATTATACTGATAGTAAGGAGAAAGCAGATGTGGTTGTGGTCGAGGTTAGCAGTTTTCAACTTGATACAATATCTGCCTTCAGGCCTCATGTGAGTGTTCTTTTGAATATTACTGCTGATCATCTTGACCGTTACAAAGATTTTAATGAATACGTCATGTCAAAAGGAAGAATATTTGAAAACCAGGATCACAATGACCTGGCAATTGTCAATGGAAGAGATATCTATGCTCGGAAAACCTGTCGTAACATCAGGAGCAGAAGATTATTTTTCAACTCGGAAGATGAAACTGAAAATAAAGCTTATATTAACGGCAGAACGATAAAGTTTAACTTGCCTGATTGTAAGGAAGAGATCCTTGATATGCATAAAGCATCACTCTCAGGAGCCCATAACCTTGAAAATATATCTGCCGCAGGTCTTGCAGCCCTTGCAGTTGGAGGAACTATCAATGGGATGCAGTCTGCAATTGATGAGTTTCAGGGTCTTTCCCACAGGCTGGAATATGTGGATACAATCAACGGTGTAAGGTTTTATGACGACTCCAAAGCAACAAACGTGGATGCTGTAGCAAGAGCAATTGAAACTTTCAGTGAGCCCGTAGTTCTTATAATGGGTGGACGGGACAAAATGGGCGGTTACCATAAGCTTGAAAGTCTTGTAAAGGAACGTGTCAAGACCCTTGTGGTTATTGGTGAAGCAAAAGATAATATTGAAAATGCACTTGGAGCATTTGCACCGGTAAAAAGGGCTTCTTCCATGGAAGAAGCTGTCTCAATGGCATGGAGCTCTACTGAACCAGGGGATGTCATGCTTTTGTCACCGGCATGTTCAAGTTTTGATATGTTTCAAAGTTATGCACAACGAGGAAATGCTTTTAGTAAAGAAGTAAAATATCTTAAGGTTAAGGAAAAATGATTACAAAAAACCGGAAAAAAAATTCAGGGGGGTATGATTTTTCACTTCTACTTCCGGTTCTTCTTCTTGTCGGGATAGGTATCGTTATGGTTTATAGTGCAAGTTCCGAAGTTGCATTTAAAAAATATGGCAACGATTATCTCTTCCTGAAGAAACAGGGTATTGCAACTCTTATCGGAATTTTTGCGATGATAGTTTTTTCTTATACTCCATACAGGTTGTTGCGTCACTTTTCCTATCTTTTTCTTATAACAGGCCTTGGGCTTCTTATAATATTAAAAGTTTCCGGTATGGGGTATGAAGCCGGTGGTGCGACCAGATGGCTTCGTTTTAAAGGATTTTCTTTCCAGCCGTCGGAATTTGCACGGTTTGCTCTGGTTATCTATATGGCATACTCATTGAGCAAGAAACATGAAAATATAAAGAATCTATATATAGGATTTCTCCCCCATGTAATTGTACTTGGTATATTCTCGGCTCTTATATTCATGCAGCCAGATTTTGGCTCAGTTGTAATACTTGCAATTATCACCTGGATTATGATGTTTGTCGGAGGCGTTAGAATAATGCATCTTACTACATCATTACTATTAATACTTCCTGTTGCTGTATATTACATGATGACTGCTCAGTATAGGATACAGAGGCTTATTAGTTTTCTTGATCCATGGAAGTACCCTAGAGATGAAGGATACCAGATAATTCATTCCCTTATGGCCTTCGGTACGGGCGGCCTTTGGGGTTCGGGGATAGGACAGGGGTACCAGAAACTGTTCTATCTCCCCGAACCTCATACAGACTTCATTTTTTCCGTTATAGGGGAAGAGCTCGGTTTTGTAGGAGTTGTCATAATTATTTCCCTATATGCTCTTGTATTATGGAGAGGGATAATAATAGCAAAAAATACGGATGACCTTTTCGGGTCATATCTGGCACTTGGTCTGACTGTTGCGATAGGGCTTCAGGTTTTTTTCAATATGGGTGTTGCGCTTGCACTTTTCCCCACAAAAGGATTGACACTTCCTTTTTTGAGTTATGGCGGGACTTCGTTACTCCTTAATATGGCGTTTGTTGGGATACTAATGAATATAGGCAGGTCCGGATGAGCTTTGAAAAAGGCAACAATTATATGTCGGATTGGATTAAAGCGCGGGCAATAAATGTACTTATTGCGGGAGGAGGTACAGGAGGTCACCTTTTCCCTGGTATTGCAATAGCCGAATTGTTTATGGAGTGTAACCCGGAAAACGGGATTCTATTTGTAAATACAGGCAAGCCTTTTGAAATTGATACATTATCAAATGCAGGTTTTGCCCATAAAAAGATAACTGCACAAGGGATAAAGGGTTTGAGTATATTTAAGAAGGCAATAGCTGTTATAAAAACACCAAAAGGTGTGTATGGAGCTTTCAGGATTCTTAAAACATTCAAGCCGGATATTGTCATTGGGGTGGGTGGTTATTCTTCCGGGCCAATGGTTTTAGGGGCATGGTTTTTCCGGATCAGGATAGCTATCCATGAGCAGAATATTTTGCCGGGAATAACAAACCGTATTTTGTCATATTTTACTGACAGAATATATGTTTCTTTCAAGACGACAGCCCATAGGTTTAACCCTGAGAAGGTTAAAGTCACCGGCAATCCTGTTAGAAAAGAGATTAGGGAATATGTGGCGGATTCAAGAGAAGACATTCCAGATGGGCGAATTAAGAAAAGACCTTTTACTATCCTTGTAGTTGGAGGAAGTCAGGGAGCCCACAGCATTAATATGATTATAATTGAGGCTATGAAAAATCTTAAGGAAATGGAGCACCTCTATTTTATTCATCAGACAGGGTCAAAAGACGAAGATACAGTCAGAAAAGCTTATTTGGGAAACGAAATTCCCTGCACAGTTCAGGCCTTCTTTTATGACATGCCGGTGCAGTATACAAAGGCGGATCTTATAATATGCAGAGCTGGAGCTACCACAGTAGCTGAAATAACAGTCCTTGGGAAGGCTGTAATTTTTATTCCCTTCCCACAGGCTGCTGACAATCACCAGGTTTTAAATGCAAGAGAGCTTGAAGATGCAGGTGCTGCTGAAGTGATTCTTGAAAATGAGATAGACGGAAGCATTCTTGCTGAAAGAATTGAACATTATGTAACTTCCACAGATGAACTTGAAGATATGGCATCAAGATCAAGGGCGTTCGGAAGACCTGATGCTGCTATGGAAATCGTTAAAGATTGTTACGGGATGATAACAGAGTAAAAAACAGCGGGAAATAATTAATGTATCAGAACAGATATCATATTTTTTTTGTGGGAATAGGCGGCATAGGTATGAGCGGTATTGCTGAACTGCTTTTAACCCTCGGTTACAGGGTATCAGGATCTGATATAAAAGCTTCACCAACCACAAGACGGCTTGAAAGTCTTGGAGGTAGAATATTTATTGGGCATTCGGAAGATAACATTAAAGGGGTTGATGTACTAGTCGTATCATCAGCAATTGACTCCAACAACCCCGAAGTAGTTACTTCAAGAAAAAAGTCTGTTCCTGTTATACCCAGAGCAGAGATGCTGGCTGAACTCATGAGACTGAAATACAGTGTTGCTGTCTCCGGGGCTCACGGTAAAACTACTACGACTTCGATAGTAGCTGCGGTTCTTGAACAGGGTGGGCTTGACCCTACAGTTGTTATAGGAGGAAAGCTCAAGAATATAGGTACAAATGCGCTTCTAGGTGAAGGAGACTTTATCGTAGCTGAAGCTGATGAGAGTGACGGGTCATTTCTTAAATTTTCACCTACAATTGCTGTAGTTACTAACATAGACAGGGAGCATCTTGATTTTTATAAAGATCTTGATTCCATAAAAAAAGTATTCCTGGATTTTATAGGAAGGATACCGTTTTACGGTCTTGCTATACTTTGCCTTGACAATGAAAACATACAGGATCTTTTACCTGAAATAAAGAGCCGTTATACCACATACGGAATGAATACCCAGGCTGATCTCCAGGCAAAAAATACTAAGTTCAGGGGGCCGACAAGTGAATTTTCCGTTTATCATTTCGGGGAAAAACTTGGAAAAGTAAAGTTAAATCTACCTGGTATTCACAATATAAATAATTCTCTTGCCAGTATAGCAGTTGGAATTGAACTGGATATACCTTTCAAGGTTATAAAGAAAGCGCTTGAAGGTCTTGGGGGTGTTCAGCGGAGGATGGAAATAAAAGGGGAAATATCAGGTGTGATTGTTATGGATGATTATGGCCACCATCCTACCGAGATAAAAACCACAATTGCAGCTGTCAGAGAAAGCTGGCCTGATAAAAGGATAGTCGTAGTATTTCAACCTCACCGATATACAAGAACAAAGGCACTTTTCGGTGAATTTACCCGATCATTTTACCAGACAGATATGCTCCTTATTTTACCCATATATGCTGCAGGTGAAGAAATAATTAGTGAAGTTGATGGTGGTGCACTTTATGAGGGAATCCGATTGCATGGGCATAAGAATGTGACATTCTGCGAAGATCAGGAAGCTGTCATTTCCCGTCTGAAAAAGACAGCAAAAGTCGGGGATATAATTTTGACACTGGGTGCCGGGAATGTGTGGAGACTTGGAGAAACTTTTATACAGGAATTTAAGAAGTAAAAAATGTCGATTAACACTGAATACAAAAAGTGGCTTTCAGAGCAGCTTGGAGACAGGGTTGGGTTTGACGAGCCCATGTCAGTTCATACTTCTTTTAGAGTAGGTGGGCCCGCAGATGCATATGTTATATCGGAAAGTGTTGAGGTATTTACTAAAGTTATAAGATGGGCCGGGCAGAACAAGCTGCCAATACTTGTAATAGGTGATGGAACAAACCTCCTGGTAAAAGATGGGGGGATAAGAGGTATAGTAATCTCAATGGTTCAGGATATGAGAAAAATTTCCATTGAAGGAAAGGCAGGAGATAAAATCATGGTTAAGGCCATGGCAGGTGCAAGAATGCAGTCTCTTTGCAGGTATGCTGTTGACCTTGGTCTTGAAGGTATGAATTTTGCCGCAGGGATTCCCGGAACTGTTGGTGGAGGTATAATGATGAATGCAGGTACCAGGATCGGTTCGGTTGGCGATGTTCTGGATTCTGTAGATGTAATACTCTCACTTGATCTGAGGGAAAAAATTACGAGAAAGGATATTAATTTTTCATACAGGAAGGTTGACTGGAGTCGGTCTTTAAAAAGTGATCCCGAAGAAAAACCGATAATCGTATCGGGGACATTCGGGTTGAAAAAGTCAGGTTCGAGTATGCTTAAAAAAGAGGCTGAAAAACTTATTGAAAAGCGTATGGTAACCCAGCCAAAAGCATTCGGAACCGCGGGTTGTTTTTTTAAAAATCCGGAACCTGAAAAATCAGCAGGAGAACTTATTGAAAGAGCCGGTCTTAAGGGGAAAAAGATAGGTGGTGTAAGGGTTTCGACCAGGCACGCAAATTTTATAGTAAATGAGGGTGAAGGGACTGCTGCTGATATACTTGAATTAAAGGAAATTATTCAAAACAAAGTATTGGAAATGTTTAACATTAATCTGGAACCGGAGGTAAAAATTGTTGGGGAATAAACGGGTAAGAAAAAATTGCTATAAAAGTGATAGGGCAAAGAAAAGTACCGGGGTAAAGTCAAGGTTCTTTCTATGCTTAAAACTCTTTACCGGCATATTCTTCCTTGGTTTTATGAGTTTTGCTTTTATCTTCTGCTATAACTTTTTTACACAATGGGATTATTTTATGACAAAATCCATAGAAATTAATGGTGCTGTCAGCCTTCCTGACATGGAAATTATTGATCAAACCGGCATATCGGAGGGTGAAAATATTCTTTCCATTAATCTTTCCATGGTAAGAAAAAAGCTTCTTGGTCACCCATGGGTAGCACAAGCAGAAGTTCGCAGGGAGCTTCCTTCAAGGGTTGTTATAAGAATAACAGAGCACAAACCGTTAGCCGTTATCGATCTTGGGCAGAACTTTCTTATAAATGACCGTGGTGAAATGTTTAAGAAAATAACAGAAAAAAACATTGGTACGTTTCCTGTTATAACCGGCCTTGACTTTTCCGATTTTAACAGTCCCGGGGAACAGGCAGGTAAATACTTTACCGCTGTTTTGGATGCTTTAAAACTTTGGGGCGGAAGTAATTATTTAATGCATGGTATGACAATAAAAAGAATTGATGTAGACAGAGACATTGGCCTTACATTGTATATGAGCGAACATGGGAGGACGGTTATGTTTGATATAGGCTATGATGATTATCCTGATAAATATGGAAACTTTAAGAATGTATTGTCGTACCTGAATAATATTAACAGGTTTGCAGATGTAGATTTAATTGACTTGAAAAGTTCGAATCGTATTGTAATCAGGCCTGTTTTTCATCAATCACAAACCAAAAAGCAAAAGGAGGTTTAACGTGCAAGGACGGGAAATAATCGTTGGCCTTGATATCGGGACCACCAAAATCTGTGCTGTTGTTGGTGAAGTTTCTAGTGATGGTATTAATATAATAGGTATAGGTTCGCATCCTTCTATCGGTCTTAGGAAGGGGGTTGTAGTAAATATTGAATCCACCGTTGATTCAATAAAAAAGGCTGTTGAAGAAGCCGAACTCATGGCGGGCTGTGAAATTACATCAGTATATGCCGGAATTGCCGGCGGGCATATTACAGGATTTAACAGTCATGGAATTATTGCTGTTAAAGGAGACGAGATAACACAAAATGATGTTGATCGTGTTATTGATGCTGCAAGGGCTGTGGCAATACCCATGGATAGGGAAGTTATTCATGTCCTTCCACAGGAATATTTTGTCGATGATGAACGGGGTATTCAGAACCCTATCGGGATGTCAGGTGTGAGGCTTGAGGCAAAAATTCACATTGTAACAGGTGCAGTAACATCAGCACATAATATAGTCAAATGTGCGAATAAGGCGGGTCTTGATGTTTGTGATATTGTTCTTGAGTCTCTTGCCTCCGGGGAATCTGTTCTGACCGATGAGGAAAAAGACCTTGGCGTTGCTCTCCTGGATCTTGGAGGTGGTACAACAGATCTTGCTATTTTTAAAGGGAGAAATATCAGACATACTTTCGTACTTGCTTTGGGAGGAGATAACCTGACAACAGATCTGTCATTCGGATTAAGAGCTTCCAATGCCGAGGCTGAAAAGATCAAGAAAAAATACGGAACATGTATAAGTGGAAGTGTAAAACCGGATGAAACAATTGAAGTCCCCGGAATGGGGGGACGAGATCCCAAAAGAATTCAGCGGCAATTCATAGGAGAAATACTTGAACCAAGGATTGAGGAAATGTTTTCTATAGTAAATCGTGAAATATATAGAGCCGGTATGGAAAATTTAATTGCTTCAGGAGTTGTCGTAACAGGCGGAACAGCACTGCTTGACGGTGTTCCGGAAATTGCGGAGGCTGTCTTTGATCTTCCGTCACGACTAGGAAAGCCCCATGGAATAAACGGGCTAGTTGATGTAGTAAATAATCCTATGTATGCAACCGGTGTAGGACTTGTTTTATTCGGAGCAAAGAACCACTCTGATAACAAATTCAGGATTCGTGATTCAAATATTTTTAACCGTGTTATGGTCCGGATGAAAAAATGGTTCAAGGAAGTAATATGATTAAACATAACAGTGCAACGAAGACATTTTTTTATGGGAAAGGAATATCTGACGGTAGTAATACTAATAACCAAACAATGGAGGTGGGGAAATGAGTTTTTCTGTTATTGAGGATGACAAAAGAGCGAAGATAAGAGTTGTTGGTGTGGGAGGTGCAGGCGGGAACGCTGTCAATAATATGGTTAATTCGGGCCTGCAGGGGGTTGAATTTATTGTAGCAAATACTGATGCACAAGCTCTGGATATTTCAAATGCATCAACTAAGATCCAGATCGGAGAGGTTCTGACCGAAGGTCTTGGTGCCGGCGCAAATCCCCAGGTAGGACGCGAAGCCGCCAAGGAAAGTATTGATGCGATCAAAGAAGCTCTTCAGGGAAGTCACATGGTGTTTATAACTGCAGGGTTAGGGGGCGGTACAGGTACAGGTGCTGCTCCGGTAGTTGCGGAAATATGTAAGGAGATCGGTGCACTTACAGTTGCTGTAGTTACAAAGCCTTTTTCATTTGAAGGGAAGAAGAGATCAAATCAGGCTGATGAAGGAGTTGCTTTACTCAGGGATGTTGCGGATACTGTTATAACAATACCAAATAACAGGTTACGCAGTATTGCTCCGAAAAAAGCCACAATGATTGATATGTTTATGAAAGCAGATGAAATTCTTCACCACTCTGTAAAAGGTATTACTGACCTTATCATGATGCCGGGGCTTGTTAATCTTGACTTTGCTGATGTTAAAACAATTATGTCAAAAGCGGGTCTGGCGCTTATGGGTATCGGTATAGCTAGTGGCGAAAACAGAGCGATCGAAGCTGCGGAAAAAGCAATTTCACATCCTCTCTTAGAAGATATACCGATTGCCGGGGCAAGGGGAGTGCTGATGAATATTACCTGCTCAAGCGATATAACGCTGGAAGAGGTTATTGAAGCTTCTGACAAGATATACGAAGAGGTTGGAGAAGAAGCTGAAATTATCTGGGGCCAGGCTTTTGATGAATCTATTGGAGAAGAAATGCGCATAACTGTTATAGCTACAGGAATAGGTGCAGGAACATCGGATTCGGTTTTTCCGTATAAGGCTGCTAAAGGTTTAAGGGGTAAGTTGCGGGATGTAACTCCGGAAGATCTTGAGAATGATGCAGCTATACTTGATGAACCGACATTTATGCGTAACCAGGAAGCGGTAGGTGAGAACAGCGGGGCTGAATATCGTGGTTACAAAGGGCTGGTTATTGACAATGGTGACCTTGAAGTGCCGACTTTTTTAAGAAGGCAGGCTGATTAAAAATATTATTAAAGCTTTGTTTTTAGTAAGGCAATTCTTCAGCTTGCTATGATTTGTTTTTAATTCATAGAACCGGCGATCTATATTATATGTAATGGTTCGAAAAACGCAAAGACCGTACCGTGATTTTTCCGAAACTGAATCCGGTGCCATACGAAAAGAATGGAAGGGACATGTCAGTGTGGCCCTGGTTTATCCCAACAGCTATTTTGTTGGGATGTCAAATCTTGGTTTTCAGGCAGTCTACAGACTTTTAAACGAAATAGAGCATGTGGTATGTGAGAGAGCTTTTTTACCGGAGAAGGAGGCTGGTAACTCCAAAAATGTCCTGACCATAGAGTCGAAGAGAAGTTTGACCGAGTTTGATATTATTGCTTTTTCAATTTCATTTGAAAATGACTATATTAATATTCTAAAAATTATGCAAAAAGCAGGGCTCCCGCTGCAATCTGCCGTCAGAGGAAACCCCCACCCCTTAGTGATTGCAGGGGGAGTTGCCTGTTTTTTGAACCCTGAACCGGTAGCCTCTTTTATTGACTGCTTCTTAATTGGAGAAGCCGAAGTTTTTTTAAAAAGTTTTTTTAATATCTATGACCCGGGTGAAAATAGAAAAAGCTGCCTTAAAAAAATTGCTATGGAGGTTCCCGGAGCATATGTTCCTGAATTTTACAAGGCTGACTATCATCCGGATGGAACCTTATGCTCATTTAAACCGGTAGATGATGTTCCTGATAAAATAAAAAAAGCATACTCGAAGAATTTATCCGGTATTCCCACCTGCAGTTCCATCTTAACACCACATACAACATTTGATCAGACCTACCTAATCG
Source organism: Desulfobacterales bacterium (assembly GCA_018693105.1). Lineage (GTDB taxonomy): Bacteria > Desulfobacterota > Desulfobacteria > Desulfobacterales > SURF-7 > JABHLN01. The sequence goes on along the minus strand of JABHLN010000014.1, from coordinate 24,176 downwards.
AAGTCAGCAGAGGCTGTCCGCACGGCTGCCGCTTTTGCAGTGCAGGATATATAAGCAGACCTCCAAGATTCAGGCCAATACTGCTTCTTGAAGAGTGCATAGAAAAGGGAGCTGCCTTAACAAACAAAATTGGTCTTGTTGGTGCGGCGGTTTCCGATCTTCCCGGAATTGCTGGTTTGTGTAAGACAGTCGACCAAAGTAATACAAGAATATCATTCAGCTCTTTAAGAGCCGAAGCCCTGGTTCCCGAACTTGTTGATACGCTGAAGCAAAGTGGTGTTAAAACTGCCACAATTGCACCCGATGCCGGTTCGGAGAGAATGCGAAAAGTTATAAATAAGGGGATTGATGAGAAAACCATATTAAATGCTGTAAGGGCACTTGTTTCAGGAAATATTCCTAATATTAAACTTTATTTTATGATCGGCCTGCCAACAGAAACTATGGATGATGTTGAAGCTGTCATAGATCTTTGTGTTAAGATTAAATCTGCATTCCTTGATGAAAGCAGGGTGAAAAAACGTATTGGTGAAATAACGGTCAGCATTAACCCTTTTATTCCAAAACCGTTTACACCTTTTCAATGGAGCAGCATGGATAGTTTGAGCCTATTGAATAAAAAAATTAAAATAATAAGGAGCGGATTGAAAAGAGTTGCAAATATAAAGGTGCAGGCTGAAAATCCTCGTAAAGCTTATATCCAGGCATTACTTTCGCGTGGAGACAGGAAGGTTGCTGACATATTGGTATCGGCCTGTGAAAATAACGGGAACTGGCCGAAAACCTTTAAAGAGACAGCAATTAACACCGATTTTTACATATTAAGAGAAAGGAAAGAAGACGAATTGTTTCCATGGGATTTTATCGATCATGGTTTACACAGGTCATATCTTTTCAATGAATATAAAAAGGCATATCAAAATATTGAGTCTCCGGACTGCCCAATGAAATCATGTTCAATTTGCGGCGTATGTGATCCGGAAAAAGAAACTGATCAATAAATTTGTACCGGATTTAAGGAGGATCAAGTACCTGTTATACTTTTTATGAGTTCATCAATCCTTATATAATCAAAGAAAATTCAATAGAGAGAACGCTGATAATGGCGGTTAAAATTAAAGAATGGCGGGCAATAATAGTAATTTCATTTATTTCTATTATTATTTTTCTGCCGGCAGATTTTGTAAATGCCATGAAAATAATCAGCAAAGTTGCTATTGTTAATGGAAAGGTTATTACAAAAGATGATTTTTACCGGACCTATTATCAGGTCCTTCAGCAGGTTACAACTCAAGGGGTAAAGTATAACGAAAAGCAGCTCAAAGAAATTAAAGAAAAGGTACTTGATACAATTATCGATCAGGAGCTTTTGTACCAGGAAAGCCTTAAAGAAGGTATAAAAGTTGAAAATGAACTAATGGAAATAGAGTATGAAAAATTAAAAAATGAAATAGGAAAAAACAAAGACCTCCATGAGTGGATGAAAAAGATGGAATACAACATTGAATCCTTTAAGCATCAAATAAATCGTGATCTTTCCATAAAAAAAATAATTCAAAAAAAAATTACTGATAGGGTCTCAATATCAGAAAAAGAAGTAGCTGCCTTTTATAAAAGCCATAAAGAGTCATTCATTAGACCAGCGAGGGTAAGAATAAGCAGGGTCCTTATTAATGCCGGCCCGAAAAGCAACATAATTCAAAAGACAAACGCCCGTAAAAAAATTGAGAATATACGTCAAAGAATATTAAAAGGTGAAAACTTTGCAGAAATTGCAAAAAAATACTCGGACGGTTCTGCCGGTACAAAAGGGGGAGATCTGGGTTTTTTTAATAAAGGCCAGTTGATAAAGATTTTTGATGATATTGCATTTGAATTAAAAATTGATGAGATTAGCGATATTGTCAAAACCGATTCAGGGTATCATATTATAAAAATAACTGGGAAACAAAATAAATCTATTGTACCATTACAAGAGGTTAAGAAAAAGATTATTGAACTTATAAAGGATATAAAAGTCAGAAAAGAGATAATTAATTACTCAAACCGGTTAAAAAAAAAGGCGCGGGTGAAAATATTTATGTCGGAAATTCTCTGAAATATGGAAATATAACCTTTTCGATCTTCCTTCAGTATGGATAAGCATTTTTCTCAACAGATAATAAAACAGAAACTTAAATTAAGGTATCAATATAGCAAAACCGATACTTCTATCAAAACAATTAATTGATCAGCCGTGGTTTTTTAATGGAAGCTGTATCATAGATAGTCATCCATATACGTTCTTTTTATAAGCTCTTGTGGCAGGTCATTCTCTCTGTATTCATTAGTATATTATAGTGTCACATGTCCCTCCTTATTTTTTTTGGATGATTCTGTTTTTCAGCCATTCAATCCACTGGTCAAAACCTTCCAAAGTCTTTGATGAAATTTCAATGACAGGCATTTCAGCATTTATCCGGGTGATATATTTTTTCGTTAAACCGATATCGTAATCAAGATAAGGCAATAGATCTATTTTATTTAAAAGTGCAAGGCTGCTTTCACGGAACATCAATGGATACTTTAAAGGTTTATCTTCACCTTCCGTAACACTTAAAACAACTACACGCACATCTTCTCCAATATCAAATTCCGCAGGACAGACAAGGTTGCCAACATTCTCTACAATTAATAAATCCATCTCTTCAAGGTTAAAATCCGAGGCCGCTTTTTCAATCGAGCCGGCCGAGAGGTGGCATTCACCCCCAAAGGCGTCCGTGTTAATCTGAATCGCCGGGGCACCTGTTTTTAATATACGTTCAGCATCGTTTTTTGTACAGATATCACCGACAATGATACCGCAGTTTATGTCTGGTTGTATCCTTCCAAGAGTCTTTTCCAGCAGGGTTGTCTTACCCGATCCTGGTGAACTCATAATATTAATGACAAAGACGTTTTTTTCTTTAAAGAGAAGCCTGTTATGTCTTGCCATCTCGTCATTTGCATCAAGCATTTTTTGAGCAACTTTAATTTCCATATGATACCCTCTCCAGGCTAATCGTTTAATTAATCTTGAAACTCTATGGATTCAATATCCAGTTCCCTGCCTGAAATAACCTCAATGCTGCCGCTGTTGCAGCTATCGCATTTAAAAGCCGGTTCTTCAATTATCCATTGATGATCGCATGACAGGCATTTTAGCCGAACCGGTATCTCTTCAATATTTAAGAATGAACCTTCAAAAGCGGTATTTTCCGCGGCTATGTCAAAGCAGAAAACCAGGCTGTCAGGTATAACAGCAGAAAGCTTGCCTATTTTTAAATTCAATTTCTCTACAGGTGTTCCTTTCAGTTCATCCGGTATTGATGCTCCTGCAATTTCTATAATCTGTATCGCGATACTCATTTCATGCATGGGCTTTCTCAACCATTTTTGCAGTCATCACAGATCGAAATATCAGGGGATATTAGAGTCGTTTTAAACTGACACTCCCAGTTTTCTGAAATATTAAAATCTTAAAATTTTCTGACGGGTCGGACATGATCTGAAAGTTCACTAATGTATGCAATCGGGTGTTTTTCAGATAAATTTTTTTTCCTCATGGTTTTTCATCAGAGGCTGTTTTCATCATACTGACTGTTTTACGAAGAATTTCTATCGTTTTCAGGGCTTCTTCCTCGTTAACCTTGTTGATGGCAAAACCGGCATGTACAATAACATAATCGCCAACTTCAGCGTCATCCAGAAGGAGCAGGCTGGCAGTACGTTTAGCACCTTCAACATCAATTGTCGCCATGGAGTTTCCATCAATTTTGATGATTTTCGAAGGTATAGCTATACACATTTTTATGTTTTCCCTAAAAGATTTTTGATATGTATAAAACAGACTTCAATGCTGAAATTTTATCTATACCCCAATCCTGTGAATAAAAAAAGAATTATAATATTTCAGAGAAAATGTAGTTATTTTATAAATTCAGATAAAATAATGCTTGACATGAAACTAGTTATTATATATTCGATCTCTAATTGCGCCTAAACTACGACGTTTATTAAACTCTTCTACGACTATATGCTTATAATGTTAATTTTTGTTCTAGTTATTGTGAAGGTAAAATTTTATTCATAATAATAAATTTAGTTATTTAATTATTAAAATTTTCGCCTGACTAAAAAAATGGACAAAAATACGGACAATATGAAAAAGTCTCATATCTTTATTTAGAAATATTTAAAATATTATATTCTAACAGCGCGCATCCTGAAATTCTTTCTCTTTATTTATCGTAATCATTTGCATGCATTTCGCCTCAGCTCTCTTAAGTTATTTTTACAACAATTCTTTTAGAACCGATCTCAAAAGTGCAGATCGGGTTTGATGGCAAAGTATATGTTGATGAGAAAAAGCGGCATACACATAGTATGTGAGCATTTTGAATCTGCACATCAAACAGCCAGCGAGCGATATAAGTGTTTTTGAGATAGATTTTGGTAATTTGATCCGTTTAGTTCAAGATTCGGTATAATTATTTTTTTAGCTGAAAAAAATATTTTACTTTTTCGGAATAAATGAGGGGGAAAATGAAAAAAAAGCATCTCACGCATTCAACGTTTAAAGAACTAAGGGGAGTATCTAGGAGAGATTTTATTAAATTCTGTGGTGTAATGGCTGTCGGTATGGGGTTTCCAGTTACTATGGGACAAAAAATTGCCGAAGCGGTTACCAATCCAAAAAAACGTCCTCCTGTTATATGGCTCCATGGACAGGAGTGCACCGGTTGTACGGAAACATTATTGCGTCCATCACATCCTTCACTTGAGCACCTTATACTGGATCTGATTTCCCTTGATTATCATGAAACCCTGAATGCCGGTGCGGGACACCAGGCTGAAGCTGCAATGAAAAAGTCAATGCAGGAGAATGCAGGGAAATACATCCTGGTAATCGAAGGGGCAATTCCCGTAAAGGATGGAGGAATTTACTGTAAGATCGGTAACCGCCCTTTTGTAGATATTGTCAAAGAAACAGCGGCTAAAGCCGGGGCCATTATAGCCATCGGGTCCTGTGCTTCGTGGGGAGGAATTCAGTCTTCATATCCAAATCCCACAGGTGCAACAGGGGTTCCCGACGTGTTAAAAGATAAAACCGTTGTTACAATTCCGGGATGTCCTCCAAACCCATATAATTTTCTTTCAACAGTTCTCCATTTTCTGACATTTAGTAAGCTTCCAGCCCTTGATGATAAAAACAGACCTATATTCGCCTATGGAAACCTTATACATGAGAACTGTGAACGAAGACCCCATTTTGATGCCGGGAGATTTGCTGAAACCTTTGGCGATGATGGGCATCGTAACGGTTATTGCTTGTATAAGCTTGGTTGTAAAGGCCCGATGACCCATGCCAATTGTCCGTCAATTCTGTTCAACGAGGCCGGCGGCGGAGTTTGGCCCGTGGGTACAGGGCACCCATGCTTTGGATGTACTGAAAAGGGTATCGGATTTAACATTCCTCTTCACTCTCTTGCCGATGTTGAGAATATTACACCTTCATCAGTAATTGCACCGATTAAATCAGAACAAGGTAAAGGCATGTCAAAAGGCTCGGCAGCTGTTTTGGCAGGTGCCGCAGGCGCTGTTGTTGGTGCAGCAGCTGTAATAACCAGAAATCTTGGTGAATCAGACAATTCTGACAAAGGAGAATAGTTCATGGAGATAAGAAGGAGAGATTTCCTAAAAGTAGTTGCAGGTACTACGGCAATGGCGGTGAGTCCATCTTTGTCTTTTGCATCTTCTCCAGGAAAAAAACGTCTCCCGGGTGCTATGGGTATGCTGTATGATGCTACTTTGTGTATTGGATGTGAGGTCTGCATGGTAGCCTGCAGAAAGGCTAATAATTTATCCCCTCAGCCTACAGGAATCCAAAAGCTCTGGGACAACCCCAAAAACCTGTCCTTTGAAACGTATAACATCATCAAGAAATATCAGAACGGAACAGGAAAGGTCAAAGATAATGAAATTAACGGATTTTCTTTTGTAAAATCACAATGTATGCATTGTGTTGATCCTTCATGCGTGTCTGCATGCCCCGCATCGGCCATGACTAAAGATAAAGAAACAGGTGTTGTGTCCTATAATCCTGAAGCATGTATCGGGTGTAGATACTGTCAGGTGGCATGTCCGTTTAATATACCGAAATTTGAATGGGATAGCCCTTTCCCGGAGATTGCAAAATGTGAGATGTGTTCTCACCTTCAGGCAAAAGGAGAAATTCCAGCCTGCTGCAGCGAATGTCCAACCGGAGCTACAATTTTCGGTCCCGTTGAAAGCCTTTTAATAGAGGCTAAACGAAGGCAGAATATGGAGCCCGGAAAATACTACTATTTTCCCGCAAACTCATTAAAAAGCGGTAAAACCAATGAAAAAAGTGCCTCAAAGTACATTCCCCGGATTTACGGTGAGACTGAAATCGGCGGAACCCAGGTACTTATGCTTTCGGGTGTTCCCTTTAATAAGATCGGATTACCGGATCTTCCGGACAGATCATACACTTCAATATCTGAAAATATTCAGCATACGCTATACCGGGGTATGATTCTTCCCGTTATTATTTTCGGAGGTCTGACGTATCTGGTAGCAAAAAATAAAAATAATAATGAATAAAATCCTTTTGTAAAGGAGCGATATATGAAAAGTGAAAAACCTTTGGGTGGCAGGATTTTTACAATCCCTTTTACAATATTTTTTATCATTGCACTTATCAGCCTCTATTTTTTAGGAAAGCGGTTTGTATTGGGATTAGGGGCCGTCACAAACTTGAATGACGGTTACCCGTGGGGTATCTGGATTACTTATGATGTAGTGGTGGGGACAGCTTTTGCCTGTGGGGGCTACGCAACAGCCCTGTTGATATATGTGTTTAATAAAAGGGAGTATCATCCCCTTATGAAGTCCGCTATCCTTACAAGTTTATTAGGATATACAATGTCCAGTGTCGCTGTTTTTTTAGATGTGGGGAGGTACTGGCAGCTGTATAACATTTTCCTCCCATGGTACGGAAATGTTAACTCTGTACTTTTTGAAGTAGCTCTCTGTATTGCTGTTTATACATTTGTTCTCTGGTTTGAGTTTGCCCCGACTATCTTAGCAAAGTTTAATTTGGAAAAACTTCAGGCGGCACTGAATAAAATCATGTTTATTTTGATTGCACTTGGAGTTCTTCTTCCCACCATGCACCAGTCATCTCTAGGTTCTCTCATGATTGTCGCGGGCCACAAGCTTTATCCATTGTGGTGGTCGTCTTTTTTGCCCCTTTTATATCTTATTTCGGCAGTCATGATGGGATATGCAGTGGTCATGGTAGAGTCAAGTATATCAACATTAAGATATAAACTTCCTGACGAGACTGAAATTCTTGGAAAAATTGCCAAAGTTCTGGCCCTGCTTGCCGGAATTTTCCTTGTGCTGAGGATATGCGATATAGCATTGAGGGGACATTTTGAACTTATCTTTAAAGGAGATTTACTCGGCAATATTTTTATTATTGAAAATGTTCTTCTTATAGTTCCTGTATGCATGCTCGCGATACCTTCCAACCGGAAGAAACCGAGGGTTTTATTTCTTTCAGCACTTTCCATGATGTTTTCAGGCGGACTCCTTAGATTTAACTCCTATCTTGTTGGTTTTAACCCCGGTAACGGCTGGCACTATTTTCCAGCTGCACCGGAAATAATAATAACATTGGGGATCATTGCCATAGAAATTATGGTTTACATTTGGTGTATTAAAAGACTGCCTGTGTTTCAGAAGGCATGATACAAAATATTTATGCGTTCTAATAACAGATAAAGGAGACACTTTATGTCCAAGCGAATTGTTATAGATCCGATAACCAGAATAGAAGGTCATCTGAGGATTGAGTGCGAAGTTGATAAAGGTAAGGTAGTTAACGCATGGTCATCAGGTCAAATGTGGCGCGGAATAGAAACCATTCTCAAAGGGCTTGATCCCCGGGATGCATGGATGTATACACAGAGGATTTGCGGTGTATGTACAACAGTACATGCTATTACATCGGTACGTGCTGTTGAAAATGCGCTTAAACTTGAAGTGCCCCTGAATGCACAGTATATAAGAAATTTAATTATAGGAGCACACGGTGTTTTTGACCATATAGTTCATTTTTATCACCTGTCAGCCCTTGACTGGGTTGATGTGGTTTCCGCACTTAGCGCAAGTCCTTCTGAAGCCGCAAAACTGGCTCAATCTCTATCTCCATGGACAAGAAACAGTAAACAGGAGATGGAAAAAGCCCAGAAAAGATTACAGACCCTGGTCAGCTCCGGCCAGCTTGGTGTTTTTGCAAGCGGCTACTGGGGACATCCGGCGATGAAACTCCCGCCGAAGGTAAACCTTCTTGCCGCGTGTCATTATCTGCAGGCTCTCGAATACCAGAGAAAAATTAACAAGGTTGTAGCAATACTCGGAAGCAAGACACCGCATATTCAGAACCTTGCTGTAGGAGGGGTTGCCAACCCTGTTAACCCCGACAACCAGTCAGCCCTCAATATGGAAAAATTATATCATGTAAAAACTCTTATTGATGAAATCGGGGATTTTATCCATAATGTTTTAATGGTTGATGTTGCTGCTGTTGGTGCTCTTTATGCTGACTGGACAGCTTACGGAGCTGGGGTAAAAAACTATTTAAGTGTTCCTGAGATGGTTCTTGATACCGCGGGTACTAAGTTTGAACTGCCCGGCGGTTATATTGCAGATGGTGATGTAAAGAGTTTTAAGCCGATAAAATCATTTAATGATGACTTTTTCGGCGAGGGAGTAAAAGAAAGCATCAAGCATTCCTGGTACAAGGGGGATTGGGACCGTCATCCCTATGATGAAGAGACAGAGCCTGCTTACACTGAATTTCAGGATAATGGTAAATATTCATGGGTCAAAGCCCCGACCTTTTTGGGCAAGCCGGCGCAGGTAGGACCGTTGTCAAATGTTTTATGCATGTTTGCCGCCGGGCATAAAGCTACTGTTAAATACGCTACAAAAATGCTTGATACAGTAAGTTCTGTGGCAGGAGTTAAAGTAGGAATAGGGGCGCTTCATTCAACAATAGGAAGGATTGCTGCCAGATCAATAAAGGCAGCTGTTCTGCATGAATCCCTGGTAAATCAGTGGGACCTTCTAGTTAAAAATATTGGTAAAGGTGATGTTGACACATATAATAAACCTATTTTCCCAAAAGGAGAACAAAAAGGATATGGTTTCCATGAAGCACCGAGGGGAGTTCTTTCTCACTGGATAGTAATACAGGATGGCAAAATAAAGAATTACCAGTGCGTTGTTCCATCAACATGGAATGCAGGACCACGAAATAGTAATGATGAGCTTGGACCTTATGAGGCATCACTTATCGGAACCCCGGTTGCAGATCCTGAAAAGCCGCTTGAAGTCTTAAGAACAATTCATTCATTTGATCCATGCCTGGCATGTGCAATTCATATGGTGGATGCAGACAAAAATGAAATTGTAAAAATAAAAGTCATTTAAATCATGGCGAACAATATTGCAGGTCCGGATCCGGATGTATCCTTATCAAAAGAGTTGTCGCACCAGCCAAACCGGGATGTGCTTATTTTAGGTATTGGAAACATCCTTTTGTCCGATGAAGGCGCGGGTATAAAAGCACTTGAAATATTAAGGGAAAGGTATTCTGTTCCGGATCAGGTAGAGTTGATTGACGGAGGAACAATCGGTTTTGAACTCCTTTACAATATTGAAAACCGCTCTCACCTTATTATCGTTGATGCCGTGAAATCCGGCAAACCTCCCGGTACAGTTGTCAGGATAAACGATCCCCATGCTTTTTTTCAGAAAAAAATATCCCCACACCAGATCGGGCTTTGCGATGTTCTTGCCCTTGCCGATATTTCAAATGCACTTCCGAAGAATATGGTTCTTTTTGGAATAGAGCCAAAACATGTTTCCACCGGCCTTGATATTTCACCTGAAGTAAAAAAAGGAATATATACTGTAGTAGATGAAATAGCAGTATATTTGCGAAATATTAATCTGTCCCTTTGATACCTGGTCTAAAAAAACATGTCAGGGGAGAAGTTTTTTATTAATAAGAAGATATTAAATCTTTAAAAATAACCTGTTTCCGCCTTTTCTGATTGTTCAATTCTTTCAAATGAATCTTCTACTTCATCAACAGCAAGTTGAATGGCCAGGGTTATCCAGTCGTGTATTAGAAGTTCCATCCCTTTGGTTTCAGGAATTGCAAGTAGCGCTGAACTTATGTGATCCCCTGTAACCATTAGTGCCCGGCACACCTCCTCAGATTCAAAACCCTCTCTACTTCTCATGTTGGCCAAGGAGCGGGCATAATTAATAAGCGCGTATCTGTCACCATTGCGAACCGAATTAATTAAAAGGTTGTAAGCGGCTTCTATATACCACTTTACTTTTTGCGGATCATGAATGTCATAGTAGTGTTTAAACTGGTCGGTATGATCAGGGGAAATCATGTATTCCATGATCCGGTTTGTCACCTCTTCCTGTATGTTTTGCATTAATTCGGCAAGAATAAGATTGGGCCTTTCTATACTTGGTTTTGCCAGTGCGGATATGTTTCTTTGTTCCCATTTAACAGGAAAGCTTTTTAAATTTTCAATAAGGAAGAGCAGCCTGCGTATGATGTGATATTTTTTCTTAGGTTCCCATCCAAGGGTCTTTTTCGTATAATCTGTTTCAGCAGTTAATTTTTTATCGACATATTTTATCATCCACGGTCGTTCAAACGGTCTTTTTCCGATTATACCTCCCATAAAATCCAGAAAATAAACACCGATCAAGGCAATCCACTTGGGCATAAGAACAGGACTTTTTATTTCGCCGAAATAGTATCTTGTGGCCATTTCATAAAGTTCTCTATGGGAAGTGGCTCCCTCAGGGCTGGCCAGGTAAATATCAAACTGTAAAAGGTGATCTGATTTTTCGAGGACAAGAGAAATCAAACTCTTGATACAATTAACATGAATATAAGGTATGGCCGATTCCCCGTTACCTGCTATTATTCTTGATTTCCATGAAGATGAAAGCCATGTTTTTAATAAGATATAAAGGAGGCCGTATTCACACCAGTCTCCATATACTGCTGCAAGACGGATGGAAGAGCATGGGAAATTTTTTGAATATTCCTTCAGCATCTCCTCCCCTTTTTTCTTGCTTATTGCGTAGGGGTAATCTGCATCAAGAGGACTCTGTTCATTAACCGCTTTTCCGGGAGAAGGGAAATTACTGGCAGCGATGGAACTGGCATAAATAAAACGTTTTATACCCAATTCTTTAGAATTCTCCAATAACAGGCGGGTTCCTAATATATTTGTACGATCAAACTCGGGGTGAGATTTGTTGTCGAAATCGTAATAAGCAGCAAGATGAATAATATAATCGACACCACCTTCTTTTTTTATGCTTTCAATAACTTTGGTCAGACTCGATTCACGGGCGATGTCCACAAGTATCCATTTAATGTTTTTATGTGTTTTAACACCGGCTTCCTGCTGGGTACGTCTCGCGAAGGCATAAACGTAATATTCCTGGCATAAGTGCCCAAGAAGATTCCGCCCTATAAATCCTGAAGCCCCGGTTAAAAGTATTTTTTTTTTATTTAGTCTTTTCGCCATGGAAATTATTTCAATTTGCTGTATACCCCGTTTAGATTTAATCTTAAGAAACAGATTTCATGTAGAATAAATAATAGATGTTCATATGAATTGATAGCACACAGTTTTTAACTTACCCGAAAGTGTTAACATTTTGAAATTTAAAGCAGGTATTGCATAAAACAAATTATAGCAAAACAATGAATTTTCACATTAACATCAAAATTGCATTAATTCAATATAGTACCTTTCGAAACAGCTTGGTTTAGGTGCCGGCCATCATTTCACATGGAATTCGACTGAGAAAGGGTGCAGTTGTATCGATAATGAAGAATAGTGTGCAGTATTGGAAAGAATATTATGTTTCTGGTTTGATATCAGAATAAACTACCTAAACATTTATTTTTTGCCCGGCAATGATGGAAATTATTTTTTTCATTGAAAAAAACTTGAAACCTTACAAGTATTATGGTACCTGTTTCTATTCGCGTTTTGCTTGTATCCGGTATGAAAACGATAACACTTTTTAAAGGGATTTAGATAGCAATGACTTCAAAGAATGAGATTCAGACAGCATACAGGCTGGCAATTATTTTATTTATTGTCGGAGTGGTATGCTACACTGCAGTTTCTGCAAAGGTTACCGAAAAAACTTTTGAGCCGGTTAGGATTATGTTTAAGAGTGATGCAGGAAAGGTTTTATTCACTCATAAGGTACATACATCGGATTCCGGTTACGGACTTGCCTGTGTGGACTGCCATCATCATCCTGAAGAAGACGAAATAGATACCAGTGCCTGTGGAGATTGCCATCAATCCGGTGATACTGCAGATCTGGAGTCCTGCCTGGAATGTCACGAGGCGGATGAAATTGAAGATACTGAAATGCTGAAAAAAGCCGATGCTTTCCACGGACAGTGCATTACATGCCACCAGGACTTTGAAACCGAAGCCGGTCCGGTAGAATGCGCTGATTGCCACGTAATGTAAAAGTAATTTTTAGCTGCCGGTATAAGGTGTTTAAAACTATTACGGCAGAAAAGGGTTTAATTATGATTAAAAAAACATTTGTCGGATTATTAAAACCCAGGCTTGAATATGATATTTTAAGTGCAACACATACAGAGCCCGAAATAATTCCGGCCCCAAAGAAGGTTACAATCTTATCAGGTACATCTTTTGAACGTAGTGATGCCGTTCAATTAAAAGTGGGTGATAAGGTTAAAACAGGCCAGAAACTGGTACCGGTTATTGATAGCGAAGATTATGTGATTTCCACGGTTACTGGAACTATCTCATCAATATCAAATTATACCGGTAATTTTGGCAGGGCTTTTACCTCCATTACCATAGACACGGATGATACTGAAGAAATCGATGAAAAATTCGGAGAAATCTGTAATAAGCCAGACCTTGCAAATGCAGTGGACTTCCTTGGATCCGTACCGGGTGGACTACCCTTAAAAATTTTAAACGATCCTGAAAAATCTATTAACAGGATTGTTATATACGGGATGGATAAGGACCTTCTGATGACAACAACCCAGTTTGTTGTAAAAACAAGGACCGATTTAATAATTAAAGGTATCGGCATACTGAAGGAAATTACCGGGATTGAAAATATTACAATGGCTGTTCCATCCTCCTTGATGCATAATGCTAATAAAACTGGAGCAGATGTCACAATCATTGATAAAGAGTATCCCTCAGCCCTGCCGTTCATGATTGCAAAAGAGGTTCTTGGTGATTATGTTCCTGCCGGCAGATCACTTGAAGACATGGGTATTTGCCTGATAAGCGCAGAGGCCATAGCATCATTGGGCGCTGCATATACCGAGGGCAAAATACCTGTAAAAAAGGTTGTAGAAATAGTTGATAAGGACGGAAGCAAGAAATATGTGTCTGTAACAATGGGAACCCCGGTAAGTGATGTTTTTAAAGCATTTGATATCAAAGTTAAAGATAAGGACAGAGTGATTGTTGGTGGCCCTATGACTGGATCATCAATATATTCAGTGGATTATCCTGTTCAGGCTGATACAGATGCAGTTATTATCCAGGATGGCTCAAAAGTTGAAACTGTTTCAGACTATCCATGTATTAACTGCGGTGAATGTGTCAGAATCTGTCCTTCAAAGATTCAGGTCAATATCCTTGTTCGCTTTCTTGAAGCCGGTGAATATCAGGAGGCTGCTGATGCTCATGACCTTTATTCATGTGTTGAGTGTGGTCTATGCAGTTATGTATGCACCTCTAAAATGCCGGTATTTCAATATATAAGATTAGCAAAATATGAACTTGCCAATGCCCCTGCAGAAGTGGAAGCAGAGGAAGAGACTGAGGCAGCGGAGGAAGAGAATGCATAGTCAGAAAAAATTAATTGTTTCCCATGCGCCTTTCTGGCACGATGGGAGCTCAATAACCACTAGAAGTTATCATATCATGTTAGCAGCAATGCTTGCCATCATACCCGGTTTGATTATGTATGGTGCCTCTGCAGTTGCTGTTGTTTCCATGTCCGTTTCTTCTGCAATTCTCTGGGAACTTGCATTCAATAAAATTTCCAAGCAACCGGTTTCGGTGGGTGACGGGAATGCCTCTCTAATAGGTCTTTTGTTTGCCATGATGCTGCCCGCAACCTCGCCATGGTGGGTTGTAGTAACAGGTACTTTTGTGGCTGTTATCATAGGTAAGCAGATTTTTGGAGGCATAGGAGCCAATCCCTTTAACCCGGTACTTATCGGCATGTCCATCCTGATGGTCGCCTGGAAGGATTATTTCGATTTTGACGCGGCCCTTGTAAACTATGATCTTGATATGGTTATGGTTTATCCTCTTGCATACCTTAAAAATTTTGGGGTATCGATTGTAGATCAGTTCTCAATAATTGATCTACTAACCGGAAAACAGGTTGGAGGAATAGGGGCTACATTTGGTATTGGAATTATCTTAGGCGGTATTTATCTTATCATCAGGGGGTTTATCCGGTGGGAAATCACAATTTCCTTTCTGGCCGGTATATTTATTACAGCCCTGGCTTTTCAGATTTCCGATCCCCAAAATTATGCAGGGCCTGTATTTCACTTATTAACCGGATATACTCTGCTCGGTGCATTCTATCTTTCGACTGAAGATTCGTCGTCACCGGTAAATTTTATCCCGATGCTGATATATGGAGCGGGTTGTGGTGTTATGACCGTGCTGATAAGAAACATTGGCGCTTATGTTGATGGTGTGGTTCTGGCAATTCTTTTAATGAATCTGGCCAATCCACTTATAGATAAGATAAGACCAAAAGCTATCGGAAAGGTTGCGTAAAATGACTGAATTAATAAAAATGGTAGTTGTTCTTGTATTATTAAGTTCTTCTTCCGGTGGTCTTCTTCACTGGCTTAAAACTCAAACAAGCAGCAAGATTGAAGACCAGCAAGTTAAGTTTGTTAAAGGTCCTGCATTAAAGTCAATTTTCGAAGGTTCTTCAAATGATCCTACAGCAGATCGTTTTACATTAAAGGTTGGTGAAACAGAAAAGAATTTTTTTGTCGGCAAGTTTGATGGGAAAACGAATTGTGTTGCTTTTGAAGGATTCGGTAAAGGCGGTTACGGTGGGGATATCGGTCTTATGATAGGTGTCGATATTGATAATGGCTCGGTTTTGGGCGCTGCTGTTACAACTCACAGTGAAACCCCCGGACTGGGTGCAAAAGCCAAGGAAGATCCGAGCTTTGTATCTCAATTAAAAGGCCTTTCAATAGAATCTCCAATTCTGGTAACAAATGACGGTGGTAAAATAAATGCCATGAGCGGTGCAACCATAACATCACGTGCGGTTTGTAATGCTGCAAATGATGCAGGTAAAATATATAAAGAAATAAAATCTCAGCTTACAGAGAAAGTTAAAAGCTTTTGAAATAGGGAGACATTAATATGGCTAAAACTGTAACTCAGGAATTCACCAAAGGCTTATGGGAAGAAATTGCACCATTTCGTCTTGTGCTTGGCTTATGCCCTGTACTGGGTGTGACGACAACCATGGAAAATGGTATTGGAATGGGCCTTGCCACAACCTTTGTTCTGGTTTGTTCAAATATACTTGTTTCAATTTTGCGTAAATTTATTCCTGCAAAAGTAAGAATTGCATGTTTTATTGTTATTATTGCGACATTTGTAACTGTGGTTGAGCTTCTTATGCAGGCCTTTGCGTATCCTTTATTTTTAAAACTCGGTGTTTTTATACCCCTTATTGTTGTTAATTGTCTTGTACTTGGTCGTGCGGAAGCGTTTGCTTTTAAAAACAAGCTTATCCCGTCAGTTGCTGATGGGCTTGGCATGGGTGTCGGTTTTACTCTTTCCCTGGGTGCCCTTGGAGCAGTAAGAGAAATATTGGGAACAGGAATGTTTCTTGGCATGTCAGTTTTCGGCGCTTCATATGAGCCGTTTGCATTTATGGTCCAGGCCCCTGGTGCGTTTGTCTGTCTAGGACTTATGCTTTGCGGTATGAATATTATTGGAAGTAAGTAGGAGAATAAAATGGGCTACATGGAAATTATCATAGGATGTATTTTTGTAAACAATATTCTGCTTGCTCAATTTCTGGGCAACTGTCCATTTTTAGGTACATCCAAAAAGATGGAGACAGCTGTCGGTATGTCAATGGCTGTTATATTTGTACTGGTTCTGGCCGGAACAATTACATGGCTGATATATGACTTAATTCTTGTCCGCTTTGATCTGGTATATCTTAGAACGATTTCTTTTATTCTTGTGATCGCTTCACTGGTACAATTTGTAGAGATGTTTTTAAAAAAGAGCATACCGGCATTATATGCCGGTCTTGGTATCTTTTTACCGCTTATAACTACCAATTGTGCGGTCATGGGTGCCTGTGTTCTAAATGTTGATAAGGAACTTACATTTGTACAGTCATTGGTTGCTTCATTTGCTTATGCAGTTGGTTTTGGTCTTGCTCTTATTTTATTTGCAGGCGTTCGTGAAAGAATTATTCTGGCAAGAGTACCAAAACAGCTTGAAGATACTTCAATAGGCCTTGTTACTGCAGGTGTAATTGCATTAGCCTTTTACGCATTTAAAGGGATGGTATAATAACAATATAGATATTATTAAGGCATGTATTCCTTTAAAGCTATTTATTATTCTCTCCTTTTCTTCTTAAGTTAATAAACCGGAGGATATTGTGACTGCGTTTTTATTTATGTTGGGCATAGGCGGTGCTTGCGGAATTGTTCTCGCCGTTGCCTCAAGAGTATTTTATGTGTATGAGGACCCCCGAATTGCTGAAATAGAATCACTTACCTCAGGTGCAAACTGTGGCGGATGCGGTTATACCGGTTGTGCGGCAGCAGCTACTGCGGTTGTTGGTAAGAAAGCTAAACCGAGCGTATGTGTAATTGCAGGGATGGAGGCAGCTACTGCAATAGCCCAGGTTATGGGCATGGATCCGGGCACTGCCGAGACCCTGTTGTCTGAAAATGAGTGCAGGGGCGGTGACAGGGCCGAAGATAAGTATGAATATATGGGAGTAACCAGCTGCAGCGCAATTGATTCAATTCACGGAGGTAAACGTGTATGCAGTATAGGTTGTCTTGGATACGGGGACTGTATAAAGGCTTGTATATTTGATGCTATTGAAATGGGGCCTGAAAATTATCCGGTAGTTATTGAAAGCAAATGTGTAGGATGTGGTGCTTGCCAGACTGCATGTCCGAAAAATATTATTAAAGTCAAAACAATGTCTGACAGGCTTCTTACTTTTAACCAGTTTGATGCAGCGTTATCACCATGTGCTCAAACATGCCCTGCCGAAATAGACATACCAAAATATATAAGGCAAATAAGAGAAGGTGACTACGAAGGTTCTGTTCATACTATTCGTGAAAGGAATCCGCTTCTTTTATCATGCGGTCGAGTATGTCCGCATCCTTGTGAAGATAAATGCCGCAGGGATATTGAGGATGAAGAACCGGTCTCAATAAACCAGATGAAACGTTTTGTTGCTGACTTTGAGATGAATTCCGGAAGTCGGTTCAATATACCATGCGCTCCTTCTACGGGGAAAAAGGTAGCTGTTATTGGTGGTGGACCTGCTGGTTTAAGTTGTGCTTTCTTTCTCCGTCGACTTGGTCATGATGTTGAAATATTTGATATGATGCCAAAATTAGGCGGAATGATACGATATGGAATTCCTGAATATCGCTTACCCAAGAAAGTGCTTGAATGGGAAATTGAAGGTATATTAAATCTTGGTATAAAGTCTCATGTTAATGTAAAGCTTGGCCAGGATATTACCGTTGATTCCCTTAAAGAAAAGGGTTTTGATGCAATATTTATGGGTATAGGAGCATGGAAGGATTATAACCTCGGCATTGAAGGTGAAGATCTTAATGGTTGTTATACAGGAATTGATTTTCTTTCACGCTTTTCCCTGACCCAGCATGGCGATAGTGATGAGAAGATATTTGTAGGTAAGAAATGTGTCGTTATCGGTGGTGGTAATACTGCAATTGATTGTGTAAGAACACTCGTGAGACTTGGTGCTGATGAAGTTTCAATTGTTTACAGGCGTACAAGAAAAGAAATGCCCGCCAATATGGTTGAAATTGAGGCTGCCGAACATGAAGGTATTAATTTCCATTTCCTTGCAGCACCTAATAAGGTTGTTGCTGATGAGAACGGAAATGTAAAGGGTCTTGAGTATTTAAAAATGGAATTAGGGGAACCTGATGAAAGCGGCAGAAGAAGGCCGGTTCCCATCGAAGGTTCGGAAACTGTTCTTGATACTGATATGCTGGTTACAGCAATAGGTCAGGGTCCGGATGTTTCATTTAAAGAAACGGATATTGCATTAGAAAATCTTGAGACTACGAGATGGAGCACAATAGATTCGGCTGACCCTGAAACTCTCCAGACTAATATTCCCTATATCTTTACTGGCGGTGACTCTGCTACAGGAGCTTCTCTTGTTGTAGAAGCAATAGGTGGCGGCAGAAGAGCGGCAAGATCCATACATCTTTATTTGAACGGTGAGGAAGTAACACCTGTAAAAAGGTCATTGTTTAAAACACATATTCCAGGAACAATTTTCGAATCTGTTCCCGGGATTGAACAAAGCACAAGAACTGAGATGCCTGAACTTCCTGTTGATGAAAGGATCAAAACCTTTGAAGAGGCAGACCTTGTAATAACCCAAAAGGACGCAATAAAAGAGTCAAAACGGTGCCTTGATTGTTGCAGGATTTGTTATAACAGGGATGTTGCTGCATAAATAAGGGTTTCATTGGTTTCATTGGTTTCATTGGTTTCATTGGTTTTAATGGTTTTATTAGTTTAACAACAGAACCAATCAAACCAATTAAAACGGTTAAACTAAAGCCGTGCCTATTGGCCCAGGCCTTTTAAACCAGATATTATTTGATTCATGTCTTCAGGAATCGGTGCTTTAAGATCCATATATATACCTGTTGCAGGGTGTGAAAACCCTATCTGCCATGAATGAAGCAATTGTCTCTTAGCTGGTTTTAATATTTTTCTAACCTCATCTGAAAGATTTCTTCCCCCATTTTTCCGGCCGTAAACCGAATCACCGACTATATGATGGTTGATAGCAGCACAATGAACACGTATCTGGTGAGTTCTGCCTGTAATAAGTTTTAATTCGAGGAGTGACAGACCCCCGAACTTTTCAATAAGCTGCCAGGTTGTTTCAGCTTTTCTGGATTTTTTACTTTTTACCGACATTTTTTTCCGATCAGTAGGGTGTCGGCCAATAGGTAATTCAATAACACCGGATCTGGATTCCATATCGTTGTATACTAATGCCAGGTATTTCTTATTTATTTTTCTTAATTTAAAATCTGAAGAAAGCTGCTCGTGGGCATTTTGATTTTTTGCAACGACGATTATACCTGAAGTGTTCATATCAAGGCGATGAACTATTCCCGGACGTAATTTGTCCCCAATGCTTTTGAGATCGCGGCATTTGAAAAGGAGTGCATTAACAAGTGTGCCTGTGTAATGCCCGGGAGCAGGATGTACAACCATACCGGCAGCTTTATTTACGACTACGATATGCTCATCTTCATAGATAATATCAATTGTTATAGGCTCAGGATCAAATGATATGATTTCAGGTGGGGGTATATACCCAGATATTTTTTCGCCTGTTTTAACACGGTACCCGGGTTTTTTTGCAATACCCTGAACTAGTATTATTCCTTTTTGTATCAGAGTCGATGCGGTATTCCTGGAACAGTCGGATATGTGGGACGCAACTAGGGAATCAAGACGAATATTTGTGTCGCGTTCTTCAACGATTATGGAAAATAAATCCCTGTCGGGCATTTGCGAAGATAACTATTTTAATTTTTTGTTTCGAAAAGAGCCTCAATTTCGGAGAGAATGTTTTTCTCATCCTTGCCTGTGGAAATGCATAGTTCTTTTAAAAGCAGCCCCTGAGCTGTATCAAAAAGTTTACGTTCACCAAAAGAAAGGTCTTTTGAAAATTTTAAAGTAAATAGGTCTCTGAAAACTTCAGCTACATCGTATAGTGAGCCTGTTTTTATTTTTTCCATATATTCACGATGTCTGCGATTCCAGGTCTGGTTGTCAAGAGAGTTGTCGTTATCTTTTTGAATAACCCCGTATACTTTTTTGATATCTTTTTTATTGATTACACTTCTAAGGCCCACAGATGTAACGTTTTTTGTGGGTATCATGATGACCATATTATTTTCAATGATCTTCATGATATAAAAATTCATTTTTTCACCCCCGATTTCACGGCTTTCAATTGATTCAATTATACCAACGCCATGCGCAGGATAAACCGCAAGATCTCCAGGATTGAATGTTTTTTGTTCCTGGCCTTCAACACTATCTTTGTTTTTGATTGCCTTTTCTGCCATTTTTAAACCCCGGCTTTTTTATATTAGCTATTTAATGTGAAACAAAATTATATATTTATATCAAAAATATCTAAAACAATCAACCATAAAGGTTGAACATACAAACTCGGATGGTAAACAGTGAAAGACCTTTGAATTATAACAGCTTTGCCAGTTTCCTTGTCAGTCTCAATGTTTTTATTCTTATTTGTGTTGTGACAGATATATAAGTCTTTAGTTTAATAGAAAATAGTTTTTCAAAGGTATGAGTGAACAAATAAAAAGAGGGATCGGAATTAAATCCGATCCCCCTTATATCAGTATAAATATTTATGATTCAAGACTACAGGAATGGAACGAGAAGAAGTGCAACAACGTTCAGAATCTTGATCATTGGGTTGATAGCAGGACCCGCAGTGTCTTTGTAAGGGTCGCCTACTGTATCACCGGTAACCGCTGCTTTATGAGCATCGCTGCCTTTTCCGCCAAGGTTTCCGTCTTCGATGTATTTTTTTGCATTATCCCATGCAGCACCACCTGTTGTCATTGATATGGCAACAAAAATACCGGTTGTGATACTACCGATAAGGAGTCCGCCAAGAGCTTCCGGTCCAAGAACAAAACCCACGATAACGGGAGCTATTACAGGAAGTATAGCAGGAATCATCATTTCTGAAAGTGCAAACTTTGTTACGATATCAACACATGCAGCATAATCAGGTTTTGCAGTACCTTCCATGATTCCCGGAATTTCAGCAAACTGACGTCTAACTTCCTTAACAACCGCATGACCTGCTTTACCAACAGCTGTCATAGCCATTGAACCGAAAAGGAAAGGAAGGAGTCCGCCAAGAAAAAGGCCCATAAGAACATTAACATCAGAAATTTCGAAAGAAAGCTTTTTACCAAGAGCTTCAAATTCCTGTGTATAAGCAGCAAAAAGGACCAGAGCTGCAAGTGCAGCAGAACCGATTGCATAACCTTTTGTTACAGCCTTTGTAGTATTTCCAACTGCATCAAGAGGATCTGTTACAGCTCGAACAGCTTCATCCATCTCAGCCATTTCAGCGATACCACCGGCATTATCTGTAATAGGACCGTATGCATCAATAGCTATAACCATACCTGTCATGGAAAGCATTGAAACTGCGGCAACTGCGATTCCGTAAAGTCCGGCAAAATGGTCAGCTAAAAAGATTGCAAGACAAATAGCAAGAACAGGAAGAGCTGTTGACTGCATACTTACAGCAAGACCCTGGATGATGTTTGTACCGTGGCCTGTTGTAGATGCTTCGGCAATATCTTTAACCGGTTTATAAATACCTGTATAATATTCAGTAATAAAAACGATTACAACTGTAAGTACAAGACCAACCATTGCAGATTTATAAATTGCAGCAACTGAAAGGCCTTCAACACCGCCCATAAGTTCACTGGTTACAGGATAAAATGCGGCACCTGCGATTATTGCGGCTCCGAACATGCCTTTGTATAGCGCGCCCATGATGTAGTCGCTTCCTTCTTTGAGTCTTACAAAGAAGCATGCAATGGCTGATGCGATAATAGATACAGCTCCAAGTGCGAGCGGAAAGATTATAGTCACTTCATTATTTTTGAATGTAAGTTCTGCAAGAACCATAGCAGCAACAATTGTTACAGCAGTATGATTCAAAAATATCTGATCCCATGCCTGCAACGTCTCCAACATTGTCTCCAACGTTGTCTGCAATAACCCCTGGGTTTCTTGGATCATCTTCAGGAATACCGGCTTCTACTTTACCCACAAGGTCAGCACCAACATCAGCGCCCTTTGTGAATATTCCACCACCAAGACGTGCGAAGATAGAAATAAGACTTCCACCAAAACCAAGAGCAATCATAGCTGCAGAAATTTCTTTAGAAGTAATTCCTTCCTGTCCTGACAGAAAATAATAAAGACCTGCACATACAGTGAGTGCAAGAGAGGCAACGATCATACCTGTAACTGAACCGCCCTTGAATGCCATAGTAAGACCGGCATTAAGACCGTTTCTACTTGCTTCAGCAGTTCTTACATTTGCAATAACGGAAACTCGCATTCCGAAATAACCTGCTAAAAATGATGCAACCGCTCCAAGGACAAATCCCATGGTTGCATATTTCCCGTAATGGGGAGCAAAGAAAAGAATTACGGCAATGATAGCACCAACAATACCCATACTTTTCATCTGGCGGTAAAGATATGCGAGTGCGCCTGCTTTAATAGCATCTGCAATCTCAGTCATTCTTTCATTACCTGCCGGAGCTGCTTTTACGGACATTCCCATAACAGCTGCGAATACAACACCTGCCAAACCCACGAGGGTACATACCAAGGGCAGATTTCCAATAATAGCTTCCATATTTCCTCCAAAAAATAAAGTTAAAAAAAACGTTAAATATTAATAAAATTAAACCTGTTCATTCCTTTAATTATTCCTTCACAAAGAACATTGACGGCAGCTTCACCGGATCTTTCAACAAGCCGGACAAGAAACTTTTTTTCTCCGGAAGAGAATTTTCCAAGTACATGATCGGAAACATCCACTTGAACTTCAGGTCGGCCAACACCGATGCGGATCCTTGAAAAATCACCACTACCAAAGGCGTCAATTAAAGATTTTATTCCTTTGTGCCCTCCGTGTCCTCCTTTCGATTTTATTTTTATTCTTTCAAAATCGAGGTCTATGTCGTCATGGATGACCAACAAGTCCTCTATTAATATGTTGTAATATTTCGCAAGGTTCAATACCGGAGGCCCGCTTCTGTTCATATAGGCCATCGGTTTTGCAATAATTACGTTATTGCCGTTTATTTGTCCCTTGCCAAATTCAGTATCAAACTTTTTGCTGTTCAAATTTATGGAAAAATTTTCTGCAATCCTGTCTGCTACCATAAATCCGACATTATGACGGGTTCTGGAATATTTTCTCCCGGGGTTTCCCAGACCAACAAGCAGTTGAAGCTTTTTCCCAGTCATATAAGGCCTGATATAAAACCCGGTTCTGAATTCAATGGTGAAATATTCCTATTTTTCTGATGGAGAATCGTCACCTTCGTCACCTTCGGCAGCTTCACCTTCTTCACCTTCTTCACCTTCTTCACCTTCTTCACCTTCAACTTCTTCAACTTCTTCTTCTTCCTCTTTCTTCGGACTTAGTATTGTGACTACAGTATAATTAACATCCCTTAATATTTCTGTGTCGCCTTCAAGAGGTATTTCATCAACATGAACTGAATCACCAATATCCATGTCAGTTATGTCAATATTAATAAATTCAAGAATATCCTGGGGCAGACACATGATTTCAAGTTCTCGTCTTACGAGCTGTGCCAGACCGCCTTTTTCAACGCCTATTGATTTACCTGATATTGTAACAGGAACTTTGGCTTTGATTTTTCGATCCATTTCAACATGATAAAAATCAACGTGCAGATAATTCCCTGAAACAGGATCTCTTTGCAGGTCTTGAATCATTGCAGATTTTGTTTCACCATTTTCTATTTCAAGATTAACAAGTACCTGGCGGGTCTTGCTTTTTTTAATAACCTCTTTAAGGTCACGTAAGTTAACTGACAGGGAAACAGAGTCAAC
>JABHLN010000139.1 GCA_018693105.1 Desulfobacterales bacterium | reverse complement strand
CCTTTGAACACCTGTATTCATATATGCTTCATTATCATAGCAGATATAAATTATCTTTTCACCTCTGTCTATTGCTCCGGATAAAGCCTGTATTCCAATATCGGCGGTTCCACCATCTCCTGCAAAACCTACTAATGATAGGAATTTCTATAATCTCTATCAATCATATTTTCCGAAAGGTTGGCAAAATCAGCCGTAGAATCGATGAAATCAGACATTTTCTGTGCGCTTGGTTCCCAGAAACTCTAAACGAACATTAATTTACTTTTTTTAAATCACCGAATACCTGCATATCTGCATTTATCTTCACTCGAAAAGCATACTGCTCCTAAAATAACGATAGAGAACGGAAAATTAGTCTAATGGTTTATTATAATCCACCACGGGCGGGGATCGCCCGACCTTTTTCAGATGTTTCAGAATCCTTTTGATCTCAACCACATCCTGAATTACCGCAATAACTTTCATTTCTGATCCACACCTGGAACATACAAAAGGATCAATTTCATAGATTTTGGCCAGTAACCGGGCCCAGGCTTTCCTGCAAGCCTTGCCTGAAATATCGCATTCAGATTCCTCAGGCATTTCTCCATCTTTGGTCAAGTTATTTTGAGCTCGCTTCCAACCTTCCGGAGCATGTCTGATAATTTCTTGATGTTCAGACCATTTTCCCTTGGTTCTCGATGCATATAACCCATATCTCCGAATATACTGTATTCCTTTTGGAGGGATATGTTGAGTCAACTCAGCCAGAAAGTCACCAGCCTCAAACATATGAACATTCTCACCAAAGTACTGGTTATACTGAGTATGAAACAGGACTCTGCCCTTGAATGGCTCATATCTCAGCTTCTTCAGACTAACCGGAGCCCGGGATATGTACTCTGACAAGTTTACTCTTGCCTTGTCAGTTAATATCTGAACCGAGTTATCAATACTGAAGCCCGAATTCTTCCAGGATAGAAGATTCCTGGCAAAATCTTCGTTTATCATGTCATTTTTCAGGAATAAGTTAATTACCTTTCGTCTGAAATATTCAGTAATCTTCTTCAAATCTGAGAATGGAATAAAGACAAAATTCCCTTCATAATCAAAACCTCCCTCAAGTATCAGGCAATGAAAATGTGGGTTCCAGCGAAGCATGTCTCCAAATGTTTGATGTGCAATAACCATTCCGGTCTTAATCTCTTTTCCGGCAGCTTCTTCATAGAAATCCCTGATAATGCTGTAAATCAGCCGGGAAATATCCGCAAAAAGCTTTCGATTGTTCCGGAAGAAAACTCTCAAGGCCTTAGGAACAGTGAAAACAAACTGTCGGTGTGGAAGTTTTAAAAGCACTTCTTCTGTCAGATGCTCTGCTAAAAGAATTGTTCTTTTCTGACTGCAGGATGGACATAGATAAAATCCTTTACAGCTGAAAGGTCTGAAGTAGTCATGGCCGCATTCAGGATTCATACAGCGGATCCTGGCGACACCATTCAGGTAATCACCACAGGCAACAAAATGTTCACTAACGGCTATGATTCGGTCAAGATGGAACTTGCCATACTTATCAGCGTATTGATCTTCATATACATTGCAAAAATCCGTAAAATGCTTTTCGAAGATGGTATGAAGGATATTTCTGCCGCGGGGAAGATAGCTTCGGGATTTTGATATAGGACTTGTTGAAACGGTAACCGGCACATTATTATATACATAGGAAAAAGCACTGGTGCTTCAAAGATCGCCACATAATCAATAGTTACCTTGTAAAAAGGGTGAAAAATGTGAAATATCGTCCTCAGAATCAGACAATTTAGCAAAATGTTAATACTTAAGAGAATTCCAATGGTTGAATTTGACTCTGGGGGTAGAGTTCAGTTTCTTTTTTACAATCATGAACAATACTGGTCTGATAACTGTTTTAACCTCCGGTGGGAGATAAAATTTGTGGAACATTAAAAATAAAAGGAAGAAATATATTTATTGTTGGAGCATAAAATGAAATTGACAATAATTCATCAATAGACTATATTAGAATAATAAAGAATATATTATATTCAGGAGGTGTTTTAATTATGCCAAAAACTGTAACTTTACGATTAGACGATGTTAGTTATAATATTATTAAAAATCATGCAATATCTGACAATCGACCATTATCAAATTATATAGAAACTGCAACCTTAAAGTATATTGAAGAAGTAGATTATGTAGATGATTTTGAAATGGAAAGTATTTTGAATGATGAGAAATTAATTAGATCATTAAAACAGGGAAGTACTGATGCAGCAAATAAGAAAGGAAGATTTATTTGAGTCAGTATAAGGTTTTTGAAACGGATAATTTTATGAGGACTTTGGAAAAAATAAAAGGAAAGAATAAAATATTAATTGAGAATAAGTTAACAGCAAGAGCATATCCTCAGCTACAAGAAGAACCTCACTATGGGAATAATATAAAAAAATTAAAAAATTATAATCCGCAAACCTGGAGATATCGAATAGGAAATTATAGAGTATTTTATGAAATCAGTGAAAATGAAAAAATAGTATATATGATTGGAATAAGTACAAGACAAAATGCTTATTAAAATAGGAGATGAATTATTTCAAGGTAACAAACGCATGGAACGGAAAGCTTCTCGTCGCAAGTTCCTGCGAGGCTTCTGCTCATACTATGCGTTATCACTTCTCCGGCTTAAAAATGTCTTGAAACACCAAAAAGGTAAGAATTATTTTACAGCAGATGATTTAATGAGTAAACAGGAAAGTACAAACAGCGAAAGATTATAAGTTTATAAAATTTCAGTAATGGGATATGACTTTGGTGTTTGTATCCGATGTATATTTCCATGTACAATTATTGAAGCGATATAACATCAATGTATTTTTCGTTTATAACATCCTGTACAGCCAAGGACATGAACATGTTTTTTATTTGGTTTAATAAAAACTCGTGCAATGACATGACCATTTTCGGGGACTTCCTTTTTGCAAACCGGGCAAATTCTTTTAATTTCTGTATTATAAGGATAGCAATAGGGACAGCCATTAATTTCCATCATACTGTCCGGCTTCCCTGGGAATAAAACCGATTTAACCCGCCTATTTGAGCTTAATTCTGATCCGCAAAGAGGGCATTTTGTTGTTTTAGGTGTGGTTGTCGTAGGGACAGGTCGCGACCTGTCCCTACGACGATCATACCGTTCTGTTACAAAAAGAAAAATAAGAAGGACGACAACAACAGTTCCGGCAGATATTAATACAAAAATATCAATGACTACCCTCCTTTTACTTTTAAAAAATTCTTTATTTGTGATTGTATGTGTAAAGACCCTGCAATGCAACGTCTTTACATATCTCTTGTAGTGTTGTAAATAAACATTTATTATATATTCATGGGTAAATTATATATTGTTGCAACACCAATTGGAAATCTCGGAGATATTAGTTTCAGAGCTCTGGAAATCCTTAAGACAGTAGATACTATAGCCTGTGAAGATACGAGACACAGTATGAAGTTATTAAACCACTATGGTATTAAAAAACCTTTAATAAGCTGCAGATCACAAAATGAAGCCCATATAGCAGTAAAAATCTCAGAACTGCTTGATTCCGGACAGGATATTGCATATGTAAGTGATGCAGGAACACCAGGACTAAGTGATCCAGGAAATAAACTTGTTCAGGTTGTGCGATCTGAAGGGTTTGAAGTTATTCCTATTCCCGGAGTATCAGCATTTGCTGCAATAATCAGTATTGCCGGTAATTCCGGAAAAAGTGTAACTTTTGATGGTTTAAATCCGAAAACGGGTTGAAATGGAATATCAAAATTAAAGATGATAAATATAATGAACGAGTTTAGTATGAATGAGAAAAAGAAAATATTAATCGTGGAAGATGAAGTTATGATTTCAATGTGGTTGAAAACACAGCTTGAAGATGAAGGCTTTTCGATTTGTGGTTGTTTTGCTTCAGGAGAAGAAGCAGTAGAATTTGTGGAAAAAACCAAACCTGATGTAATATTAATGGATATAAATCTTGTTGGTAAAATCACTGGAATAGAAGCTGCTGAGAAAATAATTGGAAAAACTAAAATCCCCATAATATTTATGTCCGGATATGAAGAACCAGAGATTATTGAGCGAGTCCATGAAACCAAACCCGTTGCTTTTCTCACAAAACCGGTAGAAATTTGGAATTTAAAACTTATATTTGAATCAATTTTTTATTAAATATCTTTTTTGGTTTCCAATTCTGTAACTCTCTTTTTCAAGTCTTTCATTTCCTTTACGAGAATCCCGATAAAATTATTATAGTTGAGTGATTTTGTGTCTGTACCTGAAACAAAAAATGGATATATTTCTTCTACCTCTTGGGCGATAAACCCGAGTTGTTTTTGATCTTGTTCTTT
>JABHLN010000138.1 GCA_018693105.1 Desulfobacterales bacterium | reverse complement strand
CAGAATCACTGTCAATCTGGCTCCAGCGGATATTAAAAAGGAAGGTACCGGGTTTGACCTACCCATCGCGCTTGGAATCCTTGCCGCGACAAAAGTCATACCACAACATCTTATATCAAAATACCTTATTTTAGGTGAATTGTCCCTTGACGGACGTATTAAACCTGTAAAAGGATCTCTTTCCATGGCCCTTGCCGCAAAAGGTTCGGAAAAAGCAGGAATAATTGTTCCTTATGAAAATAGACACGAAGCTTCTGTTGTAAGCGGCATAAAAGTATTTCCTGCAGGTACTCTTTCTCAGGTTGTTGATTTTTTCCGTGGGTTCAACAGGATAATACCTGAAAAAATCAACCTTGAATCATTATTTAACAAAAAAAATATTTATGAATCAGATTTTTCCGAAGTTATGGGCCAGGAACATGTGAAGCGTGCGATGGAAATTGCCGCATCCGGTAGCCATAATCTCCTGATGCAAGGCCCGCCCGGTTCAGGGAAAAGTATGCTTGCCAAACGTTTGCCATCTATACTCCCGGACTTGACCTTTGAAGAGGCGATAGAAACAACTAAAATCTATTCTGTAACAGGAATGATTGAAAATGGTCAGGCACTTATAACAAAAAGGCCATTCAGATCCCCCCATCATACCATATCAGATGCAGGCCTTATTGGTGGAGGACATTTTCCAAAACCCGGTGAGGTAAGCCTTGCTCATAACGGCGTACTTTTCCTTGATGAGCTTACTGAATTTAAAAAACCGGTGCTTGAAGTAATGCGACAACCGATTGAAGATCAAAAAGTTACTATTTCCAGAGCCTCCTCAACTATCACATATCCTTCAAGTTTTATGCTTATTTCCGCAATGAACCCATGCAGCTGCGGATTCTTCGGAGACCCGAAGCATGAATGCAAGTGCACATTCCAGCAAATCCGCAGGTATAGATCAAAAATATCCGGCCCGCTCCTTGACAGGATAGATATACATGTTGAAGTTCCGGCAGTGCCGTACAAAGACCTTGCCGGTGAGATTTCAAGTGAATCGTCAGATGAAATCAGAAAACGTGTTTCTGCTGCAAGAGATATTCAGTCACAACGATTTGCAAGAGCAGCAATCTATTGTAATTCGCAGATGAAAAGCCGGCATATAAGAAAACACTGCAAAATTGATAAAACCTCTGGTATCATTCTTGAGAGAGCAATAGAAAAGCTCGGCCTTTCAGCAAGAGCCTATAACCGGATTTTAAAAATTTCGCGTACAATCGCCGATCTGGAAGAATCTCCGAATATCTCATCAGACCACATATCCGAAGCAATTCAATACAGAATGCTTGATCGTGGTAAACAGTTCATATAATATAAGAATTTTGTAATACATTCTTTTTGCACTATGGAAAATAAACTTGGATTTGTTCAAACTGACTGTGTATTTTCTATATAGCAGTTAACTATCTCTAATAATTGAGGTAAAACAACATGGATATTTCAAAAATAGAATATTTATTTGACCGAATGGAAATAAGTGACACCGTTAACCGTTACGCCACCGGCGTTGACATGAGGGATTGGGCTTTATATCGCTCCTGTTTTACGGAAGAAATAGAAATGAATTTCAAATCCTGGAGCGGGAAAGATCCGCAAAAATTCCCGGTTGACGAATGGGTCGATACGGTTCGGGGAACACTCAGCGGGTTTGAATCAACCCAGCATATCAGCTCGAATCATGTAACCACAATAGACGGTGACAATGCCACATGTGTTTCATACATGCAGGCCCAGCACTACCTTCCCAACGATCTATGTGACAACACATGCACCCTTGGCGGATATTATACAAATGAATTAATAAAAACATCTAAGGGGTGGAAAATTTGCAGGTGCAAATTTACTGTCTTATGGAGAACCGGTGATCCCCGTATTTTCGAACTTGCACAGGAAAATGCTTTTTAAGCAAACCATCAATAATATCTACAATAATATCTTGACAGCTATAGATATTCTGCTAACATACCAACCATTCGGTCAGTCTTTTTAAGGACTATAAGATAGTTATAAAATTTATTATATTTCCAATAGTATAGCGGAGGTAACCAGGAATGGATTTTGTATTTACTAAAGAGGAAGAGAAAGTAATCAGTGAGGTACGTGAATTCATAAAAAAAGAATCCACTCCTGAGCTGCTGAAGGAAACACATGAGCTGGAAAGAATTTACGGCGGAAAGCTTGGACGGGAATTCATAAAAAAGTTTGCCGCCAACGGCTGGTTATGTCCAAACTGGCCTGAAGAATACGGCGGGCTTAATATGTCAGAAATGCTTACTTACATGATCAAGGATGAGATGACATATTCAGGTATTCCACATTCTTATGTTGCTGCCCATTATGCGGGTGCAACAATCATGAAATATGCAAGTGATGAAATTAAAGAAGAGTTTCTGCTTCCCATATCAAAAGGTGAAATTGAATTCGCTTTAGGGTATTCTGAACCATCAGCAGGGTCTGACCTTCTGGGCCTTGAGCTGAGGGCTGAAGACAAGGGAGACTATTATCTTGTAAACGGGCAGAAGACTTTCAACACCCACGCCCATGTGGCCGACTACCACTGGCTGGCAGCAAGAACAAAATTTGATGGCCCCAAGCATAAAGGGTTATCCATGTTTATCGTTGATCTGGACTCACCCGGCATTACCATCCGGCCCATGATATCCATTGCAGATTCAAGAACAAATGAGGTCTACTACGATAATGTAAAGGTTCCTAAAAAACGTCTTGTTGGTGAAGAAAATATGGGATTCCTTTATTTAATGAAAGCCCTTGACTATGAAAGAATGTTTCCTTTCGGTCATTACCGGAAACTTTTTGAACACCTTCTTGAGTATGTAAAAGAAACTATTGTAGACGGGGAGCCGATTGCAAAAAATCCTCTGATCAGACAAAAAGTTGCACAGCTTGCAACTGAACTTGAAGCCGCCAAACTCCTGTATTACAGTCTTTCTTATATGCTCGATAAAGGAAAGATCCCAAATTACCAGGCATCAATGGAAAAAACCTTTGTATGTGACCTGTCCCAGAAACTTGCCCAGACAGGTATGGAAATATTGGGACAGGCAGGACAGTTAACATCTGACTCTAAATGGGCAGCCATTTCAGGAGAGTTTGAGTATTACTACAGATGGGTGATTGTTGAAACCATCTATGGCGGCACAAATGAAATACAGAAAAACATTATGGCACAACGAGGCTTAGGCCTTCCAAGAGCATAAGGAGGAAAAACAAGGCTATGAATTATGATTTAAACACAGAACAGAAAATGCTAAAGGATTCAGCCCGCAAGTTCTTTTCCAAGGAGGCCGACTCAATATTCATCCGCGAAATGGCAAAAGACGAGAAGGGTTATTCTAAAGCTATATGGAAAAAGATGGCCAAGCTTGACTGGATGGGCATTCTTATTCCGGAAGAATATGAAGGTTCAGAAATGGGGCTTCTTGATATGGTAGTGCTTCTTAATGAAATGGGTTATGCCTGTTTTACAGGTCCTTTCGTTCCAACTGCAGTTCTTGGAGTTACTACCCTTTTAGAAGGTGCTGACGACAAACAAAAGAAGTCTATACTGCCCAAAATAGCTTTAGGTAAAAAGATAGTCACACTGGCATGGACAGAAGAAAGCGGACAATATACCTCTAAAGGGGTTAACGCAAAAGCTGAAGTTAAGGATGATAGTTATGTAATTTCGGGGACAAAACTTTATGTACCTGATGCAAACAATGCAGACATAATAATATGTGCAGCCCGAACAGACTCTTCTTCTGAAAACAGTGAAGACGGAATAAGCCTTTTTATTGTTGATGCACAAAACGACGGGCTTAATGTTGAAGTATTGAAAACCATACAAGGTGACAAACTTTGTGAAGTAAGCCTGAACAATGTAAAGGTTCCTAAAGAAAATCTTGTTGGGGAAGAAGGTAAAGGCTGGGATATCCTGAAAAAAGTCCTTTTAAAGGCAGCAGTTGCCAAAAGTGCCGAAATGATTGGTGGTGGACGAAAAGTACTTGAGATGACAGTAGATTATGCGAAACAAAGAAATCAGTTCGGTCAGCCCATAGGTAGCTTTCAGGCGATTCAGCATCATTGTGCAGACATGCTGACCTATCTGGAAACTTCTGAATACATGACATACCAGGCAGCCTGGCTCATAAGTGAAGGGCTCTCTTATGAAAAAGAGGCATCAATGGCCAAAGCCTGGGTAAGTGATTCATATCATAAGCTTGTTGCACTTGGACACCAGGTAATCGGCGGAGTCGGGTTTATGGAGGAATTCGATATCCAGCTTTACCTAAGACAGTCAAAAACAGCAGAACTTGCTTTTGGAGACGCAGACTTTCATAGGGAGCTGGTTGCACAGGAACTTGGGTTATAAATGATAGCTTCGTAAAAAGTCCAATATCTGCGTTGCGCTGCATCCCTCGTCACTGCGACGTACGATAAGTACGTCTCATTCCTCGTGATTTGCGGCGCCTTGATCTTGA
>JABHLN010000137.1 GCA_018693105.1 Desulfobacterales bacterium | reverse complement strand
TGTACGCCTCATTCCTCGGGATTTGCGGCGCCTTGATCTTGAACTTTTTACTTTGCCATCCCAAGTTGACTTTTTTACGAAGCCATCAAGGATTGATCCCTTCAAGTTTCTTAGTAACTTCTACTAATCGCTCTACAAGAAATTCCATATTCTTCAAGCCGAGTTCATCTTCAAGAATCCCGAGTTTCTGATTACGGTCAAAATCTCCTTTGCCGTCTCTTGAAGCTACAGCGGGTGCTCCGAAAGCACAACTAAGGCCTGCACCTACCGGTATCATCTGAACACTCAGAAAGCCCTGAATAAGACTGAAAAGGGCTGTTTCAAGACCGCCGTGCCTTAACCAGCCAACACTCATTGCGCCCCCTGTTTTATAATCAAGTCTGCGGTGGTATAAATTTCCATGTACGAATGCCCTCAGCCGGTCAAGAAAAGAGGCCATATAGCCTGACAGCCTTCCAAGATATACAGGGGTGGCAAGAAGCAATCCGTCAGCCTCAAGTATTATGGGGTAGATTTCCTGCATATCATCATCAAGGGTGCATGGTTTTCCTTCTGTTTGCTTAGCCACACACCAGTTACAATGTCTGCAGCTATTTACGTTCTTCTCTGCAAGGGAAACAAATTCCGTTTCAACCCCGCCAATAGATTCCGAAAATTCAAGTGCTTTTTTCAAAAAGGTTTCCGTATTACCATCCTTAACAGGACTACCGCTTACCCCTACAATTTTTATCATATATTGCCTCCTTGTAGCCAAATGGGAAAAACATGCATAATATTAGCTGGTTGACTGTATATTTTTATTAACATATAAAATATCAATATCAAACCTTAAATAATATGCATCATAAAGGAGTCACATATGCCTGATAATTTAAGTTATGAAGAATGGAAAAAGCAAAAGGAAACCGAAGAAAAGAACATCGCAATAGTAAAAACAGTGGCAGATGCTGTAGGTGAAGGTGACGCAGAAACAATAATTTCATACCTTCACGATAATTTGCAATACATGATGATGGGCACCACCCCGTTTTCAGGCCCTAGAAATGGCAAAGCCGAATTCTTAGAGCTGTTCGGTGATGTGGCGGCCTATCTTGACGGTATGATCCCCCTTGATATAAAAAATATAGTCGCCTCAGGTGATTGGGTAGTTGTTGAGGCCACAGGAGATGGAAAAACAAAAACCGGCAAATCCTATAATAACAGCTATTGCCAGATTTGGCGTTTTGAAAAAGGTCTTGCAGTTGAATTCAGAGAATATCTTGATACACAGCTTGTAATGGATGTGTTGTTCAAAGAATAATGGCGTCGTAAAAAGTCCAATATCTGCGTTGCGCTGCATCCCTCGTCACTGCGACGTACAATAAGTACGCATCATTCCTCAGGATTTGCGTCGCCTTGATCTTGAACTTTTTACTTTGCCATCCCGAGTTGACTTTTTACGAGTTTATCAAGAATAAAAGGACTCTTAATAATGTTCAAATTAAGTGCCCTTTGAAAAAAAGAAATTATTGTTATCAAAGTTAGCCCCGTTTTCAGCAGGACGATCCCTTGATTCCTTTAAGATAATACATCATCAATAGATAGTCTACCCACTTTTCCTGATTTATTTAGAAGCCATCTCAAAAAAGATTGGGGTTCCTGGCAAGGCACAAAAGTGCGAGAAAGCAGAGCATACAAGCAGTATGTGAGCATTTTGAGCCGTTTTGTAACACCGCCGGGGGCACTCAGATTTATTATGAGATAGCTTCTAAAAGTTGTATTGCTCTATTTCAGTCATAAGGGGAGAAGAACCTTCGTTAAGAAGTCTGTTTATCATTTTAGGGAGAGTAAGTTCATAAAGCGCAAGCCTTGGATCAGATAGCTGCGTAATTTCAATCAGGTCTTCGTCATTGGGTATTATGTTGTGAAGGACCGGCTGTTGTTCCAAATCAGAAACACACCAATCGGGTGGACTTACAGAATAATGTCCTGAACATGAAGTTGGCCGGACATCATAAATGAAACACTTATTATCTGCAAGAAACGGGCATTGGATGTTCATTTCAAGATAATGTTGTGACAAAGGCCTGGTGTCTGTTATGATGCGATCTATTGGAATTGATGATGAAAAGGCCTGGATTCGCATATTATCAATGCTATCTGAAATTAAAAATCCTTTGCCATACCACTTTTCATAATTATCAACAAATTGCTTAAGCAATGCCTTTCTTTTATACAGGTAATCAACAATCACAATACCGTGGGCTAATGACACAGTCACATAGTGGAAGCAGCAATAAGTACATCCCTTCCGGCAGGTTATCTTTTCATCTTTTGAAGTGTTGGTTTCAGCTAATGAATTGTAAGTATTATTTTGAATTCGTGTAAGCAGCTCGGAATATTTTCTACAAAACCCCTTCCGCCAGACTCCATATGAACCTTTCTTTTCTTTTTTTTCTATTTTTTTAATTTGTCGGGAAATCTGTTTTGTCATTATACCCTCAACCGTCCGAGTAGTAAACTTTCAAGTCACCATGAGGGCCGCACCGAGGCTCCCTATAGGGCTTAAGTTACTATACCGATAATTACCAAATTAAAAAACAGAAAGCTTTAGAAGCTGTCTGTTTTTTAAATAAGTTTCAGGTTTAATCAACCCTGTTATTCAGCTGTTTTCAGAAATTCTGGCAACACACTACTTTCTATCCACTTCACATTTATATTGCTTTCAATGAATTCAGGGCGGCTAATTAGAAATTGGAGAAATGGTATATTCGTTTTAACACCGGCGATTTCAAAGTTGGACAGGGCTGTCTTTAAGTTTTCCAACGCCATTTCACGGTTATCGCCTGTAGCAATAACCTTGGCCAGTAGCGAGTCGTAATACGGACTGATCATGTATCCCTGGTGGCAGTGAGTATCAACCCTGATGTTATCGCCATAAGGAACAGCAAAACGGGTTATGCGCCCGGGTGTAGGCATAAAATCGTTCCTGGCGTCATCAGCTGTTACACGGCATTCGATAGCATGACCATTAAATTTAACATCGGATTGATTCATGGAAAGAGGGTGTCCAAAAGCAATACGAAGTTGTTCCTTTACCAGGTCTACACCGGTTACCTCCTCGGTAACAGGGTGTTCAACCTGAATACGGGTATTTACTTCCATGAAATAAAACTGGTTCCGATCCATATCCACTAAAAACTCTACAGTACCGGCATTGTTGTAATTAATCCCCCTTGCAAGAGAAACTGCCGCTTCCGAGATTTTTTCAGTTAACTCATCAGGAAGGCCTATAGGTTGAGCTTCCTCAACTACTTTCTGGTAACGCCGCTGGGAAGAACAATCCCGTTGTCCCAGATGAATTACTCTTCCAAAATCGTCACCAAGAATCTGTACTTCAACGTGCCTTGCATTCTGAACATAACGCTCTACAAACAGAGTAGGATCACCAAAGGCCTGTTGTGCTTCATTGGAAGCCATATCGAAAGCGCTTTTCAAATCTTTAGGGTCAGTAACGATACGCATACCACGCCCACCACCACCGGCAGATGCTTTAAAGAGAACAGGGAAGCCTATTTCCTGCGCTATGCCTTCTGCTTCTTTGTAATCGGTAATGCCCTGACTGCCCTCATTGATAGGAACCTGGCATTCAGTTGCAATATTCCGTGCTCTGATTTTATCACCCAATTGCCGCATGGTATCTGAACGCGGACCGATAAAAATAATCCCGTTTTTTTCACAGGCTGCAGGCAGTTCAGGATTCTCGGCAAGAAATCCATATCCCGGGTGAATTGCATCGACACCGGCCCCTAAAGCCGTTGCAATAATCATCGTAATATTCAGATAACTCAAATTAACCTGAGGGGGGCCAATACAGACGACCTTGTCTGCCAGCCTGGCAGCTAAACTATCTTCATCGGCTTCCGAAACAACCAGGACTGTTTCGATATCACTTTCTTCGCAGGCTTTAATAATCCTGACGGCGATCTCTCCTCTGTTGGCAATTAAAACTCGCTTCCTTCTCATATTTCCAATAACTCCTTAAAATTGATGGCGTCGTAAAAAGTCTCCATCAATCGCTATGCCTTGGATATGAAGATTTTTACTTAGCCATCGGTTGTATTTTTTACGAGTTCATCAAAATTGACTGACTGTAAATTCCAGCATATTAACGGAATCTGTGAACATCATCAGCTACAAATACATATGTTTTAAAGCAACTTATCCGCTTTCCATCTTAATTCTATAATTTTCCGGTTTTCATCATTCAGGTCGGATTAAGAACAAAACAGTTCCCTCTTCCACCATAAGATTACTTTCCACGCAAATTTTTTCAATTCGGCCCTTTACATCAGCCGTAACCTGACGGAAACACTTCATTACTTCAAGAAGACAAATAATAGAATCTTCTTTAACCTCGTCACCAACTTCAACAAAAGGAGGGCTCTCCGGATTAGGTTTTCTATAAAATACACTTGTAACATTTGCTTTGATAGGTACAAGCCCTGCTTCAATGTCTGCTTCCGTTGCAGCTTCAACATTTGAAGCCGCTGCAGTT
>JABHLN010000136.1 GCA_018693105.1 Desulfobacterales bacterium | reverse complement strand
TATGAAGATTTATACTTAGCCACCGGTCATACTTTTTACTGAAGCATCAGGTTATAACATGTTCCAAAAACACATCTATCGTACGATGGTTGTATTGTCTGTCAATTCAAAATGATCACATACTACCAGGTATTGAATGTTAATCATATTTTACGGCACTGAATTGCATAAGTTTTTCCCAGTTGTGGCGTGATTTGATATTACGCACTGTGCCTGTTTTTCCACGAATTACCAGTGAGTGGGTTGTTGCTCCTGATCCTGTATACCTTACACCAGATAGAAATGTTCCACCTGATATACCTGTAGCTGCAAAAAAAACATCTTCGCTGTTTACAAGACTGGATACGTTAAGAACCTGGTTGAGATCCAACCCGGCCCTTTCAATGGCCGTTTTCTCTTCGGAACCCTGGGGATCTAATCTGGCAAGGATTTCACCTCCCAGAGAGGCGATAGCACATGCAGACAATACACCTTCGGGTGTTCCGCCTGTTCCCATCATAACATCAACTTCGGAACCTTCTTCAACTGCCATCAGTGAACCTGCGACGTCACCGTCGGAATGCGATTGTATTCGCGCACCAGATTTTCGAATTTGAGAGATAAGTTCATTGTGTCGCGGTCTGTTAAGAACAAAGACAACAAGATCATTAACGTCTTTACCAAGGGCCGATGCAATTTTTTTAAGGTTGTCATCAACCGGTGCGTCAAGATCAATCACATTCCGGGCTTCATGCGGTACGACAAGCTTCTGCATATAAAAACTCGGGCCGGGATCAAACATTGTCCCGGATGGAGCGACTCCAACAACCGATATTGCATTGGGCCTGCCATATGCAAGAAGATTAGTACCTTCTACAGGATCCACAGCTACATCTACTTTTACACCTTTTCCGGACCCAACCTTTTCACCATTATAAAGCATGGGCGCTTTGTCTTTCTCGCCTTCACCTATGATAATTGTGCCATCAATATCAAGAATACTGAATGACAAACGCATTGCATCTACAGCAGCTTTGTCACCGGCATTTTTATCTCCTTTGCCGAGCCACCTCCCTGATGCAAGAGCAGCGGCTTCTGTGACTCGAACAAGATCCATCGCGAGGTTGTGCTGGGGATTTTCCATTATAGTTCCTCTGTAACCTAGTTAATCAATCAAACCAATCAAACTAATTAAACCAATTAAGCAATTTTTTTAAAAATGTATCTGTCATACATGCAATTTGTTTTTTATGAAAGGTATTTATTCCATCGAACTTGACTCTTTACATAAAGAACTCAAAAGCGCTATGTAAATAAAATATGAAGTTATGGGAGCCATATAAACCTGCACCGCTTTTAAGAGGTGCTTTTCTTCAGACCTTTCTTGCCAGCAGCAAAATTCGGTTATTGGGAAGAAACCATTTGGATAAAACTTCTGAAGAAATGATCATTACGGCAGGCGACGGCACCCGCCTTCTTGGATTATACTCACGTCATGAAGGGAAAAAATCCAAAGGGCTTGTAATATTGCTTCACGGTTGGGAAGGCAGCGCAACATCAACTTATATACAGAGTACCGGCCGGCGCTTTTTTAACAGCGGTTATTCTGTATTCAGGCTTAACATGAGGGACCATGGAGAAAGCCATCATTTAAACAAGGGGATGTTTTATTCTACGCTGCTTGATGAGGTTTTTGACGCTGTAAGTTTTATAAGTAGTATGGAGAAGGAAGGGCCGGTCTTTTTTGTCGGATTTTCTCTTGGTGGTAATTTCGGGATGCGAATTGCAAGAAAATGTTCGGAAAAACCGGTTGATAACCTTAAACATATTGTATGCATAAGTCCTGTTCTTGATCCAAATAAAGCAACAATAAAAATTGATGACCATTTTTTAATAAAAAAATATTTTTTGAGAAAATGGCGCCGATCATTAAAAAAGAAACAAGCTTTATATCCTGATATTTATGATTTTTCCGATCTTTTCCCGATAAACACAATAATGGGGCTTACAGATCTTCTACTCAAGCGGTATTCAGAATACAGCAATATTCAGGAATATTTTAAAGGATATACTTTGATAAATGATGCAGTAAAAAACATTTCGGTTCCAACAACCATGATTATATCAAAAGATGATCCGATTATTCCAATAGAAGATTTTCACAGTCTTAAGACAAACAGCCTGACAAATCTTTTAATTCATGAATATGGAGGCCATAACGGTTTCATTGAAGGATATTTGTTAAGGTCATGGTATGAGAGATACATGGTCAGGCTTTTCGGGCAATACCAGGCATAAATAATATGGGGTTATGTATGACCCGGAGACTTTTTACTTTGCCATCCCGAGTTGATTTTTTACGAGTTAATCAACATTGATGAACTCGTAAAAAGTATTACCGATGGCTAAGTAGAAATCTTCATATACAAGGCATAGCGGTTGATCAGGAGTGAAGGCATACAAGTAGTATGTCGAACTTCTGATCAACCGCTATAACGCAGTAGAGGGAGACTTTCTACGACGCCATCAACATTGAACCTTTGCAAAATTTGATGTACTATACACTTTTTTAATAAAATGTTTTTTGAGGTTATCTCATGGATCCGGCTGTTTTAGTTTCGCAGGTATATAAAAGATACGGAAATCTTGAAGCCCTTTACGGGATTGATTTCAGTATTGCGAAGGGAAGTTTTTTCGGACTGCTTGGGCCTAATGGTGCAGGTAAGTCAACTCTTATCAATATTATGGCGGGGCTTGTACATGCAACTAGTGGAAACATAAAGGTTGTAGGATATGATGTTAGAAAACAGTGGAGAAAATCCCGCCAGATTCTTGGTGTAGTTCCTCAGGAACTGGCTTATGACCCTTTCTTTTCAACCCGTGAGATGCTCCGTTTACAATCAGGTTACTTTGGGCTTGGTAAAGATAATTATGTTTGGGTGGATGAACTTCTTGAAAGACTGGGGCTTGGCGACAAGGCCGATGAAAATCTCGGTAATCTTTCCGGAGGAATGAAACGAAGGGTATTGATTGCCCAGGCTCTTGTTCATAAACCTGAAGTCCTGGTTCTTGATGAACCTACTGCAGGAGTCGATGTTGAACTTCGCAGGGTCCTGTGGGAGTTTGTTCGTGAACTCCATAAAAATGGACATACAATACTTCTTACAACTCATTATATTGAAGAGGCTGAATCTTTTTGTGACAGAATTGCCATTCTGGATAATGGAAGGCTCATCGCTCATGATACTACAAATGCCCTTTTAAACAGATATCCATACCGTTTTCTGCGTCTTTCAGTAAAAAATTATTCGACGCAGATACCTGAAAAACTTTTAGAAAAAGTAGTGTTAAATGAAAATAATGAACTTACTTTTCGTTTGCATCGTGAGGATGATAATATCGGTGATGTCCTGGATGCTGTTCAGAATGCAGGCATATCTTTTACAGATCTTCGCACTGATGAACCCGGGCTTGAAGAGGTCTTTTTAGCTTTAACGGTGAAAAATCATGATTAATTGGCGTGGTATGTATATATTGTTTTCCAAGGAGGTCTGGAGGTTCTTAAAGGTAACAATACAGACAATAATTACCCCTGTGGTGACTGTACTCCTTTATCTTCTTGTATTTTCTTCTGTCCTTTCCGAGCACGTGGAAGTTTATAAAGGGGTCAGTTATACAGCTTTTCTAATTCCAGGGCTGATTATGATGTCGGTTCTTCAGAATTCTTTTGCAAATAACTCATCCAGCATTTTTCAGTCCAAGCTGAACGGAAATATTGTTTTTATGCTTCTGGCACCTATATCAGACTTTGAAATGTATATAGCGTATACAGGTGCTGCAACTTTAAGAGGGGTTCTTGTAGGTATAGGCGCGTGGGTGATTTCAAGCTTATTCGTTGTGTTGCCTGTGCACAGTTTTTTTTATTTAACGGCATTTGCAGTGATCGGCAGTGCGATTCTCGGTTCACTGGGAATGATTTCCTCAATCTGTGCTGATAAATGGGATCACATAGCTGCATTTCAGAATTTTGTGATTATGCCGCTTTCTTTTCTAAGCGGGGCTTTTTATTCAATTAATATTCTGCCTGATTTCTGGCAGAAGGTTTCCTTATTCAACCCTTTCTTTTATATGATAGACGGATTCCGCTACGGGTTTCTTGGCGTTTCTGATATTTCAGTCATGTATAGTCTTTCTGTCGTTATCTTTTTCTTTGTAGTTGTGAGTATTATCTGCCTGTGGATTCTTAAGTCGGGATATAAGCTGAGGGATTAGGGTTCGAGACCTTTGCATAACATCCCTTT
Source organism: Desulfobacterales bacterium (assembly GCA_018693105.1). Taxonomy (GTDB): domain Bacteria; phylum Desulfobacterota; class Desulfobacteria; order Desulfobacterales; family SURF-7; genus JABHLN01. The sequence continues at coordinate 457 of JABHLN010000136.1, read as the reverse complement.
TTGCCCAATTTCTTCGTTAGGCTCAAATTTTAATCCTCGAAATACTCAATGTATTCCTCTGGTTAAAATTATCACCTTTCTTGAACTTGAACAAAAATGAATATTCTGCAAAGGCCTCGGCTCCTATAAGTTATAGATAATTTATTCAATTAGTTAACCAATGGAACCAATCAAACTAATCAAACTAATTAAACCAGTTGTGAACCAATGAAACTAAAGTTCATTATATTTTTCCTGTAAGAAGACTTAGGTTCAGTCCACCATGAAATAACGGATGTGGTGCAAGATTAAGTATATTTTTAACGGCAAGCTTTTTGTCAGGGGAAATAATTGCGACTTCCCAGCCTTTATAATCCTTTTCCAGTTTTTTGCAGATTTTATAGAAAAGTTTTTTGCTTTCACTGACTGATCCTATTCGGCGCCCGTAAGGAGGATTTATTAGTACGACTCCAGGTTT
>JABHLN010000135.1 GCA_018693105.1 Desulfobacterales bacterium | reverse complement strand
AAAAAGAGCTTCGTTTTGCAATCAGAGAAGGTGGCAGAACTGTTGGAGCTGGTGTTGTAAGTGAAATTATTGAATAAAGGAATCAACACGTGAGAATAATTGTTACTCTTGCATGTACAGAATGCAAAAGAAGAAATTATACGACAACAAAAAATAAAAGAACAACGCCGGATAAACTGGAGTTTAAAAAATATTGTCGATTTTGTCGGACTCATTTGGTTCACAAAGAGACAAAATAAACCAAATTTAACCCCGGTATCTTTTTATGTATTGTGGTGTGGGGTTGCAGGCCAGTAGCTCTAATTGGTAGAGCGTCGGACTCCAAATCCGAGTGCTGGGGGTTCGAATCCCTCCTGGCCTGCCAAATAGTATTTGGCACAGTTCATAAAAATTTTTAGCCTCACATATTAGTTTTTTGTGTGCTGGATTTAGGAGTATAATGGGACGGTTACAAAAGAAAAAGACTGTAGGCCAAAAGAAGAAAAAAAAAGAAAAGCTGAATAGCAGGTTAGAATCTACTCAGGAAACTGACGGATCTTCCGGCAAAAAGATAGTTCCGTTTTCAGGATTTTCTAAGAATGGGAAGAAAAATCAGTCATCAGGAAAACAACCTTCTAATGTGGTGAAATCTGCTAAGCAGAAACAGGGGAATAGCTTTCTTGATCAGACGATGCAGTTTTTTAGAGAGGTCAAGACAGAACTAAAAAAAGTTACCTGGCCTTCACGTACTCAGACCGTTGGCTCAACGATTGTTGTCATTATTCTTGTGATTATTGTGTCGGTTTTTCTCGGGATAGTTGATTATGGTCTGGGAAACCTGGTCCGCGTAATTATTCGCTAAATTAAGGAGAAGAAGATTGGCTCTTCGATGGTATGTTGTTCATGTTTATTCGGGTTTTGAGTATAAAGTAAAAACCGCTCTGGAAGAGAGGATTGCCGGATCAACGGACCCCGAAAAATTCAACGAGATTCTTGTACCGACTGAACAGGTAGTTGAACTGGTAAAAGGGAAGAAGAAAGAGTCCTCCCGTAAATTTTACCCGGGGTATATACTCGTCAGAATGGAGCTTGATGACGAAACCTGGCATATAGTGAATGATACTGCAAAAGTAACCGGATTTTTAGGGGGTAAAGATAAACCTGCTCCGATTTCTGATGCGGAAGCCGAGCAGATTTTAAAAAGAATGGAAGAAGGGCAGCTTAAACCACAGCCCAAGCATTCTTTTGAACCGGGGGATGCGATTCGTGTTAAGGATGGTCCATTTACAAATTTTAACGGTACAGTTGAAGAAGTTAATCCGGAAAAAGGTAAGATAAAGGTACTGGTGAGTATTTTCGGACGCGCAACACCAGTTGAGTTAGAGTTTGTACAAGTTACAAAGATATAAAATTTAGGAGTAGTAAATAAAATGGCAAAAAAAGTAATGGCTCAGATAAAACTTCAGGTACTGGCCGGTAAAGCTAATCCTTCACCGCCGATTGGGCCCGCTTTGGGGCAACATGGCGTTAACATAATGGATTTTTGCAAGGCTTTCAATGCCAGGACAGCTAGTGAAGAAGGGATGATTATTCCTGTAGTTATCACGGTATTTCAGGACAGAACATTCAAATTCATAACCAAGACTCCACCCGCATCTGTCCTTTTGAAAAAAGCTGCACAAATTGCCAAGGGTGCACATGATCCCAAGCGTGAACATGTAGGCGATGTAACACGTGAACAGGTTGAAGAGATTGCAAAACTTAAGATGGTTGATTTAAATGCCAATGATTTGGATGCTGCATGTAATATAATTGCCGGCACAGCCAGAAGTATGGGGATTAAAGTCTCATAATAAAAACAGGAGTGAGTGAAAGAAGATGCCGAAGCATGGTAAAAAGTATTTAGAATCGAATAAAAAGATTGATCCTGAAAAAAAGTATGGAATTGGTGAAGCCATGAAGCTTGCTGTAGATTCATCTTATGCTAAATTTGATGAAACTATTGATGTGGCAGTCAGGCTTGGAGTTGATCCGCGACATGCTGACCAGATGGTAAGAGGTACAGTCATTTTGCCTAATGGCCTTGGTAAGTCAGTTAAGGTTCTTGTATTTGCCAAGGGCGAGAAGGAAAAGGAAGCTCTTGATGCAGGTGCTGACTTTGTTGGCAACGATGAAATGGTTGAAAAGATTAAAGGCGGATGGTTTGGTTTTGATAAAGCCGTTGCAACTCCTGATGTAATGGGGACTGTCGGTAAAATTGGAAAGCTTCTTGGACCGCGCGGGCTAATGCCCAACGCAAAGACAGGGACGGTTACTTTTGATATTGGAAGAGCTGTCAATGAGCTAAAAGCCGGCAAAATAGATTTCAGGGTTGATAAAACCGGGATCATTCATGTGCCCATGGGTAAGGTTTCTTTTGGAGCTGACAAACTGAGCCAGAATTTGTCGGCTTTTCTTGATATGGTTATGAAATTAAAACCTGCATCAAGCAAAGGTATTTATATGAAAAGTATTGCCATATCTTCTACAATGGGACCCGGTGTAAGGGCTGATGCAACTCAGGTTAAAGATTATTTAAAATCTTAATCGGTTGTGAACCTGTTATTCTTTAATCAATCAAATTTATCCATTTTATTTTAATGGCTTTATTTGTAGTTCATTCTTTTTTTAGTTAATTAAGAATATAATAGAGGATTGCTTTTTTAAATAGCGATTAATCTTAAAAAAAACAAAAATCACTGTCAAAGACCGTAGGTACACAAATAATTTGTGTTTAATCATAAGTAACGGCCTACCGAGACAGCATAATTTAGTTAAATGCCGCCTCTGGTTTTTACAGATTATGAAGGGAGGTGTGATCAACTTGAATCTTAATGACAAGCAAAAAATTGTAGAAGAATTAGCCGTCGATTTTGGAAAATCGAATATCGTGATTCTTACCGATTACAAAGGACTTGATGTTTTAGCAATTAACTCTTTACGGAAGAAGCTCAGAGAAGCTGGCGTGGAATACAAAGTTGTTAAAAATACGCTTTTAATAAGGGCTTCCGAGGATAATGATGTTGCAGCTGTCAAGGATTACTTTAAAGGGCCAACTGCTATTGCATTGGGTTATGATGATCCGGTAACACCGGCAAAAGTCTTAACCGAATTTTGTAAAACAAATGACAAGCTTGAGATAAAAGCTGGTGTCATGGACGGGAAAGTGCTTGATATTGTTGCATTAAAAACACTTTCAAATCTGCCGTCTAAAGAAATTTTACTTGGGCAGGTTCTTTCCGCAATGAACGGAGTAAGTACTGGCTTTGTAAGGGCCTTAAACGATGTTCCGGTAAAATTCTTAAATGTACTTCAAGCAATCAAGGATCAAAAAGAAGCAGCATAATCAATAACAATATTATGAAATTATGTAATACATTATGTATTACTGGAGGCAAATAAAATGGCTGAAATAACAAAAGAAGATGTAATTGAATTTATAGCAAACATGACAGTTCTTGACCTTTCAGAATTAGTAAAAGAACTTGAAGAAAAATTTGGCGTTTCTGCTGCTGCACCTGTAGCAATGATGGCTGCAGCTTCTGGAGCTGATGCGGGCGGAGCTGCTGAGGAAGAAAAGACTGAATTTGATGTTGTACTTACAGCTATAGGCGATAAGAAGATTGCCGTTATCAAGGAAGTAAGAGCTATTACAGGACTCGGTCTCAAAGAAGCCAAGGCTTTGGTAGACGGGGCCCCGGCACCTGTGAAGGAAGGAATTGCCAAAGAAGAAGCTGAAAAAGTACAAGCACAGCTCGAAGAAGCAGGCGCTCAGGTTGAGTTGAAATAAGAAAGTTACATTTGTATTCGGTATAGTATTTACTTTTACCGGATATTAACTCTGACATTAATAAATTGCCTGACTCTCATTTCAAATGGTTTGATTTTTAATCGCCGGAATGGGGTCAGGCGAGTTATCTTTGACGGATTGAAGTCGCTTCTCGAATATTTTTTCAGAAATTTATTAAGTTTCCAAATGGATATTCGGGAAAGCGTTTTTTATAAAACGGAAATGTAAACAAGTAATTCAAATATATTCATCACTTGTTTATAATTTCTACAAACAATATTGGAGATAATATGTCGGGAACCCCTTTAGCGTATAAACGTATAAGGAAAAATTTCGGCAAGATTGAAAAGATTGTTGAAATACCTGATCTCATAGGAATGCAGCGTGAGTCTTATAACCGTTTGCTTCAAATGAATGTTGAGCCGGACAAGCGCAGACAAATTGGCTTGCAGGCCGTATTCAAATCTGTATTCCCAATAAAAGACTTTACCGGCAGTGCTTCACTTGAGTTTGTTTCATATTCTTTTGGTGAGGTAAAGCACTCTGTAAAGGAATGTATTCACAGGGGTATGACCTATGAGATACCGGTAAGGATAAGAATCAGGCTTGTTGTATTTGATGTTGACAAGGAGGCTGAAACTTCGACCATTCGGGATATTAAAGAACAGGAAATATATTTCGGAACAATTCCGCTTATGACTCCAAAAGGTACGTTTATTATAAACGGTACTGAACGTGTTGTCGTAAGTCAGCTTCACAGGTCATCCGGTGTTTTCTTTGATCATGACAAGGGTAAAACACATTCGAGTGGTAAAATTATATATACAGCAAGGATAATACCGGTCAGGGGCTCATGGATCGATATGGAAATCGACCCTAAAGACATTGTATATATCAGGATAGATCGCAGGAGGAAGTTTCCTGTAACGCTCCTTTTTAAAGCTTTTGGGTATACAACTGAAGATTTACTCG
>JABHLN010000134.1 GCA_018693105.1 Desulfobacterales bacterium | reverse complement strand
AGATAAAAAAAAAAAACCAAGCTCTCGGAGATTTCAATAAAAACATCAAAGATTTCAAAGAACTGACTGATACTCTGGAACTTATGAGCACGGACAGTCTTGCGGATAATATAACTGAATTTTCTGATATCCATGAAAAAAAAGAAACAGATAGCCAGCAAACAATAGTTTCAGAAAACCAGTTACAGGCACCTATAAAGCAGGAAATTAACAATAAAGAATATAATGAAGCTTCTGATTATATAAGTAATAAAGTTTCCGATTATAAAACAAATAAACAGATAAGAAAAAAAGAAAACCAGGCTCTCGGAGATTTCAATAAAAACATCAAAGATTTCAAAGAACTGGCTAATACTCTGGAACTTATGAGCACGGACAGTCTTGCGGATAATATAACTGAAGCTTCCGATGTCCATGAAAAAAAAGAAACAGAAAATAAAAAAACTAACAATACGAGCAATTATAGAAAAGAAACATATAGCCGGCAAAAGCCGGTTTCAGAAAACCAGTCACAGGCACCTATAAAGCAGGAAATTAACAATGAAGCTTCTGATTATATAACAAATCAACAGATAAAAAACAAAGAAAATAAGGACTTGAGAGATTTCAATAACAATATCAAAGAGTTCAGGAAACTGGGCTCGGAAACGTATATAAGTGATGTTATGGATGCAATAACAGATGAAATTTCAAGAGAATATAAACGCTTTTATGGGGAGTAACCAGCTATGTCCATAGAATTGGCAGGAGTCAAGCTTGAAAGAATACATAAGATAGATAGTTGTGAACATTCGGATTTTGTTTATCATGATATTATCGGAAGGCATGGAAGCCTTGCCCAGAATCTGGGCAGGGGCTCTGTTTATCTTAAAATAGAAGGAATTTGCTATGGAGAAAATGCAAAAAAAGACGTCGAAAAAATCAGAAATTTTTATAATAAGCGAGAACCTCTTGATTTTATAGCAGATATTGTAGGTACATCTTATGTAACTAAAGTATTAATTAATTCTTTATATGTTACAGAGTCCGCAGAAGAACCGCAACAGTTCAGTTATTCACTGCTTATTACAGAGCATGTGGAATCAGGACAAAAAAGTGCTGCAGATAAAGCAGCAGCAAAAGTAGCTGTAGATAAAAACATAAAAACAGATGCAAAAAAAATGTTTGAGATTGAGAAATTACCTACAGACCTTGCTTTTGGTTCAATACCGGAAATAAGCGATCCTTTTGAACCCTTAGATGGTTCTATGACTCCTGTTCAGGAGGCAGGAGCAGCTTTAACAGATACACTTGAGGGGCTTAAGGCATTAATGGGAGAAAAAAAGGCTGAAGAGAATAAAGCTGAATAAAATAAAATAGGAGAAAATAATGGATAGTATATTAAGTCAATTACCTGGTAAGGATCAATTAAGTAATTTAATACCTGCGGATTTTTCTAAGTTTTTAGGGCTGGACGGGATATCTTCAGGAATAAATACAGATGACATAAAAAATGATATGGGGGGGATAGCTGCTCCTGAGAACCCTGATATGGCTTCTCTCGCTATCTCCGGAGCACCTACAAAAGAAGGATTATTTGCTTCTTTAAAAAGCCCTCTTGATGACATGACAAATATAAATATTTCATCTCTTACAGGTGATATATCATCTAAACCTCTGCCGGTTGATATACCCTCACCATCCTTTGATATCAATAGTGTTATGGGGTCTGTAACAGATAAAATCATTCCTGCAAATGTAAGCGTACCTTCAATAGATATGGATCTGCCGGGAGTTGAAATGGCCGGATTTACGGAATCTTTGAATAAACTGGCAGCGGCAGGCGCAGGAACACCAATGAAGCTTCTTAATATGCTTATGAATATTATGAATTCATTTGTAGATGTAGTTAAAGACAAAAATACAATTATTAAGTTTACTCAAGAGGCTATAGTTGAGATTCACTTAGCTGAGGTTCAAAATTTACAATTTAGTATTCCCTGGCTTGCAGTTCCCTATGCAAATAAGCTGCTTGATGTCAGCAAAGGAAATTTTTTAGTTAATTACGAGCAAATTTTAACGGAAATAGAAAATCTTCCTGATAGTCAATTTGCACATATTGCACATATAATGCCTATACTAAGTAAATCGGAAAATCAGGTTTTATCAAATTTAAGAGACCTGGAAAACATTACAAACTGTCTGGAGCAGTTAAAAAATAATAATGATCAGATATTAAAAGATATATTGGAAAAGGTAATTGATATCTCATATTCTGACAAGGTCTTATTACAACCTGTTATAGATTTTATAACAAAAAATGCAGATTCTATTTTAGGACCGGATGGAATACTTGGGCCTGTTAATCAGCTTAAAGATATGGCAACAAAAATAAGCGAATTTCTTGAACAGTGCGGGAAAAAAGCGGAAGAAGCAGCAACAACTATCAGCACCACAGTTGAGGATACTGTAAAGAAAATTGAGGGATTATTAAATACGGTTCAGGCAAAAATAGAAGAGATTGAGGGGCAGATTAAAGAATTTTTGGCCAGCATAGAAGAAAAAATCGAACCTGTTATAACTAATGTCATAGACGGATGCAATAAAGTTGGGGATGGAGTTAATACCGTATTTACTAAAGTAGAAGAGGTAAAACAAAAACTGGATGAGGCAGTAGCAAAAATTCAGGATAAAATTATAGATAAAACAGACGCAAAGGGCAATATTATTGAAAGTGAGCTGACTCAAAAGCTGAGAGAGGCGGAAACTAAAATCAGGGACCTTCTTGGTAAAATTTCGGGAACATTTGAAAAACCTGAAGTAAAAGAACAGCTTGCTAAAGTAAAAGAGGGGATAGATACCTTTAAAACAAAAATTGAGGAAGCCTCATTTAAGCCTGTGTTTGATCTTGTTGTAACTAAAACTGACGGACTTGAGAACAGAATACAAAACATAGATGTTGCAACAATGGGTACACCTCAGAAGACCGCCCTTAAAGTCGGAGGAAAGGTTATAGAAGCAGTTAAAGTGGATGAGGTTATCAAACCTGAACTATTAGAGGCTTTCAAACAAATACAGGAACCTTTGCTGGAACTTATAACATTGTTAAAAGAGAAAGTTTTAATAGTGGAGCAGATGATATACGAATTCCAGCCAGGCACTGTGGTGGAGGACTATATAATCAACTCCGAACCTTATAAACTTATTATAAGTACATTGGAAGAAATCAAACCATCAGAGCTGCTGCAGCCTATTAAAGAGGCTAATGCAGAACTTACTAAATTAGTTGAAAAATTAGATCCTCAAATAATTATAGATGAAGTTCAGAAAATGTATAATCAGATTTCTGAACTGGTGGAATCACTTAATCCTGCTTCCCTTAATAAAATGATTGCAGATACATTGAATACAGCGACAGCTCAACTTGAACAGCTCAAAGGACAAGGACTTGATAATATCATAGAAACCATAAAAAAGACTATTTCCCTTGAAAGCCTTATGGATAAAACAGGGATAAAAGAAATAGCTGATGCGGATTTTTGGAACAAAATATCATATTACCTGGGCGGAAAGTTTTTAGATGAAATAAATAAAACTTTACAGGATGTACAAAACGAACTTGGGGCACTGACAGCTACTACGGATTTCAGCCCGAACCTAAGCTTGCTAAAAGAGATTAAAGACAGCCTAATAAGCGATTATCAGGCTGATTTTACAAACAATATAACCGTGCTCATATCATATTTTGATGAAAAGAAAACCGAGATAGAAAGATTAGAAAAGAAACGCTGTTCACTCATAGCAGCTTACAATGAATCATCTGCCTCAAATACCACAAATCTACCTGCGCCTGCATTTACAAAATCCCCTGAGTTAAAACAACTTTTAATCAAGATGGACTTAAGTCAACTTACAGGATTAAAAGACAAAAGTGTAGCTCTTAATGACTCCCAGGATTATAAAACTAACATAGAAAGCTTTTATACCGTTCTTTCAGCTAAAAAGACCGAGCTGGACAATATAAAGGAGACTGCGCTGAGAAACATAATCTCAGATATTTTTGATAAACAGTTATCCGCTCCTGTAAGCGGGCTTATAAATGAGATACAGGAATTGCTGAAGCCTTATAATGATGCATTAGAGGCTGTACAAAATATCCTGAAGACATTAACGACGCTGCCTGCAAAAATAGACGCTTCAGTTGCAAAAGTACTTGATACTTTGAGAGACAGTATAAAACTCACAGTCAGTGAAGTTATAGAGACCATAGAAAAGTTTGAGAAAAGCATAACAGAAGTAATCCAAAAGATATATGAAACTGCTGTGAACATTACAGGACAGTTCAGCCCTGCCTATCTTTTGAATGCCTTTTCCGAAACCAGTTTTGAACAGGAAGGTTTAGCAAAGCTATGCAAAGCTATTGGAGAACCTTCCGACAATGACAAAACAGGAGCTGCTTTATATTATGTAATGATGACCTATAAACCCATTAATCAAACAACTAAGCAGCTTAGTGAAAAACCCGACGAACAAACCGGTAAGCAGCTCACTGAACAAGCTACTGATAAAACTACTGAACAAGATATTAGTGAGCAATCCGGTGATGACCGGCACCTGATTTTGAAAAACGATCCTGAAGCTCAAAATGCAGGAACAAAAAAGATCATTGTAGATACATTAAATACAGCTCTTAAGGATAATAAGTTTGCTGCCGGTTATGATCTTGTATCAGGGCAGTTAAATAATGAAATATCTAAGCTTAAAGCAAAAGAAAACGATGAAACACTTGCTATAGAGCAGAAAATTGAGAATATGAAATCTCTTTACAGATTTAATTCCCTTATTGTGGAACTTAAGGAATTTAAAGAAAGATTTGATAAAACAAAAGCTTTGGAGGACCTTATAAGATTAAACCGTCTTATTTTGGAAGCAGCCTATAGTAATGAGATTAAAATGAGTATTCAGTCTCTGCATCCATATATAGTAGCTCAAATATCCATGCTTTATCCTGAAAAG
>JABHLN010000133.1 GCA_018693105.1 Desulfobacterales bacterium | reverse complement strand
ATATCAAACATATGCCTGTGGTTATTTTTTTCGCATGCCTTGATCTTGAACAAAAATCCTCATTTCTGGATGGACACCATTTAATTTGTGTTCAATTGCTGAATAAGAGGGTTTATATAATATGCTGAACTTTTTACCCGGAGTAATTCGAGGGGTACTGGCTTTTTTATTATTTGTTCTGAATACTGTTTTTTGGTGTACCCTTCTTTTTATTGTGTCATTTTTAAAACTTCTGATACCTTTTGAAGCCTGTCGAAAGATTTGCAATATTATTCTTGTTCGGCTGGCCTCAAACTGGGTTTTATTCAATGCAGCAAATCTTAAACTCCTGCATAGAATAAACTGGAATGTTGAAGGGGTAGAGGACCTTTCACTTGATAAATGGTACCTCGTAATTTCAAACCATCAATCATGGGTTGATATAGTCGTCTTGCAGACGATTTTTTATCGCAGGATTCCATTCCTTAAATTTTTTCTGAAGAAGGAACTTATATGGGTTCCTGTATTAGGACTTGCCTGGTGGGCGCTTGATTTCCCTTTTATGAAGCGCTATTCCAGTGAATTCATAAAAGCTAATCCGCATTTAAAAGGGAAGGATATTGAAATTACCAGAAAGGCCTGTGAAAAATTCAAAACAATTCCTGTATCTGTTATGAATTTTGTTGAAGGTACACGATTTACAAAGGAAAAACATGAAAGGCAGAAATCACCCCACAAATATCTTCTAAGACCGAAAGCAGGAGGTACCGCCTTTGTTCTTGCAGCAATGGGTGAGCAACTCAATAGTATTTTAAATGTAACTATTGTTTATCCTGAAGGAGCACAAAATTTCTGGGCGTTTTTATGCGGGAAAATAACACAGATTAATGTGAGAGTTGAAACAATACCGATTGATGATAATATAGTTGGTGATTATTTCAATGACCCTGAGTTTCAAAACAATTATCGGCAATGGGTTAACGACCTCTGGGTTGAAAAAGATAAATGTATCAACAGCCTTCTTGGCTGATAAAGACTAAACAAATTTGATGGCATCGTAAAAAGTCTCCATCTACTGCGTTATAGCGGTTGATCAGAAGTTCGACATACTACATGTATGCCTTCACGCCTGGCCAAACACTATGTTTTGCATATGAAGATTTCTACTTAGCCATCGGTTATACTTTTTATGAGTTCATCAATATATAGAAAAATCAAAATAAGGGGAGAATAAAATGCTGAAAATGATAGCAAAACTTTTGGCTGTTTTAAACTCGGAAACTGACCCCGCTCAAATCAGCCTGGCTTTTTGTTTTGCAGTGGTTACAGGCTTTACGCCATTATTAAGTCTGCATAATTTATTTGTTCTTTTTATGGTCCTTATTTTAAGAGTTAACCTGTCTGCCTTTATCCTTGGAACTGCTTTTTTATCCGGGATAGCATATCTTCTGGATTCAATTTTTCATGAAATAGGTCTTGTTGTTCTAAAAGCAGGTTTTCTTAAAGGGGTGTGGACTGCTCTTTATAATAATACAATATTCCGTATGGAGAATTTCAATAATTCCATAGTTATGGGGAGCCTGGTTGTATCCCTGTTACTTTTTTTGCCTGTGTTTTTTCTTTCAAATATTCTGATTCGCCGTTACCGAAGCAATCTTCTGTCATGGGTGGAAAAGACAAAGATAATGCAGGTCTTTAAAGCGGGTAAATTATATTCATTATATAAGGCTGTTGCATGATAAGGACTCGTTTTAAAAAGAGAATTTGTTTTATGCGGGAATCCTATGGGAGGTAGGTTATGAAACGCTGGATAAGATGGCAGGGACTGGGAGCCTTTATAATTACTATAATTTTCATTTCAGTCGTTTGGTTTTTGTTTGTAGACGGTGTTGTACGGCGTATAATTGAAAAAACCGGAACAGAAGCTGTTGGAGCAAAGGTGGAACTGGCAAAAGCAGACCTGTCGCTTTTTCCTGCCGGGCTTGAGCTTACCGGTATGAAAGTTACAAACCCTGACCAACCGATGACAAACATAGTTGAAATAGAACGTATCGACATGTCGCTTGAAACCCTGCAGCTTATTCGTAGAAAAGTCATTGTGGAAAACATGTCTGTTGACGGAGTTCGTCTCAACACACCACGTAATAAATCAGGTGCCATTTTAGACAGCAAAAGAAAAAAAGAGGGAGACGAATCCGATAAAACAGAAAAAAAGGAAGCAAATACTTTTTGCGGAAAATTTACCCTTCCTGATTTTAAAGCCTTGAATATAGATGATATCCTCAAAAAAGAGAAACTCAAATCCCTGGAAATAATACAATCACTTAAAAAAGATATAGAAGCGGAAAAAAAGAAATGGCAGAAAGATATTGCCGACCTGCCTGACAAAAAGAAATTTGCTGAATATCAAAAGCGTATGAAAAAATTAAAATCCGGGTCAGGTGGGTTTGGAAAAAACCTTGGCCTTCTCGGAGAAACAAAAAAACTGCAAGAAGATATAAAAAATGATATTGATCTTATAACCAATGCACAGAATAGTTTCAGCAAAAGGATAAAGGAGCTCAATTCGCGAATTGCAGAAGCAAAAGAAGCTCCTTTAAAGGATGTTAAACGGTTGAAGGAAAAATACGGTATGTCGTCAGGGGGTGTCGGGAACCTGAGCCGTATGGTTTTAGGATCTAAACTTTGCGGGGGAATGAAAAAAGCTGTTTCATTGTATGAAAAAGCAAGCCCATACATAAAAAAGCACAAGAGAAAGGCTGGTGAACCTGAAGAGATAAAACCTGTTCGGGGCAAAGGTGTTAATATCCGGTTCAAAGAGTTTAAACCGCTACCCGATTTTCTTATTCGTGAAATGAAAACCTCTGTAATCCTTGATGCCGGGTTATTGAAAGGAAAAATAGACAATATTACCTCAGACCAGGATATACTTGGGAAACCCCTTACATTTATTTTTTTCGGCGATAAGATGAAAGGCGTAAAGAGTATCGATATTAAAGGAAGTTTAAACCATATAAATCCTGAACAATCTATTGACCAGATAGTTGCCGATATTATTGGATATGAAGCAATTGATATAATTTTATCTGACGATCCTAATTGGCCGGTCAAGTTAAATAAAGCCAATGTAAATTTTAAAATTGACGGGAAGCTCATTGGTGAAGAAGTAAACACATCTTTGAACTCTGTAATGAAATCAGTTAATATCTCGGCCGGTAAAAAAGAAAGTTACGGGGCATTAAGCAAAGCACTGAAATCTGCCATTTCGGATATATCAAGCTTTAAGGCTGACGCAAAAGTGACAGGTACAATTGATGATTATAATATAAGTTTAAGTTCTGATATTGACGGGATTTTGAAAAAAGCAGTTGGGAAATCACTGAAAAATCAGGCTGCAAAATTTGAAAAAGAGCTTAAGAAAGCGATTTTGGATAAAACCGGTGGACCGTTAAAAGGGCTGACAAAGGATAAAAACAGTTTAAACATCTTTGATAAAGAGCTTGCCGACAGGTCAAAAGCAGGAAAAAATATATTAGGCAGCGGTGGTGGTGGGTTTAAGCTGCCGTTTTAATACTGTTGATGGCGTCGTAAAAAGTCCAATATCTGCGTTGCGCTGCACCCCTCGTCATTGCGGTGTACTATAAGTACGCCTCATTCCTCGGGGTTTGCGACGCCTTGATCTTGAGCTTTTTACGACGCCATCAGGGTTGACGAACTTGTAAAAAGTATTAAAGATGGTTAAGTAGAAAACTTATACGATTTCCAGGTTGTATCTTATGATATATCGTGCCAGATGTTCTTTTATTTTCTCTTCAATTTTTTCTTTTGAGATGTTTTGAGCAGGATTGATTTTCAATGAAACCGATATACCGTGAGTTCTGTCTTCAATAACATTGATTTCTGCTGTGTTGATAATATCATTAAGATTTTCGAGCTCTTTTTCGTATACACGCTTAATAATATCATACTTTAACAGCGGTTTGAAAATCTTTCCTATGGGTGTTAACGGTATTTCATCCACGATAATGACTTCCTTGGGAATTGCGGCGCGCTCGCCGATTTCATTCTTGAGGAACTCCATTATTTCATTTTCCGTAACTTCAGCCCCTTCCTGTAGCTGTACATATACCACAGGAACCTCTCCGGCATGAGGGTCGGGCTTTCCTATCGCTGCTGCTACCTGAATTCCCGGAAGACCATATATGGGGTCTTCAATAAGAGCCGGATCGATATTATGGCCTCCCCGTATAATAACTTCCCTGCTGCGTCCTGTCAGCCAGAAATACTCATCTTCATCCTGCCTGCCAAGATCACCTGTATTAAGCCAGCCCTCTTCTTTCCCCTTGGGCCAGATTCCTTTGTTATGTATTTCATCAAGGTATCCATCAAAAACATTAGGGCCTTTTATGCAAAGAGAACCGATTTCATTGGTTTCCGCTTCTCTCACGAATTGTCCTTCATCATCTACGATAAATATACGCATATCCTGATACATGATCCGGATTCCAATAGAACCAACTTTTCTTTCGCCGTTATATGGGTTACCGGATGATCCGGTTGTTCCTTCTGTAAGGCCGTATCCTTCAAGGATTTTCAGGCCGGTTTTATCTTCAAACCGTTTTACCAGATCCACGGAAAGAGGTGCTGCCCCGCAAAGAGCATATCGAAGAGAGGAGATATCCGCACCGTCTAAAGGGATATCCATTAATACAGACAGAATAGTCGGAACACCTGAGAAAGTTACCGCGCGGTAGTGTTCAATGATCTTGAAAAAATTCATCATAACTTGGGGGTCGCGATATCCCATTGCCGTCATAATAACAACATGGGCACCCATGGAAAAAGGCATGGCGCCTGTAACCATGGTTCCGTTTACATGAAACAACGGAAGTCCGCACAAAATGGCATCTCCTTTGAACAGCTCCGAAGTTGCACTCATTATATATGTCATTGCAGCTTCATGATAATGGGTATGGGGGGCAAGTTTCGGTGTTCCCGTGGTTCCGCCTGTATGGTAGAGAGAAGCTATATCATAGGGGTCAATTTTTCTGCCGGAATCAAGGCTGTCTCCATTATAACGGGGAAGCATTTCTTCAAAACCGTATATTCCGTTCTTTTCATCACTCGGTCCCATAACCCGTACAACAGCTTTAAGGTCCGGGAGGTTTTTACGTACCTCCATAGCTTTTTCCCAGATATCTGATCCCGGTGTTTCACC
>JABHLN010000132.1 GCA_018693105.1 Desulfobacterales bacterium | reverse complement strand
CCGACCAGGGAGCCGACATCGTAGTGGGTGATAACGGAGTCGTAAACTTTACCGATACCGGTCTTATTACAGATATTGCAACCACGGTACCCGGCACCGGTGGTGATGATGTAATCCTGACAGGTGACGGAGATGATGTTGTCATAGGCGGTTTTGGCAGCGACTATGTAAATATAGATCCTGTTACGGGTGATCCCATAGGTACAGATACCGGTGATGATGTTATCGTTGGTGATAACGGTTCAGCCCTGTTTGATACAACAGGCGGAGACAGTGTCCTTACCCATATAGAGACCGGTGATCCCGAGTTTGGAGGAGATGATTTTATCTTTGCTTCAGACGGTTCTGACACGGTTCTTGGCGGCAGCGGCAGCGACTTTATTGATGCGGGTACCGATCAGGGAGCCGATATCGTAGTGGGTGATAACGGTGTTGCTGATTTTGATGCGGCAACCGGCCAGCTAACAGAGGTCAGTACAACGACGCCTGATACCGGCGGGGATGATGTAATCCTGACAGGTGACGGAGATGATGTAGTACTTGGTGGTTTAGGCAGTGACTATATTAACATGATCATTGATCCTGTGACCGGCGATCCTATACCTTCCGGCACTGATACGGGTGATGACATTATTATCGGAGACAGTGGCTCCGCCCAGTTTACAGTGGACCCGACCGGCACTTCCAGTACTTTGACCGGTATAGAAACCACCGACCCGTCCTTAGGCAGTGATGACTTTATATTTGCAGACGGGGGTTCTGATGCTGTTCTTGGCGGAAAGGGTGACGATCATCTGATAAGCGGATCGGGTGATGACACGGTTCTCGGTGACAACGGTGAAATTGTCTATACAGACAGCCTCATGTCAATGGTTGTAAGCACTGATACTGAGGTGTCTACCGCCGGAAATGACGAAATAGATGCCGGTGATGGTAACGACATCGTATTCGGAGGTCTTGGGAGTGATACAATCGTTGGTGGCGGCGAAGATGACATCCTTATGGGTGACAACGGCCTGATGACCCTGTCAGCCGGGTTGCCTTTAAGCCTTATAAGCTTTACTCCGGATATTGGCGATAGCGACACACTTTTCGGGGATGGTGGAAATGACATTCTTATGGGAGGTGCGTCCGAAGATACCCTGTTTGGCGATACGGGTTCTGATATACTTGTCGGTGACAATGGTATTTTAAGTTATGTAGATGGACAGCCACGTAAACTTGAATCTATACTAAGTATTGGCGGCGGTGATGATCATCTTGACGGTGGTTCCGGCACGGATATTCTATTCAGTGGAGAGGGCCTCGATACTGGTGTTGGTGAATTTCCAACGGATGCACTCATTGGAGTATATGGCAGGGTTATTATTATAGACGGCCAAATTGTGGAAATGTATCCGCCTATTGACCAGCTATTCGGCAACCCGGTATTTAATAACAATACCATGGTTTTGGGAGCTACTGGTGATTTTGATGTTGAAACAGGTGTTGTAGAGAGCGGACAGTTTGCCATAATTGAATCCGGGATAATTTTCACGGCTGCAATCGGTGTTACAGACTTACCGGGTGACTTTACCCAAATCGGCACTCATGGCATCTATGCAATTGCCGGCTCGATGGAGGACGGTGTTATATCGACTACGCTTCTACCGGATGGTTCCATAGAAAAGAGATTTTCAGATGGTAATATTGAAATCATTAAACCTGACGGTAGGGTCGTCTTTAAGCATACGGATGGAACAACTGTCACCACCGATCCTGATGGAGCAACAATGACAAAGTTTCCTGACGGCACAATGATTGAAATCCTGCCGGATGGTACCACTATCAAAACTCTGCCTGACGGGACGGTCATAACTACGACACCTGATGGTGAAATAATAAAAACATTGCCTGAAGAAAATGACAGTTCCTTTGGGGAGATCAAGTTGAATTCTGTTGTTGCGAGCCTGGCAGGCTGGGGCTTGACATCTTCAAGGTCATTAAAAGACAAGCCGACTATTTTAACTCGAAATGCGTTCCGGAAGCTGGATGAAGACAAGGATTCGAGACGTTTTAAGCGTTGGGATGGCGGAAGTTTCCAAAACAATGGTCATGACAGCGATTCATGGATAGGGCGGGAAGAAGCTCCAAAGAATAGCTTTCAGCTACTGGAATTCATCAAAAAGAGAATTAGTGGTCATGAAAATAAAAATTAAAGTAATAGGGAGCTAAAATAGAATATAGAGGTTTTACATATTGACTGAAGTTATTGACGTAGCTATAGTAAATAATGGTTTTCAAAATGTAATGATTCGATGCGATGAGGGTGGATGACTAAGTAAAAAGAGGTTGAACGTCGACGAAATCATATAAACACATAAAGACAGGTCAAACTATTAAATAGGTTTTATACAACAACATAACAATCAGGAGGTTTCATGGTAAAAAAAGATGAGAGCAAAGGAGCTATTGACGCTGAAAAACCTGCAGAAGCAACCGGTGAAGAGCCACTTGAAAGAACTGTTCGATGGGATGACACAAATATGGAAAGTACATATGCAAATGTTTGCAATATTTCCAGTACAAGGGAAGAGGTTACACTACTTTTCGGTACCAATCAAACCTGGCATACAGGGCAGCAGGAGCTTGCGATATTGTTAAGTAATCGTATGATTCTCAGTCCATTCGCCGCGAAGAGAATGTCGCTTTTACTGAATAACATTATCGGTCAGTATGAAGCCCGTTTTGGAAAACTTGATACGGAATAAAAACCAGATAAAATACCCGGCGGCCGGAAACCTTTGGCCATGGTCGCCGGATGTTTTTCTATATTATAGCATATAGCCCCTTTCCCAGCATTTTATTTTTCAAGATAGGACCTCATTATTGAGAAAAATGGAATGAAATGAAGCTGGGGGGCATATGCTTTTTTTTTGCCGCTTTCCCTTTAATTATTACCAATTATAGTATATAATCCGTTTCAAAAATGGTTTTAATAAGTTATGAAGTATTCATGTGATTAGATTCCTTGACAAATCAGGAAAATCTTTACAATTTATCCATCTTTGAGATGGTTTTTTGTTTATTTCTATTGACCGTTGAAAGGTCATCAAAACTTTTGGTTGTTGATAGAGATGGAAGGTGTTGTGAGTGGAGCATAATATGATAGATAGAGCTGAAAAAGGCTCACCTCACATTGATCCTGCTTTATGGGCTAATTTTGCCAATGCCGGGAGTCAGGATGAATATTGTCGGCACTGGCTTACACTTCAATGTGCTTTCATTTCCAACGTAATTCAAGGCATCCTTGTATTAAAACATCCTGAAACCGAATCGTTCACTCCGGTGGCCAAATGGCCTGAAGAAGGAGAAGATCCTGAGCGTCTTTCAGAAATTTCTGAGCGTGTTCTCAAGGAACAGTGTGGTCTGCTGGTTGAACTTGAGGAGTCCAATGGTAATCTATCATACAGACCTCCTCGGTATGGTGTTGCTTACCCTGTTCTGATTGAAGATAGTATGCATGGTATCATTGCTTTAGAGGTATCGGCTGAATCAGAGGCTCAATTGAAATCCTTTATGGAAAACCTCCAATGGGGTTCTTCATGGATAGAACTTTTGCTGCAGCGGCGGCGGGTTATGGAAAATGAGCTATCATTAACCCGGTTGAAATCAGCCGTGGGGATTCTGGCGGATGTGCTCTCAGAAAAAACCTTTGAAGGAGCCAGCATGGCCTTTGTTACCGAGATGGCGATGAACCTCGAATGTGATAGGGTCAGCCTGGCGTTTATGCATAAAAAACATGCACGAATTCAGGCTATATCTCATAGCTCAGGGGTTGAAAAGCAGATGAACCTGATTAGTGCAATCGGGATGGCGATGGATGAAGCGATTGCTCAACGGAAAGAGATATTCTATCCGCTTCCTGCTGAAGGGAAAGTGAATATTGTTCGAGACCACGAGAACCTTGCTAAGCAGCATGGTGCTGGAGCGATCCTGACGATGCCTTTTTATGCCGATGAGAAATATCACGGGGCCCTGTCCCTGGAACGGCCCGGGCTGCAGTCTTTTTCAGAAGGAGACACAGAATTTAACAGTGGTGCAGGCTCTCTACGGCAGGCGTTTACAGAAGAAGATGCCGAATTCTGCCGCAGTATCGGTTCCTTGTTGTTTCCTGTTCTGGAGGTTAAGCGCCAAAATGATCGGCCGTTGATTCTAAAAGCATGGGATACGATAAAAGACCAGTCAGTGAAGTTTTTTGGACCACGATACGGGGGAAGAAAAATACTGATTGCAGTCATAGTTATATTGATTGCTTTTTTCAGTTTTAAAAAAGGTGACTACAAAATATCTGCCGATACTATTTTAGAAGGTGCCATCAGGCGTGTGGTAGTAGCGCCTATTAACGGGTTCGTCAAAGAGGAAAAAGTACGTGCTGGTGATATAGTTGAGAGCGGGGCGTTCATGTGTGCCCTGGACGACCGTGACCTCCAGCTTGAAAGACTCAACTGGTTGAGTAAACACACACAATATAAGCGGCAGTACAGTGAAGCAATAGCGAAACACAATCGGGCTGAAGCCAAAATCATTAAAGCCCAACTGGATCAGGTTGCCGCCCAGCTACGGCTTGTAGAAAGTCAGTTGAATAGAACACGTATCATAGCACCTTTTAAAGGAATTGTGCTCAGCGGAGATTTACGCCAGAGACTTGGCGGATCTGTAGAAAAAGGGGAGATCCTTTTTGAAGTTGCCCCACTGGATGCTTATAGAATTATTTTAGAAGTTGATGAACGCAGAATTGCCGATGTAAAAGTAAACCAACGCGGTGTTGTGGTTTTGTCTGCGTTGCCGAATGAACATATTGACTTTGTTATTGGAAAAATCACTCCCATTTCCACAGCGAAGGAAGGTTTGAATTACTTCCGCGTAGAGGCCAAACCCGAGGTCATTTCCCAGCGTTTTCGACCGGGCATGGAAGGTATAGGCAAGATAATTGTCGATCGTAGAAATCTCTTTTCTATCTTGACCAGGGATTTTCGAGAGTGGGTGAAGCTTTGGGTCTGGCGGTGGTGGCCATAGCATCCTGTTGAAATAATTCACATAAGATGACCGTGAAATATTTTCTGTTTTTTTCCAAAGAAGATGAAACTGTAAAAAGTATAACCGATGGCTAAGTAAAAATCTTCATATACAAGGCATGGCTTTTGGCCAGGTGTGAA
>JABHLN010000131.1 GCA_018693105.1 Desulfobacterales bacterium | reverse complement strand
CATCAATATCTTCCCGGGAAGGTTTACCCTTTACAAATTTACCTTTTCCATATTGTTCTATAGTTATCTGGTCCGGGAATTTTTGCAGGGCCTTGATTTCACTGTAATCGCCCATTTTCATAAATTGTATGATAAAAACTTTCAAACCGGCTCCGGCAGCTCTTATAGACAGCCCCAATGCCGCAGTGGTTTTTCCTTTACCGTTTCCAGTGTAAACCTGTATATATCCTCTCATATCAAGTCCTTATATTTATCCATCCGTTATATTTTTAAGTTTATATTGATTCTGAAAACATCAAATTAGAATTTGAGGCCTGACGCATAAATTGGGCAAAAAGGGATGTTATGCAAGGGTCTCAATTTGATTATACTTTATTTACATCTCTCCTTCTTATCAAGTCATTTGGTGAAAAAGTCCCATTATGTTTTATGTGAACAAAACTACCCGGCTGGGCAAAATCAGCTGACTGATCATCCTCAATCAGAATATCGATTATTTTATCATTTATTGCCGGCCCTTTCTTTGACAAAACTTCAATGGTGTCTCCTTTGAAAATCTTGTTTCTAACTTCAATATATGAGCAGTTTTCACCGGCCCTGCTGATAACTTTCCCTATAAAAGTATGAACTACAGGGGGGGAATGTTTTGTGTAGTCTGGCGTGATCTCATCCGGTTTGCCAAGATAAAACCCTGTACTGTATCCACGATTATTGATATTTGCCAGTTCTTCTATCCATTCATCTTTTACTTTATAATTTAAAGGATCTGCAAAGTAGGAATCTATCGCTTCCCTGTAAACTTTTACAGCCGATGCAACATAATTAATACCCTTCATCCTTCCTTCAATTTTAAGCGAAGATATCCCTGCTTCAATCATTTCAGGGATATGTTCTATCATACACAGGTCTTTTGAATTGAAAATATAAGATCCATAATCATCTTCAAATATCGGCATGTATTCATTCGGCCTCAATTCCTCAACAACTGAATATTTCCATCTGCAGGGATGGGAACACATACCACGGTTACTGTCGCGGTTAGTCATAAAGCTGCTGAGAAGACATCTTCCTGAGTATGATATGCACATTGCTCCATGTACAAAGGATTCGACCTCAATAGAGCAGCGTGAGGCAATCTCCTTTATGTCTTCTATAGGCAGTTCCCTTGCAACATTAATTCGCTTGATCCCATTATTTTCCCAGAACAGGCCGCTGTTGTAATTCGTTGTATTTACCTGGGTACTGAGATGTATAGGTATATCGGGTAAAGTTTCACGTGCTTCAATCAATATCCCGGGGTCTGCAATTATTACAGCATCAGGACAAATTTTATTTAATTCTTTAAGGTAATCCGAAATTTCACTCTGTTCAGAATTTCTTGAATAAATATTACACGCCACATAAACCTTACGGCCATGATCATGGGCATATTGAACGGCTTTTTCCATTTCCGGCAATGTGAAATTTCCGGAAAAGTTTCTTAAGGAAAAATTCTTACCTGCAATATAAACTGCATCCGCTCCGTAATGTATTGCTATCTCAAGCTTTTCAAAATTTCCTGCGGGTGCTAATAGCTCTATCTGATTGATTTTATTTTTCATATTTATTAGTATTGTATTTCAATTTCACCTTTTAATTTAACCATGGTTGCACCCCATCCGCCTGATTCAGGAGGTGCTTCCCGGAATGATTCAACAAGAATATTTTTCTTTAAAGCTTTCCGGACATTTTGTTTTAATATGCCTTTGCCTTTACCATGAATAATACGAACAGAAAAGATGCCTTTTTCAATACATGCTATAAAGTATTCATTAAGCAGGTCCGGCACATCTCCGGGTTTAAAATTGTGGAGGTCAAGGACATCTTCTATGGGGA
Organism: Desulfobacterales bacterium; assembly: GCA_018693105.1. GTDB lineage: Bacteria > Desulfobacterota > Desulfobacteria > Desulfobacterales > SURF-7 > JABHLN01. The sequence continues at coordinate 3,377 of JABHLN010000131.1, read as the reverse complement.
TTGTTACAGGTTCCATTACTTTTTTATATTAAACTTGATAATTTTTTTCAGTACTTTTATATCCTTTTTATAACACAGACTTTTTTATCATATTTTTTCCGGGTTATTCTATATGGAAATTTTGGAAATTGCAAAACTGATCACTATTTTTTTATTCGCATACCTTATTGGATCAATACCTTTCGGATTAGTTCTTACAAAGTCGTTTTATTCCGGTGAGGATATAAGAAAAAATGGGAGCGGGAATATAGGGGCAACTAATGTGGGTCGTGTTGCGGGCAAAACACTTGGGATATTCACTCTTACAGGAGATATGCTGAAAGGAGTTGTCCCGGTTTATATTGCGGTCAATATATCAGGGCTTTCAGGTTATAATCATTATATTTTTATTTCCATGGTGGCTCTTGCCGCTTTTTCAGGTCATCTTTATCCGGTTTTTCTTAAATTCAAAGACGGCGGAAAAGGTGTGGCAACTGCCGCTGGATGTTTTATGGTGCTTTGCCCCAAGGCATTGCTGACCGCACTTATTGTTTTTATAATTGTTGTATGCCTAAGCAGACGTGTTTCTGCCGGGTCATTATCAGGAGCATTAGTCCTTCCAATAGCTGTCTATATTTTTTCGCGATCTTTTACAGTAACCGGCTGTGCCCTTGTGATAACGGTTCTGATTATTATTCGTCATAAAGATAATATCGAAAGATTAATTGCCGGAACAGAACCTGCAGCATGGAAAAAGGGGGGGTAAACTGATCAAAGTTTTACGGCCATGAGGCTGACCAGATAAGAGTGATAACTCCTGCAAGTACCAGATGTGTTTCTATTAACAACTCCAGCATAAATCCGTGATGCACATATCCTTTTTCATAAGCGGAGAAAACAATAAACATGAAAACAGGGTAAAGACCGAGTGCAAATCCAAGAGATGAAACCAGGTTTAAGGCACTTGCTGATATCATTATTATTAGAAGTATGCTCAATATTATTTTGAGGAGCAGTTTTGTCGTTTTTTCCCCAAGAAAGATAGGAATGGTTTCTTTGCCTACTATTCTATCTCCCTGCATGTCAAGTATATCGAAAAAAGCCGTTCTTACGAATACAATGCCTGTCGCCCATATGAAAACCAGAGCTGTACTTAAATAATTTATTTGGCCCGATTCCGAAAAGGCCGGGAATACTGTTGTTACAACTCCCCATGCGACTGCTACGAGTATAGTTTTTGAGCCGGGAATTTCATTCAGACTCTGGTATCTGAATTTGAAAAAGCCCTTGGGGAAAAGCTTCATATTATACAAAAGGCCAAGTACATACATGGTCAGGAAAATAAGAAATGGTATTTTACCAAGAGAATATGAGGTGATAAGACTGGCTATGCCTGCAACTATTGCCATGGCAACAAGGAATAAACCGTTGCGGCTATAAAAATCAGCCCTTTCAGGGTCATTGTAATGGTGTGATTTTCCTGCTGTAATATTATTGATGGTATGCATTGATAATATATAAAGCATGGCAATTAGAATGTGAGAAAAATTATAATTTATACCCTGAAGCCTTGAACAGGCATATGAAAGTGATCCTGCACCTATAGCTACATAGATATTTGTCAGAAGAAGAGGCTGTTGTATGGCAAAAAGTAATTTGCGCCAATTAAGTTTTCTTTTAGCCGGGAAAGTTTCAAGTTTCTGATAAACCTTTTTCATTACCCAGTTAGGGGTTGAAGCACCGGCTGTTATTCCGATCGAACGCGCATTTGATATTGCTTCTTCACTTAGTTCTGAGGCATTTTCAATATGGAAGGTAGGTTTCCCGGTATTACCAGCCATTTCTGCAAGTCTTTGTGTATTTCCACTGTTTTTGCCTCCTACAACTATTAATGTATCTGCTGATTCTGCTATACTTATTATCTCCGCCTGTCTTTTTGCAGTTGAATCACAAATAGTGTTGAAGATTTTATACTCGGGACGGTTTTCAATTACCCATTTCTTTACTTCTTCAAAAAAAAGAGTATTCTGTGTTGTCTGGGCAACAATGATCGCTTTTTCAAATTTCGGGAGAGATTCAAGCTTTTCAATGTTGTCCACAATATAACCGTTTTCACCGGCAAAGCCAAGCAGGCCGATAACCTCCGGGTGGTCGTTATCACCTATTATTATTACAGCGTAACCTTTTTCCGAATGTTTTTTTATAATAGTCTGGACTTTTATTACACGGGGACATGTGGCATCTTTGACTGAAAAACCGGCCTCCTCAAGGCATTTTTTTGCATCAGGCGGTACTCCGTGGGCTCTTATGAGAATAGTGCCGTGGCCTTTATCCGGTATTTCGTTGATTGCGCAAATACCTTTTTCTTCCAGAAGACCAAGAACCTGAGGGTTATGGATAAGAGGTCCGTATGTGCATATGGGATCTTCACTCTTGTTTGATGCATCCAGAACCATTTCGACGGCTCTCCTGACACCCATACAAAAGCCTGCTGTTTTGGCGATAATTATATTCATTTCAAAGTTGCTGCAATGGTTCTGTAATTATATATATACTGTGAATAGTATATATCACTCTTTTCCTACAAGAAGGATGTTATGGTCAACAAGTGAAAGAGAATGAATGTTGGCATTAAGAAACTTCTGATCACCAAATATACTTATCAGTCTTACTCCGTCCCCATCCGGTTCAACAGTATCTACAGCCTCCATAATGAGTTTTTTTTCTTTGCCTTCAATAAGGTATGCATTTGCTTCACACATAATATAAATTCCTTTTAAAAATAGTTTGATTGGTTTTATTAGTTTTTAAGATGCTTTTCAATTAACTCATCTATAAGATGAGGCAAAGGTGCCGATTTTATTCCAACAAGCTCAATGTTTTCCTGGGAGAGGGGGAAAAGAATCTTCTTAGCAGGGCTTGATGCAACAGCTTCGGCAATTGAAGGAGTTATTTCGCCAAGCATGGCATGTGCCATTATTATGCTGATCGGGCCGATAATAACATCAACATTTTTTGTGGTTTGAATGATAGCATTTTCCCCCGATGCACCACGGTTTGCACGGGCTTTTAACATTTGTGCTGTTGCAATTGCATTGGTCCCTAAGGCTATGATTTCAAAAGCTTCGCCAAATAATTCTTTCAGCCTTTTAATTACTGCGCTTCCTATTCCGCCTCCCTGTCCGTCTATTACACATATTCGTGTCATAACAGTTTTCCGTTTTATTATTGATGGCGTCGTAAAAAGTCCAATATCTGCGTTGCGCTTTCCCGCCATGGCGGGGTCACTGCGGCGTACGATAAGTAAGCCTCATTCCTCGGAATTTGCGACGCCTTGATCTTGAACTTTTTACTTTGCCATCCCAAGTTGACTTTTTACTTAGCCATCAGTTATAATA
>JABHLN010000130.1 GCA_018693105.1 Desulfobacterales bacterium | reverse complement strand
ATCTTGCATATATCAAGGTAATATAAAACCATAACATACTAACCACAATCCGTGAGTTGAATAAGCCACAACAATACTACTCATTCAAATCTTATAGATTCTGCCATGTAGGTTTAATGCGTTAAAACTGGATAGCAAATAATAACTTAGTGTTATTATGAGTAACTATGACAATTTCCTTGACAGACTATACCTCATTACGTTCTAATCCGACATATAATTAAAAGCCAAATACTGTGTAAGCTGGGGGAGAGGGAATTAAACATCAGATTTTTGTCCACTTTTGTGTCCAATATGGACGTAAAACAGGATGAAATTGAAATTTGCTCTAAAAACAAAAAAGGCACCTGCAAGCAAGTACCTATTTTTATTGTTTTTTTGGTCGGGGCGAGAAGATTTGAACTTCCGACCCCTTGGACCCCATCCAAGTGCGCTACCAGGCTGCGCTACGCCCCGACACAGTTTGGGAAATTAGCATTTTAACGATTTTATGTCAAGCAGTGAAAGACAAAGATTTTCAAAAATGAATATGGAAAATAATAGAGTTGAACACAAATTTCCGCCACTACTTTCTTCTGGAGACAGGATAGGTGTAGCTGCTCCTGCGAGCCCTGTAGATAAGAATCTTTTCAATTCGGGAATAAAGGTTTTGGAGGAAATGGGATTTAAGGTGTATATTCCTGAAGGCCTGTTTAAGGAGGAAAAATATCTTGCCGGTTCTGATGAATTTCGGGCGGATGTTATTAACAGTCTTTTTGCAGATAGTACAATCAGTGCTGTAATGTGTGTCAGGGGGGGATTTGGTTCCATAAGGATGCTTCCTTATATTAATCTTGACCTTGTGCGTAAAAACCCAAAGTTTTTTATTGGATTCAGCGACATATCAGCTTTATTGACGGTTTTCTGTCAACAATGCGGTTTTGTTACTTTTCACGGGCCTATGGTAGCAACACTTGCCGATGCTGATGATATCTCAAAAGAAGCATTGCAGCGGGCATTATTATCAGGGGTTCAGGGCAGGGTTTCTGCCGAAAAAGGAAGAACCATCAAGCCCGGAAGAGCAAGGGGCACTATATCCGGGGGTAATCTTTCTACATTGTGCCATCTTGTAGGAACTGAATATGCTCCCTCTTATAAAGACCATATTGTTTTTTTAGAAGATACAGGTGAAGCATTGTATCGTATAGACAGGATGCTTACACAGATGAAGCTTGCAGGTTGTTTTAATGGTGTTGCCGGAATAGCTCTGGGTGATTTTGAAGACTGTGGTGATTTTAATGAGATCTGCACCCTTATTGGCTATATTTTTAAAAATGATGATATACCGATTTTTGCAGGGTTAGAGGTCGGCCACGGGAACAGAAATATTGTAATTCCAGTAGGTGCAATAGCTGCTCTTGATGCTGATAAAAGAGTCATAGACTTTTTTTGATAATAACACATAACTGTCTTTGATGATCTTGGATGATTTTGAAAAGATGATCTTGAAAAAATATATCTCATGGTAACAATTAAACAGCTAAATAACCTCATGCTTGAGGCTGTAAAGGAAAATGTTTTCCCGGGTGGTGCTCTCCTGGTTTCAAAAGAAGGCAGGATATGTTTTTTTGAGGCATTTGGTTATGCCAATATTTTTTCCAGGCGGGAAATGACAAGAGACATGGTTTTTGACCTTGCATCCCTTACAAAACCACTCGCCACAACAATGGCATTAATGAAGCTTGTGGAACAGAAAAAACTTGATCTTTCACAAAATCTTGGTTCGCTTTTTCCCGAGCTTGCAGAAAACGAAAAGGGGAAAATTTTAGTAAAAAATCTTCTCCATCATAATTCAGGTTTTCCTGATTACAGGGAGTATTATAAAAGAATAATCGATCTTCCCCCCGGTATCAGGAAAAAGGCTTTAAGAGAACTTCTTTTAGAAGAAGAACTTGAATATGATATTGGGACAAAAACTGTATACAGTGACCTTGGTTTCATGATTTTAGAATGGGTTGTTGAAATTCTGTCAGGTAGAAGGCTGGATTACTTTGTTCATGATGAGATATACAAACCACTTGGCATAAACGATCTTTTTTTTGTTGATATAGATTCACCTGAAAGCCATTACGAAAACTATAAGGGGAAATTTGCGGCAACAGAACAGTGCAAGTGGCGAAATTTTCTCGTGGAAGGTGTTGTGCATGATGATAATGCTTTCGCATCAGGAGGGGTAGGAGGGCATGCCGGGCTTTTCGGTACGGCCATGAGTGTTCATTCTCTTCTTTCAGAACTTTTATCTGCATATTACGAACGTTCGGATAATCATGTTTTTAGAGCGGATCTTGTACGTGAGTTTCTTGAGGTTGACGAGAAGACAGGCCGGGCCCTTGGATTTGACGCACCTTCTTTCCCTGATTCAAGTTGCGGCAATTTTTTTTCTAACAATACTGTCGGTCATTTAGGTTATACAGGGACATCGTTCTGGATGGACCTTGAAAAACAATTTGTCGTTATACTTTTAACTAACAGGGTTCATCCTGACCGGGAAAATGAAAATATCAGAGCATTCAGGCCGGTAATCCATGATGCTGCTGCGAAATGTTTCCTTTAGGTCAAACTTTAATAATATATATTAAAAGGCAGAGTTTATAACATTTTCTCCTTGTAATGCGACGGTATTTCTGGTAGCGGATTCTTATAAAAAAACAGGTATTAGAACAGTTTGTTATATTTCGGATATTTTTTATTATCTAACCATACCCATATTGACTATTTTAAATTGGGTTTAAATTAAATGTGCACTTGTTTTGTGCGGAAATGAGGATCCATGAATATATTCTTAGATTCGATTCTAGGTGTATTCTCTAATGATCTGGCTATAGATCTTGGTACTGCAAATACCCTTGTTTATGTGAAAGGCAAGGGGATTGTTTTGAGTGAACCGTCAGTGGTTGCAGTAAGACTTGACGGAAGAATGAAGAACCGGGTTCTTGCAGTTGGAACCGAAGCAAAAAACATGCTCGGAAGAACCCCTGGAAATATTGTTGCTATTCGTCCTATGCGAGATGGTGTTATTGCCGATTTTGAAGTTACCGAGGCAATGTTAAGCCATTTTATCAGAAAGGTTCACGGCAGACGTAAGTTTGTTAGACCCAGAATTATAATCGCAGTTCCTTCCGGGATAACTCAGGTTGAAAAACGAGCTGTAAAGGAATCTGCAGAATCTGCTGGAGCTCGTGAAGTATTTTTATTGGAAGAACCTATGGCCGCTGCTATCGGAGCAGGTCTTCCTATAACCGAGCCTACATGTAATATGGTTGTTGACATCGGCGGCGGGACTACTGAAGTTGCCGTCATCTCACTTGCAGGGATTGTTTACAGCAGATCTTTAAGGGTGGCCGGTGATAAAATGGATTCTGCGATTATGCAGTATATAAAGAGGAAATATAATCTTCTTATCGGTGAAAGAACAGCAGAAATAATTAAAACAACCATAGGAAACGCATACCCCGATGTCCAGAACCTTGAGACAATAGAAGTGAAAGGTCGAGACCTTGTTTCCGGGATTCCCAAAATTCTTGCAATTGACTCTGAGGAAATACGAGTTGCCATCTCTGAGCAGATAGATGCAATCGTCGAAACAGTAAAAATTGCTCTTGAGCAGACCCCACCAGAGCTTGCTGCAGACATAGTTGACAGCGGAATAGTTTTAACCGGTGGAGGAGCACTTCTTAAAAATCTTGACAAACTTCTTAGAGCCGAGAGCGGACTGCCGATAACAGTAACTGAAAACCCACTTGAAACAGTGACACTTGGTTCCGGCAAGGCGCTTGACAGTATTGAAATCCTCAAACAAGTTATGATTAAATAACTCAATGTTTTCAAAAAAAGCGGTGATGATAGTCGGCGTGATTGTTTTTATTGCTGTTAATGTCATTCTTCTTTCACTTAACAGCTGGTCACGTTCACCTTCCCCCGGTGCAGGGCGTATTGTATATCCCCTGGTGGTTCCGTTTCAGAAAATTGTTACCGGTTCCGTTAATTACGGGAAGGGGCTTTGGAATCATTACTTCTTTCTTGTAAAAACTGCAAAAGATAATGATAGGCTCAAGAAGGAATTGAGCCTTGCTGCCGAGCGTAATAACCTCTTTAAGGAAATAGAACTTTCCAATTATCGCCTTCGAAATTTACTTGATTTCCAGAAAATAGTTGCAAAGAAAATTGTAGCTGCTGAAGTTGTTGGTAAGTATACTTCCTCATGGTTTAGAACTATTATTATTGATAAAGGAAGTACAGAAGGAGTTGAAAAAGGGTTGCCGGTACTTGTTCCTGAGGGAATTGTCGGCCAGGTTGCAGAAGTTTCACCGAATTATTCCAAGGTTCTCCTTATAATGGATAGAAATAGTGCGGTAGATGGCCTGATTCAGGAGTCAAGGGCACGTGGTATTGTAAAAGGGAAATATACAGGTGCATGTATTTTTGAGTATGTCCTGCGTAAAGATGAGGTGAAAGTTGGTGATATTGTGATAACATCAGGTCTTGATGGTGTTTATCCGAAAGGGATGCGTATAGGGCATGTTTCTAGTGTTATAAAAAGAAACGCAGGTATTTTTCAGGATGTTATTGTGTCACCGTATGTTGATTTTGAAAAACTTGAAGAGGTACTTGTTGTTTTGAACCCGCCTGTGCATGAATTTATGGGTGACTGATGACCTATCTATTTTATTTTCTTATATGCCTTTTTCTTTTAGTAATTAAGACAACGATCTTGTCGGACTTCTTTTTCTTTATCCATTTATATGACCTGCAAATTCTGATTGTTTTTTACCTTGGGCTTTTCAGGCCTTTTTCCGAAGGTCTGCCTACAATAATATTCCTTGGCTTTGTGATGGATGCCATGTCAGGAGGACCTTTCGGGTTATACTCCACAACATATTTCTGGCTTTACGCGTGCTCCAGATGGCTTGTAAAATATTTGCATGCCGGGAATGTAGTTCAATGGCCGTTCATAATTGCTTCAGGTGTTTTGGTTGAGAATCTTGTTTATTTCTCTGTAATTGCAGTTTTATACCCCGAAATAAAATTTTCGTCCATAGATGTTAGAAATACAATTGTTGAGATTGTGCTTGCTCTGTGCACAGGGCCTTTTCTTTTAATGTTTATCAGTTATTTGCATAAAATCTGGGGGGAAATGTTTCAAGACCTTGCAGAAGACACAAATGATTTTTTTTGATGGCGTCGTAAAAAGTCTCCATCTACTGCGTTATAGCGTTTGGTCAGACGCTCGACATACTG
>JABHLN010000013.1 GCA_018693105.1 Desulfobacterales bacterium | reverse complement strand
AGGGGCTGTCATGGAAGCGTGTGTACTCATTCCAGATGTCTTCTATATAGGACTCCTGTTTTCAGGGGAACTGCTTTTCAAACCCCATGCGCCGTGCCACCTGTATGAGCTGCCAGGTGATGCACATGGCTTCTCCTGGTTTGGGTACTAATTGGGCATTGTGCTGGGTCCGTCTTTCGGAATTTCCGAAAAACCCTTCTCTTTCCACCCACAGGGCGGACGGCAGGATGACGTCTGCCACATCGGACGTGGGCGTGGGATATATTTCCGACACAACAATGAACCGACCGTCTTTTTTAGCCCCGTCACGGTACCGGGCCAGGTTGGGCATGGTGACCATGGGGTTGGTGACCTGTATCCACATGAATTTGATGTCGCCCCGGTCCAGGGCCCGGAACATTTCAACGGTATGATAGGTGGGTTTAGGGTCGATATTGCTCACCGGAACCCCCCAGATATCTGCCGCCATTTTTCGGTCTTTCTCATTCATCACCACACCATGGGGAAGTTTATGGGTCAGGGTCCCGACTTCTCTTACCGTACCGCAGGCACTGGGCTGACCCGTGAGGGAAAAAGGACTGTTGCCCGGTGTGGAAATCTTGCCGGTCAGAAGGTGAATATTATACACCAGGTTATTAATCCAGGTGCCTCTTGTGTGCTGGTTCATCCCCATGGTCCAGAAGGAGGTCACCCGTTTACCCGGATCTCCGTAAAGGGCAGCCAGGTATTTGATGTCTTCGGCAGACACGCCGGAAATTTTCTCTGCCATTTCAGGAGTATAGTCTGCAAGAAAAGTTTTATAAGCCTCAAAATCAACCGTTTCAGCTTTGTCAGAAAAGGCAAAGTGATCTTCTGTGCCATAACCGATATTGGTTTTCCCTTTATGAAACGAGACATGCTTTGTGACAAAATCCTGATTCACCCAGTTATTTTTTATAATTTCATAACAGATGGCATTGGCAATGGCCAGATCTGACTGGGGATTGAACAGAATGGACTTGTCTGCAGCCAGGCTGGACCGCGTGGAGCGGGTGGTCAAATCGATAATCCGGACATCGGTCTTTGATTTCCGGTTCGCCAGCATCCTGGAGAACAGTACCGGATGCATTTCAGCCATGTTATTTCCCCAGGTAATAAAGACATCGGCATTGTCAATGTCTTCATAGCACCCCATGGGTTCATCCAGACCGAAGGTGGTAAGGCAGCCTGTTACTGCACTGGCCATGCAGAGTCGGGCATTGGCTTCAACATTATTGGTTCCGATGCACCCCTTGAAAAATTTTGAGGCAGTATATCCGTCAGCAACCGACCATTGGCCTGACCCATAGATGGACACGGAATCCTTGCCGTTTTTTTTAATAGATGATTTCATCTTACTGGCCACCAGATCCAGTGCCTCTTCTATGGGGGTGGGAACCAATTTGCCGTTTTTTCTGACATAGGCTGTTTTAAACCGGTCCTTGCCATACAGAATCTGTACACAATGATAACCCTTGACACAGCACAGCCCCTTATTAACGGAAGAATTTGGATCTCCCTTTACCGCAACTGCCCGGTCTCCTGAAACGCCCACAAGAAGGCTGCACCCGGTCCCGCAGAACCGGCACGGGGTTTTGCTCCAAACAATGGAATCGGTAGAAAGATCATTGGGTTTCCAGCCGGCAAAACTGATTCCCGGAAACAGAGTTGTCGCAGCCACAGCTGCACTGTTTAAAGCCATAGACCTGATAAAATCTCTTCTGGTAATTGTCATTTACCGCTCCTTTTGTAGGTAAGTATATTTTTTTACAAATCTGTATGTCCAAAGGTCATGCTCAATGCCTGCAGGGATTTCAACTCCTTGATGGTGTCTATCAGACGTTTTTGGGTCTCTTCATCAGGAGTATCTGTCAACAGGATCAAAACGTCCTGGTTCTCAGACGGTTTTACTTCACAATAGTCCATATGGAAAAGATCCTGGACCAACTGATCTTTCATGTTTTTTTCAGGGTAGGCAAGAAAACTGAATATCGGCATTGTCTTTCCTTAATATTAGTTTCTGTGTTCCTTTTCGGGAATTGCTTGAAAGAAAAACTGATTTTGTATACCACGTCCAGACCCAGCAGTCGAATGCAAAATGTTTATATTTATTCGGAAAATACATGGATCACCTCTTTTTTTGCCACAGATATCAGAAGGAGGTTTGGGGTCGAGCCACGTTAACGTCTTGATAAAACAAAAAAATGTCTTCAAAAAAGCCCCTAATATAGGGCTTAAACGTCCTATTTGGGAGTTAGAATGAGTGGTTTAAGAAACATACATTAAGCAGTAAAGTAAGAGTGATTTTGGACTTATATTCTGCAGATACAACAATATCTTGGTCTGACACCATTTCGGTGATTTTGAGCTAAAGAAATGGTTTAACATCTAAACTTGATTTACTTTAAGTTTGTGGGGAATAGTGTGGGGAATTGATTTTTCTGGAAACAAAAAAAGGCATGGGATTTCTTCTAAACCCTTGCCCTCCATATGGTGATCCCACGGGGAATCGAACCCCGGTTTCCGGCGTGAGAGGCCGGCGTCCTAACCGCTAGACGATGGGACCGTTTGCTTAAATTTGGGTGTTGAATATAGAAATACTGCTATTTTGTCAAATATTATTTTGAGTTGCTTTGGGGTATTCCTTTCCTGAAACCGAAAAGAAAATATATAATAAAACCGATAAAAGGAATAAATGCAATAAAACCCCATAGAGCTTTTATCTGGATTGAAGCAAAGTCCTTCCTTGCAACGTCAAGTATTGCAAAGCAGGTAAGAATAAAGCAGGTTATCCCTGCTCCCAGTATAATGATTACATCATTCATCTTTAATCCTTACAGCCGGTCTGCGACCTTAAGGATCGCGTTAACATAAAAGTTACTGTGATTATATTTATAAAGCACTTTTGATGCTTTTTTTCTGTCAATACCTGAATACCATCCGTGATGTTTGAGATAGTTTGCAACACTTGCAATGGCATCCGCATGGCGGAATAGATCAATAATATTATCATTGTCACCATCAATGGCAAGATGCATAATATTGCTGGGCATGAACTGGCATATGCCAACTGCTCCTGCATATGAACCTTTTATCTTATGCGGGCTGAAACCCTCCCTTTTTACGTAATTCAAAAAATTTTCAAGCTCGTTATGAGCCCATTTCGATTTTCTATCCGACCATTTGTTAAAATCTTCTTTTTTAAGTTTTACTGAACCGGAGATTTCTTTCCACAGCCTGTCCCTGACATTTAGATCGGAAAGGGCTGCCATTGTTGAGAGTATGTTGAGTGTCGATCTGTAACCTGTATATTTTCCAAGCTGGGTTTCAACAAGCAGTATAGAGGTGATAATCTTTTTATCCACACCATATTTTTTTTCAGCGGATAAAAGAGCCTTTTTATGTTTTTTCAGATATTTTTTTGCTCTTTTCACAGGCCGTTTTGAAGTAAACTGGCCGTAGTCAAGTTTGGCCTCCCTGTGTGTAAAAAAGCTGGAAAGACCTTTGATATCGATTTTTACCTTTGAGTCACTGTATATTTTTTTTATCCAGCTTCTGTCAAAGCCATTTTTAATCAGTTTTTCTTCAAGGGAATCAAAATAAGAAAATTCCTGCTCTGCAAAAGCAAGAGAATGATTGTTTGTTGCAGGCTCCAGTAATATCAAACAGAAGAAAAATATTATAAAACGCATAAAGAACAAAAATATATAATTCATAAAATATATTCCCAGGTAACGTCTGATAAAGAAATTGGACAAAAGGGGCATAAGGTTAATAACTCACCTTTTCTTGATCGTTTTATAATAGCATGTTATAACCCGAAAATCCAAAATAAATATAAATGGATATTAGAAAAGGTATAGAAATCAGGAAACCGTATGGCGAAAAAAAACACGAAAACGCATTTCTGCTGCCAGTCATGTGGATACCAGACACCGAAATGGATGGGCAAATGCCCTGACTGCGGGGAATGGGATACCTTTGTTGAAGAGATAAGTGCGCCTCAGGATGTACCCGGCATTTCCGGTGTAATGGTACCGGGCTCCAGCAAACCTGTTCCTATTGATTCTGTCGATCTTGAAGTTGAACAAAGGCTTTTAACAGGAATAGATGAATTTGACCGGGTTCTTGGCGGTGGAATTGTTGCCGGCAGTCTCATATTGATAGGGGGGGACCCTGGTATTGGAAAATCAACCCTTATGCTTCAGTCTATACATGGACTTGCCGGAAAGGGTCATAGAGTTCTTTACGTTTCAGGTGAGGAGTCTACAAGACAGATAAAAATGAGAAGTGAGAGGTTATCCGCTATTTCTCCTGATATTCTCGTGGTTTCGGAAACCAGCCTGGATGCAGTATCCCAGATGGTTAAATCTGTGGAGCCTGATGTGCTGGTTATTGATTCAATCCAGACGATGTTCAGCGGCGAACTTACATCTGCCCCGGGAAGTGTGAGCCAGGTAAGAGAATCTACAATGCGAATAATGGCCATTGCTAAAAAAACCGGTATACCTGCTTTTTTAGTGGGCCATGTAACAAAGGACGGCGCAATAGCCGGGCCTCGTGTTATGGAACATATGGTTGATACGGTGCTGTATTTTGAAGGGGATAAAAATCATATATTCAGAATATTAAGAGCAGTAAAGAACAGGTTCGGTTCGACCAATGAAATAGGCGTATTTGAAATGAAGGAGAGCGGGCTCAACGAGGTGGGCAATCCATCAGCTGTGTTCCTTGCAGAACGCCCTGAAAATGCTCCGGGGTCGGTTGTAACAGCCTGTATGGAGGGCACAAGGCCTATACTTGTCGAACTGCAGGGGCTTGCCAGCAGTACAAACCTTGGAACTCCGAGAAGAACTATCTTAGGACTTGATCAAAACCGTGTAGCTTTACTTGTGGCCGTTATGGAAAAAAAGCTTGGTATTAACCTTGCGGGGCATGATATATTTATGAATGTAGCAGGTGGCGTTAAAGTACAGGAGCCTGCTGTTGATATTGGAATTGTCTCGGCCATAGCATCAAGTTTTCTCGACAAACCCATCCCTGAAGAAACTGTAGTTCTGGGCGAAGTGGGGTTAACAGGTGAGGTCAGGGCAATAAGTCATGTTGAAATAAGGGTTGCCGAAATTAAAAAGATGGGCTTTACAAGATGTCTTTTGCCGAAAAGCAACCTGAAGCGAATGACAAAAATTGAAGGTATTGAAGTTACAGGAATAGGAACGGTCTCTGAAGCGGTAGAAACCCTTTTTTGATAATATTTGACTTGAGATAAACTACATTATATGAATCGTCAGAAGTCTAAAAATAAATGGAACGATCATTATTCACAGAAGGCAAAAAAAGAGAACTATCCTGCCCGCTCGGTGTTTAAACTTCAGGAAATACAGGAAAAATTCAGACTCATGAAAAAAGGAGACAGGATTCTTGACCTGGGGTGTTCACCGGGTTCATGGCTTTTATATGCAGCTGAAGTTGCCGGAAAAAGCGGTGAGGTTGTCGGAATTGATATTAAAGATGTTTCAATAAATGTCCCGCCTAATGTAAAAATTCACAAGGAAGATATTTTTTCTGACGATGATGAGTTTTCTTTATCTATCGGAGCAGGCTATAATGTGATATTAAGCGATATGGCACCCGATACCACCGGCAATAAATTTGTTGATACTGCAAGGTCATATGCTTTATGCGAGCAGGCCCTGGAATATTCAAAGGAAAGACTGGCACCGGGTGGATCATTCGTATGCAAAATATTTCAGGGGGAAGATTTCAAGGCGTTTTCAGAATCGGTTCGTTCATCTTTTAAAAAACATAAAATTTACAAGCCTAAAAGCAGTAGAAAGGCGAGTAAAGAAATATTCATAATAGGTATAGGGAAAAGATAGGAGGTTTTATATATGTCTGGTCATAGCAAATGGTCTACCATAAAACATAAGAAAGGGGCAGCTGACGCCAAAAGAGGCAAGGTTTTTACAAAGCTTATCAAAGAAATAACTGTAGCGGCCCGTATGGGAGGCGGAGATCCTAATGCAAACCCAAGGTTGAGAACAGCCATCCAGGCAGCAAAAAGCGAAAACATGCCCAAGGATAATCTTGAAAGAGCTATAAAAAAAGGAACCGGTGATCTTGAAGGTGTAAACTACGAAGAAATAATATATGAGGGGTACGGCCCGGGGGGCGCTGCAATCTTTCTGGAATCACTTACTGACAACAAAAACCGTGCAGTTGCGGAAATACGGCATATATTCAGCAAGTATGGTGGAAATCTTGGAGAAAACGGTTGTGTAGGCTGGATGTTTGATAAGAAAGGTTATATCGTAGTTGAAATGGAAGGCGTCGATGAAGAAATGGTTATGAATACTGCCATTGATTCCGGAGCTGAAGATGTTCGTGAAGAAGAAAGTCAATATGAGATTATTACAGCTCCTGGGGATTTTGACTCGGTAAAGGAAGCTATTGACAATGCATCAATTCCATATATTGTTGCCGAAATCACAATGCTCCCCCAGACAACTGTTGATATAGTTGGTAAAGAAGCAGAACAGATGATGAAACTCATGGAATTTCTTGATGACTGTGATGATGTTCAGAAAGTATATACAAATGCCGATATACCGGAAGAACTAGTAGGCTAATGGCGTCGTAAAATCTCCATCTACTGCGTTACAGCGGTTGATCAGAAGTTCGACATACTACATGTATGCCTTCACTCCTGATCAAACACTAAGCCTTGTACATGAAGATTTGTACTTAGCCATTATTTATACTTTTCCCAAATTCATTAAGACTTAGAACCAAAAGTGTAACCCTAATATTTTTTTTGAGATGGCTTATAATAGAACAACGTTGCGTCTAAGGCTTTATTTATACTTTTTACAAGTCATCAAGACTTAGAGCCAAAAGTGCTACTAATCAAAGCTAAGGATTTCGGTATTTTCAGGGATTGTAAAATTAAACATCGAATCCTTGAGCTTTCCTTCTTCTTTAATATCAGTAAATTTAATACGGTTTTCATCATCTGATGAATTATAAGTTACTATGCTGACCACATCAAAAGTGGTTCTTGAAATTGACATGTAAATTAATGATAATTCGGGGCCGGGTTCTTTAGGTACAAGTTTTAAGAGATAGTCTTTATTGTCTTCATCTTTTTCAAGTGTAATCGAAAAGCTCTGTCTAATGAGATTTATATCTACTGAAAGCAAACCGGCTCCCTTGCCGTTCCCTGACAGTGTAGGTGCTTTCCCGACCATTACCTGGCTGTCTTCGGGTCTGAAAACCCACAAGGTTTTGCTGTTTGATATATAGTGCTTTTTTTCAGGTTTTTCATACTCCCATCTCATCATTCCGGGACGTTTGAAATATACCTTACCCGAAGCGGAATCGGTTATATCCATTACCTTATTGGTTGAATACTGATCAAACAACGCTGAGAAGCCGGGAATATCGTAACGCTTTTCAATGCGGTTTAAAATATGATCCAGCCGGGAATCAACGGAATTATCGCTCAAAGCATTCTGGGTATTAAATATAAAAAGAAAAACAAATAATGGGAAATAAATATGTAATATTAAATTTTTTGATCTCATTTAAAAATTCCTGTCCATCATTATTTTATGTAGTATTTTATTTAGTATTTTATGAAAAATTAATACATTAACTGGAGATTTTTGTAAACAGGTTGTTTAGAAGCTATCTCATAATAAATCTAAGTCCCCCTGGCGGTGTTACAAAGCGTCTCAAAATGCTCACATACTACCGCGGCTCTGCTTTCTCGTCACTTTGTGCCTTGCCCATTTCTGACTTGGATTGAACCCTAATCTTTTTTTGAGATAGTTTCTAACATTATTACTATGAGTGAGGGCTTGCTGAAGATATGGAAAAACTGATGAAAACCCTGTTAAGATGCGCATGCGGGAGCAGTGTTATACTATTTGTTGATAAGAAAGGTGCATATTGCGAACATTGTATGCCGGTTGGAATAAAGAAAAAAAAGCCACAAAAAAAATAAAAACCTTTGGTGAAATACAATAAAGTCACCTTCCCCATATATAGACTCTTATAATTGTTTCTATGAGTTAATTATCTTATCAGGCACTGCCTGACCCATGGCTTGGCAATATCCAACATATCCTCAAGGTCTTCCCCGGTGTAATCAACCTCATTTTCCTGAAAAAAATCAGGGTTTAAAACTTTTGTGTCGTTAAAACCCTGAAGAGTATACAACCTGGCACCCATAATAAAAATTGAGATCTCTTCAATAATCTCCAAACTAACAAGCGGTTTTACACATGTCGTCCTGAATTCATAATCTTTTTTTGAATCCATAATTAACCTGATGCTTGACATTAAATCTTCCGGGTTGCAGTTTTCCTGTATGAGAGGGGAGTAATTGGACAGGGTTGTTTTTATATCCATTGCGATGTAATCAACAAGATCTTCCTCGATGAGTTTTTTTACTACATTTGGTCTACTTCCGTTTGTATCAATTTTAACCGGATAGCCGATCTTTTTAATAATATGGCAGAGCTCGAATATTTCTTCATACAAGGTGGGTTCTCCGCCGGTAATAACAACACCGTCGAGCATACTCTTTCGCTTTTCAAGAAATTCAAATATCAGGTTTTCATCAGAATAGGGTGTCGAATGGTAATTCCCGTTTATAAGCTCCGGGTTATGGCAGTACGGACAATGAAAATTACAGCCCGAAACAAATATGATACAGCATATTTTATCAGGGTAATCAATCAGGGAGCTTTTCTGGAAACCACCTATTTTCATGGGAAGGATATGATCTTTTTTTATCTCAAATCTACAAATTGATTGTTTTCTGCTCCATATCTTCCTGGTCAATGGAACTTACATCGACCTTAGCAAGGTCTGGTTTACCTCTGTCAAGGGTAATTTCATTTATGTTAAATGTTTTTCGCATGCCAAATTCTGCCTGCTTCCCATTGTTCCATTGCTTTACAGGTCTTAAGTATCCCACAACCCTTGAATAGATTTCAGTCTCACTACTGCAGACAGAACATAGTTCCTGTTTGCCGTTTATATATCCGTGTGAAGGACATACACTGAATGTCGGGGAAATTGTAAAATAAGGAAGACGGTAATTGTTGGATACTTTTTTAATAAGTTTCTTAATTGTTTCAATATTTGTAATTTCTTCACCGATGAACATATGTAAAACTGTTCCTCCGGTATATTTTGTCTGGAGATCATCCTGAAGGTCAAGGGTTTCAAAAATATCATCAGTATAATTCACCGGCAACTGGGTAGAATTGGTATAAAAAGGATCCGCACCGTTCCTGTATTCTTCTTCATTAGAACAAATAATCCCGGGGTACTTATCTTTGTCTATCATCGCAATACGATATGCAGTACCTTCTGCCGGGGTAGCTTCAAGATTGAAAATATCTCCGGTTTCATCCTGAATTTCGGTGAGCAGGTCTCGTAGATAGTCCATAACTCTTATTGAAAAATTCATTCCTGTATCCGAAGCGATGTCTTCACCGATAAAGTTAAGACAAGCTTCGTTCATTCCTATTATTCCAATTGTGGAAAAATGATTCTTCCAGTAAATTCCGGTTTTTTCCTTGATTTCCCTGAGGTAGAATTTTGAATACGGATACAGATTATTTCCCGTAAACTGTTCAAGTATTTTTCTTTTTATAATAAGACTTTCTTTTGAAAGCGTTACGAGTTTTTTTAATCGGGTAAAAAAGTCACTTTCATTTTCAGCCAGAAATCCGATTCTCGGAAGGTTGATCGTTACCACGCCGATAGATCCTGTAAGAGGATTAGCCCCAAAAAGGCCACCACCCCGTTTTAAAAGCTCACGGTTGTCCAGGCGAAGCCGGCAGCACATTGACCTTGCATCTTCAGGGGACATATCGGAATTAACAAAATTAGAAAAATACGGAATACCGTATTTGCCGGTCATTTTCCATAACAGGTCAAGATTCGGGTTGTCCCAGTCAAAATCCTCAGTGATATTATATGTGGGTATTGGAAAGGTAAAAACCCTGCCCATTGCATCGCCATCCATCATTACTTCGGCAAAAGCCTTATTGATTGTATCCATTTCCGGCTGATATTCCGAATAGGTCTCTTCAATGTATTCTCCCCCGATAATTACAGGCTCGTCCTTTAATGTCGAAGGCACGCATAGGTCCATAGTAATGTTTGTAAACGGTGTTTGAAAACCAACCCGGGTGGGAATGTTAATATTAAAAACAAACTCCTGTATAGCCTGCTTTACTTCTTTATAATCAAGGTTGTCGAATCTCACAAATGGAGCAAGGAGTGTATCGAAATTTGATATTGCCTGAGCTCCTGCGGCTTCACCCTGAAGGGTATAAAAGAAATTGACAATCTGTCCTAGAGCCGACCTGAGATGTCTTGGAGGTGCACTTTCTATTTTGCCTGAAACACCCCTGAATCCTGTTCTTAATATGTCCTGAAGGTCCCATCCCACACAATAGACTGAAAGAAGGCTCAAATCATGTATATGGATATCTCCACCTTTATGAGCCCGCCGGATTTCGGGGGGATAAATCTTGTTCAGCCAGTATTCTTTAGTAACATCTGATGAAATGTAATTGTTCAGACCCTGAAGCGAAAAACTCATATTACTGTTTTCCTTGATTTTCCAGTCCATTTGATCGATGTAATTTTCAACCAGGCTTACATTTGCTTTTGTTGCTATCTTTCTTAACTGAGCATGCTGTTCACGATATATAATATATGCTTTGGCGGTTTTGTAGTAAGGTGAGTCAAGCAAAACCCTTTCAACAATATCTTGAAATTCTTCAACATCAGGAACCGGGTTCAGACGTACCTGGTGAGCAAGCGTCAGTACTTTCAGTGTAAGCTTTTTTGCTTCCCTTTCTTCATATTCGCCGGTAACTTCACCTGCCTTGGCTATTGCTGCAGTGATTTTTATTGAATCAAATTCGACAATTCTACCATCACGTTTTTTGATTTTTTCAAACAAAAAAGACACCTCTCAAGTTTAGAAAGTTTTTTGGAATACCGCTTACACCCAATATAATGGGCTTTAATTTCATGTAATTAATATGAGGGAATAAAACCGGATACATATTTTAAATTCAGATTCGTGACTGATACAACAATATGTTGTTGTTTGTCAATCACTAAATTCAATATGTAGTATTTTGAAAGATATTTTTCATCGAAAATTATCTTTTATATGTTCTTCCAATTCATGAAGCAGTGCAAGCTGATCATGGTCCAGCCCTGATCCGTCTCTAAGATCTGCTATTTCATTCATGGCGCTTTCGGGAGTTGTTTTCCTGTCACCTTTATAGTCAAGCAAAGCATCATCCTCACATGAAGGATTTATCTTCTTCATATATTTATCAAAATCACCGGTGATTTCTTTTGGGAGATTTTGGGGATAATTTCTGCAAAGCACCCTGTACGCCAGTTTACGTGTTTCCGGTCTTGGAAAATCGGCTGCAATTTTAAGTTTTTCTTCAACCGGAACATTATTGAATAAGGCACATAATTCCTGTTCGTGGTTAGATAGAAAACCTATCTGGTAAAGAGCTGCATCCACATCAAGATCAGGGATTTCAGGATAGCTGTACTCCCTGTGATAATTTATAATTTCCCTGAAAAGATCGGGGTTGGACATCAGCCATTCCCTGTTTTCTTCAACATTTGAAATACGTTCAGGGGTTATATATTTCATATATCTTTCAAGCGGGGGAAGGAGTATCACAGGCTCGCCATATCTTTTACGTATCACCCAGGTTTTGGTTTCTATGGTTTCTAAGATTGTTTCCCTGAGTTCCGGCAGGTCAATTCGCAACCACAATGTCTGGTTCTTGTATGGTATTGAGTTACCTATTGATATAACCGGGGCCTGGTAGTTTAACCTGGGACCGTATTGACTTCCTGCGGCTAATCCGTATAAATGATTACCAGGCATATTTTCAAATCCATGAAAAAATGACGGTAATTTTTCGGTTCGGTCTTTATCAGTCTGTTTATAAAAATATCCGGTAATGTAATCCCACATTTCCTCTTCTTTGTAAAATTTCCGGGCAAGTTCAACAGTAGCTTCCACATCTGTCATTGCATCGTGAGCCCTGCCTGAAGCAAGATTGTTTGTTTCACTGAGATATTCAAGTTTTAATGTGGACTCACCTTCTTTTTCAGGCCACTTTATTACACCCTGTCTGTATAGCCGGTAAATTGTAGTTATCGGCAGCATATCCATGCGGAAACAACCGTTATAATACTGATGTAAATATGGCTGCAGCATATTCCTGTGAAATGAAAATCTCAGGAATTCATCATCAAAACCTAGTGAGTTGTAACCGATACTTATTGTACCCGGCCTGTTTAAAAGGTTGTGAATATATCTTACGGCTTCATATTCACATAACCCTGACATGGATTCGTAAATAGGGATACGATGTGTTATCACAGCTCGTGGTGAAGGAATAACATCAGGCCGGAGTTGGACCATTATCGCGTGGCGATCAATTTCATTAAGGTTCATATCAGTGCGAATAGCAGCGAATTGAAGAACCTGATCAAAAGCCTTGTTAAGTCCGCTTGTTTCTAAATCATAGAAAAGATAAGTATTCATTTTTGATTTTTGATTTATAATTTTCAATATTGATGAACTCGTAAAAAAGTATTAACGATGGCTAAGTAGAAATCTTCATATACAAGGCATAGCGGTTGATCAGGAGTGAAGGCATACATGTAGTATGCCGAACTTCTGATCAACCGCTATAACACAGTAGATGGAGACTTTTTACGACGCCATCAATATTAGTCAATGAATGGCTACCCGAATGACGATAACACAAAATCAAAAATGTCTCTATAACCTTTAGTTTATTTTTTTGATATGATTGACATAAGTTGTAAATTAATTGATAATACGCTTTTGGCATCGTATTATTATCACTATATTTTGCTTTACATCAATACTAAAATATGTTAGTTTTCGAGATTATATTCAGATAATATTATTCTTTTTATTGATATGGAACAGGACAAGATAATGAAAAAGAAAGACCTTGAATACTTTAAAGAATTGCTCAATGATCGCTTGAGAGACCTTGAATCCCAGGCTGATGATACTGTTTCCGGGATGGTTTCACAGAAAGAAACATTTCCTGATCCCACTGACAGGGCTTCACATGAAGCCAATCGCAGTTTTATGTTACGGATAAGGGATAGAGAACATAAACTTATAAAGAAGATCAGAAAAGCGCTTGACCGAATTGATAACGGAACATACGGTATCTGTGATAAATGCGAAGAAAATATAACTACTAAGCGACTTAAAGCGCGGCCGGTTACAACCCAGTGTATTGACTGCAAGAAAAAAGAAGAGGCATTAGAAAACGCACTTGGAATATAAAAAGAGGGTAGGAATCGACCTTCATATTCACTCTACCGCCTCTGATGGAATGCTCACTCCCTCAGAAATCCTTTCGCTGGCTCAAGAGCTTCATCTTGGAGCCTTTGCAATTACTGATCATGATACAATTGAAGGGTCAAAAGAGATAATTGAGGCAGGAATCCCTTCTTCAGTAAATTTTCTTACAGGTGTGGAAATAAGCACGGGCCTCCCATTATCTTTTGCTTTTTCAGGAAGTTTGCATATTTTAGGGTATGGTATAGATATTTATAATATTGATTTGAACCATGCACTGGCAAAACAGCGAAAAGCGAGAAAAGACAGAAATCCCGGAATTATAGCGAATCTGAATGATCTGGGATTTGATCTTACTTTAGAAGAGGTTATCCGGGAAACAGGCAACATGCAGACAGGAAGACCTCAGATTGCACAGATGATGCTGGCAAAAGGGTTTGTCAAAACAATTGACGAGGCATTTGATAAATATCTGGCAAAAGGACGTCCGGGTTATATAGACAAATACAGAATAGACTGTGCCGGTGCAATTAAAATTATCCTTGACGCAGGAGGCTTGCCTGTTCTTGCGCATCCGTCTTTTGTTAATAAAACAGGCATTGAGGACCTGGTCATTGCTCTTGTAAATATGGGGTTAAAGGGAATTGAAGCATATTATCCCGGCCATTCAATTTCACAAACAAGAAAATATACCGAACTTGCCGGGCATTATGACTTGATAGTTACAGGTGGTACCGACTTTCACGGTTCACTTAAACCTGATATTCAAATGGGATCCGGTAAAGGCAACCTATTTATTCCCTATGATCTTTATGAGAAAATCTTAGACTTTCTATAAAATACAGGTCATCAACTTAAATAAAGGCTCAATAATCTTATTCAAACATCAAATTTGATCCGAGACTTTTAAACGGTCCTAATAAATTTATTTTTTTTAAGAATGATGAACTCGTAAGAAAGTATATCCTAAAGACTATAACTGACGGCTAAAATAAATATTATGAAAAACAATAAACTTGCTAAACTTGAAAAGAAAATTCTGCATGAGTTTAAGAATAAGGAGTTCTTAGAAGAGGCTCTGCGTCATAGCTCATTTGTAAATGAACGTATGAAATCAGATATGAGGGATAATGAACGTCTTGAGTTTCTTGGAGATGCGGTTCTTAATCTTGTTATAGGTCACATTCTAATAGGACGTTTCCCTGAGCAAAAAGAAGGCGACCTTTCCAGGATGAGGGCAGGACTTGTAAACGAATCTACCCTTGCAAAAATAGCAAGAGATATTGATGTTGGCCCATTTATTCATCTCGGTAAAGGAGAAATTCAGACTAATGGTCGGGGAAAAAGTTCAATTCTCGCTGATACACTTGAAGCAATTATTGCAGCGGTATATTTGGACGACGGTTTTGATGCTGCATTTAATATTATAAATACTCATTTTTCATCAAGTATTGATAATATTTCTACAAAAACCGTCAACCGTGATTATAAGAGCCATCTCCAGGAAATTGTTCAAATGACTGACAAAATCATACCAAGTTATAAAGTAGTTTTGGAAACCGGCCCGGATCACGATAAAACCTTTAGAATACAATTAAATGTTCGTGAACTTCAGTCTGAAGGTGTTGGTAAAAGCAAGAAAATGGCAGAGCAGGATGCGGCTAAAAACATTCTGAAAATGATGAAAAACACAGATATTTCTTAAGATAAAACAAATGACTTATCCACGGGAAAGCAGTATGTGGAGCTTATAAGCAAACTATAGGCAAAAGCCCACTTATACCGAGTTTAAAACACCAAAAATATTTAGACATTTAATGTATTCAGAAAAAAAAGAAAAGCCTTTCATAATCCCGTATTTTATTCCGCACCTTGGATGTCCTCACCAATGTGTTTTCTGCAACCAGTCTGCGATAACAGGCAGAAATGATATACCCCTCTCTCATGAAAAACTTGGGGCACAAATTAATGAATACATAAAGTTTAAAGGCAGAAACAGAAATACGACTCAGGTTGCATTTTACGGTGGTAATTTCCTTGGACTAAAAAAAACAGAAATACATACTCTTCTCAATGAAGCTGATAAATATGTCAAGTCAGGTCAGGTAGACAGTATTAGATTTTCTACACGGCCGGACACAATAAACATAGAAACCATATCTTTCATAAGGGAATATCCTGTTTCAACAATTGAACTTGGAGTACAGTCCATGGATGATGAAGTTCTTGCTTTGTCAAGGCGCGGCCATACTTCTCTTGATACTGAAAAAGCGGTTTCTCTACTGAAAGAATATGAATATAAGATAGGCCTCCAGATGATGGTTGGGCTTCCGGGTGATAATAAAGACCGTGCTATTGATACGGGTCGTAAAATATCGGCTTTATCACCTGATTTTGTAAGAATATACCCTACTGTTGTTCTTGAAAACAGCCCTCTTGCATCATGGTACAGGAAAAGCATATATAAGCCCTTACCCCTTGAAGAATGTGTAGATCTTGTAAAAAAACTATATTTGATCTTCAATGAAAATAATATTGATGTGATACGTATGGGGCTTCACGCCTCAGAGGACCTTGGAAACGACGAAACTTTACTTGCAGGACCTTACCACCCTGCATTCGGCCATCTTGTACTTTCGGAAATTTTTCTTGAAAAGGCAAAATACAAACTATCAGAAGCTACTAAAAATTTAAATAAACCAATTGAAAAAGCAACAATAAAAGTACACCCTGTATCGATCTCTCAGATAAGGGGACATAAAAATAGAAACATTTATATACTTAAGGAGTTATTCGGAATAACGAAAATAGATGTTGTTTCAAAACCTGCTATGAATAAAAAAGACCTTGAAATAAATATATTATAAAAACTTAGTTTAATTCCTCTTTTTGTTCAAAGCTATACAAAGAGCTGAAAATATCACTATCCTTGGAGCTGTTTCCTTTAGACAAGTCCTTATTGCTTACATATCTGATTTATAAAATTGTTCAGGATCTGAAATTGAATTTGGTTTTTTAGTATACTCGGTAGGGACGGTTTCTTCTTTAAAGCATTCAAATCTTGTTTTTCGTGATTCCGGAATAGGCAAAAGGCCTGTTTCGGAATCAATCTTGATAAATACGATCCCTTCAGGTACCTGGAAATTTTTTTCAGGTTTATCCTTTAGAATTTTCTGCATAAAACCCAGCCATATAGGACTTGCGGCCCTGGAGCCTGTTTCTCCTTTTCCAAGTGAGCTCTTGTCGTCAAAGCCGACCCATGTTCCTGTTATATAGCTCGGTGTATAACCGACAAACCATGCATCATTCAGGTTGTTAGTAGTTCCGGTTTTACCGGCGGTAGGCCTGTTTAATTTTCTCACTCTGCGTCCCGTACCTTCTCTGACAACACTTTCAAGAAGACTTGTTATTATGTAAGCTGTTCTTTTATCAATAACCTCTTCTTTACTCAGGTTGTTTTCTTCAAGTACATTACCGTCCCTGTCCAGTATTTTCGTTATAAAAACAGGTCTTACAAACTTGCCGAGATTTGTAAAAATTGAATAACTGGCTGTGAGTTCAAGCAATGAGACACCTGATGAACCAAGACCTATTGTAAGGTCCCTGCTTAAACTTGACTTTATACCCAGCTTTGCGGAATATTGAATAGCATAATCAAGGCCGATATCTTTAAGTATCTTTACTGCTACTACATTCAATGACTTGGCTAAAGCTCTTCTAATTAATACTTCACCATGAAATTCACCATCGTAATTTCTGGGCTTCCAGGTAAATCCGTTTTCTTCATAGGCAATATAAGGAGAGTCTATCATCACCGTTGCAGGAGTGTAACCCTTGTCGATTGCAGCGGAAAAAATAATAGGCTTGAACGCAGATCCTGGTTGACGTCTTGACTGGGTAGCCCGATTAAACTTGGTTTTTGAGAAATCACGCCCACCAATCATTGTCTTAACATGCCCGGTACCAGCTTCAATACACAAAACAGCAGCCTGAGCCAGGGGGGTCTGCTCAAGGTCAAGCTCAAGAGTATCAGTGTCACCGTCGACAATGTCTTTAGCTTTTACCAGTATTACATCTCCTGTACTTAATACATCACCGGGATGTTTTATTCGTGCACCATATTCGTTATACTGGACTTCAATATCAGGCTTTCTTGCCCACCTCATATTTTCAAGTTTTAATCTTCCCAGTATATTTCCTATTCGAACTATAACGAATTTTTCAGTATCATTAACATCTATTACAACCCCTTTTAAAACTTTTCCTTCAAGGAGCGGGCTCTTTTTCATATCGGCTATGATTTCTTTTGAAAAAGGCTCAATCTCCTCAGGTTCCAGATGATTCAATGGCCCACGATATCCCTGACGTTTATCAAGGTTTCTCAGCCCCGTTTCTACTTCCGACCTAGCAGCTTTCTGCATTTCAATATTAACAGCTGTATATATTTTCAAACCACCATTATACAGTAAATCCGGACCGTATTTTTTTTCAATATAACGCCTGACATGTTCAGTGTACCATGGGACCTTTTCCTTATACCAGTTGCGTCGAGGTTTAATGTCAAGGTTTTCGTTTATGGCTTCATTCCTCTGGGTTTCAGTTATATATCCTTCGGCAAGCATTCTATTTAATACATATATCTGGCGGTTTTTTGCTCTTTCAGGATACCGGAATGGAGAGTATTTGCTTGGAGCCTGAGGTAGGCCGGCCAGCATTGCACATTCGGCAAGGCTTATATTTTTAGTCGATTTTCCAAAATAATTCTCCGCAGCCGCTTCAACCCCGTATGCACCATGACCAAGATATATTTCATTTAGATATAAATAAAGAATCTCGTCTTTGGAAAGAGTCTTATCAATTCGATATGCAAGGATAGCTTCCTTGATTTTTCTGCTATAGCTCCTTTCCGGTGTCAGCAAAAACCTCTTCGTAACCTGCTGTGTAATTGTGCTTCCTCCCTGCACAATAGTACCTGCCTCAACATTTTTAAATAAAGCCCTTACAACACTGAAAAAATCAATCCCTTTATGAATGTAATATCTTGCATCCTCTGCAGCAATAAATGCTTCAACAAGCATGTCGGGTATTTCATCAAGGTGAATAATCACCCTGCGTTCATTATAAAATTCACCAATCTTTCTGTTATCATCCGAGTATACAGAAGTAATCAAGGGCGGGTGATAGTCTTTGAGGGAAGATATTTTCGGAAGACCCTCACTAATATAAAAGTAAAAGCCTATCAAAGCACATGCGGCGGCCATAATTGATAATATTGAAGCAATAAAGAACCATGAAAAGATTTTTTTTAACATCCATCCCTTTTCACGTTCTTTAGCTCTTGCTTTCCTTATACTCGATGGTTTCTTTTTTGCCATATTATATACTCAAGTTTCACATATCTGAATCAAGGCAGAGCTTTTGTACCGGCAAAGTACCGGCATGTAATTATAATTATTTTCTTGTTGCTCCCAGCTTATCAGCCATCTTGTCAAGGTCAAGAAAATCAATATCGATTGTAGATATAGTAAGGTTTGACAGGTTAAGATTCTTTGCAGCTTCAAGTGCAACTATAGTACTTCCGCCGACACCTCTCATTGCTTTGTTTCTCAAACGTTCACCCTCAGCCTCAGCCTTTTTTAACAGCAGCTGTCCTTTGGATTCTTTTTGTGCTTTAATCAGGTCCGCATCTGCTCGTCTTTCGGTTGCATAACGCTCGAATTCAGCCTTTATCTTGGCTATCTCCCGGTCAGTTTCAGCCTGCATACGGATAAGTGCTGCCTCTTTTTCTTTTTGAATTATTTTTACAAGTTTTTCAGTTTCTGCCTCGATAAGCTGGGTTTTCCCTTTCATTTCGGCAGCATTTGCCATTGATTTGTTAAGTTCAACCTCCTGATCGGCAAGTTTCTTTCTTTGTATCTTTTTTTCATATTCAGGGTCAAACTGCACATCACGAATAAGTACATCAATAACCTCGACAAAATTATCAACAAGAGATTTTGAAATCAGTTCATGAACCTGTTTTGTTTTCCCTCTTCGATTTATCGGGTTGTAGAAATCTTCTGTTTCCATAGTACCGAATATGGCGATACATGCCCTCTGGGCTTCATTGCGAACGATGGTTTTGTATTTGTTATCGCTTCCGGTATCTTCATAAAGCTTATGGGCCATGCCATTCTTTATCCGGTATTTGACAGTTACGTCCACAGATACTGCATAACCATCTGCAGACTGAACCTGAACATCATCTCTTCCTCTTATAGTCCCCCTATTTGGGTCTCTTGTCATTTCAAGGGTCTGCACTGTACTTTTGAACAGTTTCCATGTGTCAATAGGTCCAAGTTCCCTGTGCCAGCCGGACGCGAAATCTTTCTGTACAACGCCCTTGCTTCCAATTATACCGTACTCCTGGGTTCTGACACCTACATTTCCGATAGGCACATATATTGTCAAGTAATTGAATGTCACCCATGTGCCGATAATTAATATTATAACTGAAATAGAAACAGTTTTAAGAGCTTTCATTTTCATCCCCCTTTATTTTATCTGCGGCCCTTTGAAGCCGGTCCCTGTAGATGTTCAAAACGTTCTATTGAACTTTGTAACGTATACGGCTTACCGGAAATACTGATGTTTTTTAGTTTTTTTGCATATTCCATTTTTACCATATTACGTCCACCTTGACCTTCAAGAGCTTTTTTCAAAGCTTCAATACCTTCGGCTTCAGCTTTCTTTCTTGCAAGAATACCGGTAGAGTTTTTTTCAAGTTGATATAGTGTTGCTTCAGCGCCTATTACTTCTTTATCAAAATATGCATCCGATTCCTGTTTTGCCTTTTCACCCGCAGCCTTTGCGGAAATAAGCTTTTGATCCATTTCACCCTCGAAACGTTCAACAGCAACGTTCTTGATATTATTTTCCTCAACGATAAGTGTATGTTGTTTTTGTTTTGCAGCAAGCGCCTTGGATTGTTCTTCGAGGACAGCCTGATCGGCAAGTTTCTTTTTCTTGATCATGGCTTCATATTCCTTATAGAATCTAGGCTTCTGGGGAATCACAATGCTGTCGATTAATATTCCAAATGAAGATAGTCGCTTATTGATATCCTGTTGGGCAAGAAGTATTTTTACATCACGTTTTGAAGCGTCATAAAATTCTTCAGTAGTCAGTTCACCAAGATAATTCCTACATTTTGAGCGTATATAATCCCTTGCCCACATATGTTTGTAGTTGTCGCCTAGACCTGATGTTGTGACAATCTCTTCTGCCATATCGGTATTGATCTTATACTGAACCTTCAAAGCAACATAAACATCACTTCCATCCACCGTTTTAATCTTTAGTTTTTCACCTCCCGGTTGAGGAGATCCACCTCGAGTCCGCCTTGACTCCTGCCCACTCATGTCAAGGGTTTGAAGGGTTTTATCAAGGGTGTAAAACTCTTTATATAGTCCGGAATAAATCGTTGTTCCGGGATTATCAATTACGGTTATACTGCCGGTTATCTTGTTAAGTATAATACCGACCCTTTCACCGGAAACCTGTCCAACGCGAAAAGCGTTGAACAAAATGACCATTATTACAACAAAGGCAATGCCGAGCCAGATCAGCCCTCCTCCTGTAACTTTCTGTAAGGTATTTAGATCTACAGGCTTGGAATTGTTATCCATGTTAACCTCCTTTTAATTTTTAATACTTAGTCTATACTGTTGGTTGATAATCAAATTTTAATCATCCGGCCTTTCTTTATGCCGCCAGATGGTTATTGCTGTTACAGGTCCTGCGATAAACAAGAAAAGTATAAGCAGTGGAAAAGGAACGTGAAAAATGGCAAGAACCAGCATGATGAAAAAGATAAAACCAAGGCTGAAAAGGATTTTGGTTACTTTATACTGCACCTCTTCCATAATCGATGCCGGGTAGGTAGTAATGATATCCATATTTTTATTGTATAATCCACGGGGATATTTAACATCCGGGAATTCATATTCAACAATACCCTGAACTTCATCTAACTTTTGTCTTGTATATCCATCAAGAGATAATCTATCCAGCTTTACACGCATTCTTCGCAAAGTATATCTTGAATGACCGGCAAGTGTCCCGGCGTCCTGGCAAAGGCCATGCTTTGACGCTATATATAATACTTCATGCTCATATACCGCCTGGGCCGGCCAGCCCATTTTTTCCGCAAGTATATTGAGTTCCTTTTTTAATGTTTCAAAACAATTACTGCATATAATATCATTATTTTTTCTGGAAATATCCGAATCACATGCTACACAAGCATTAACAGTCAATCTGTCAGTTTTTATTCCATTGTTTTTATATGATGAAAATTCAAATTCTGTAATATTATCAATTTCCTCAGATATCACAGATGTACCATCTACCATCGTTTTGAGGCAGGATTTTATAATATCAAGTGAAACCGGCAGATAGGGTATCAGATGATTTGCAGTTATTCTTCCCCCATGATTTTCGGCTATCCTCCATGCAAGATTTTCAATAATATTTAATGTAGATTCACTGAGTTTAATATCAGCAGCGCTCATAAAAAAACCTTTATCCGAAAATTGTAATGATTCATCAATGTTACAGAAATAGTTCAGCTAAACAAACGGATATTCTAACAGATTGAAATAGCATTTGCCATAAAAAAGTGATCGGTGGAGGATATACTACTCCCCCATTTTTTTCTTTAATGCTTTCAACTCTTTATCAAGGTTATTTTCTTTTTCCATTTTCGAAAATTTTTCTTCGAATTTTTTATCCATGGACTCATTGTTAATTTCTTCTTTGGCTTCAAGCAGGCTGGTATCTCCAAGAATCTCTTCTTCGAATTTTTCAAATATATGAAAATCATTTATTATTTTTCCTGCGGATCCTGCCCACTTTTTATTATTTTTCAATATTTTTTCCCTCGCCATTGCAGCCTGTTTTTTTGCAACCAGTGTGGCGTGCTTTGTACGAGCTTCCTGGATTTTGTCTTCAAGGTTTACAAGCTGGGTTTTCATTTTAGAAACAAGAACCTTTTCTTCACCAAGCTGTTTTTCAAAAACATCTACCCTTTCTGCTACAATATTTTTTTCCCTGAGAACCTTTTTTGCAAGCTCATCTCTTCCCTCTTTGACTGCAGCTTCAGCACTATGGAGTAGAGATTTTTCCTCATCCAGGGCACGCTGAAGTTTTTTTTCAGTCATTTTCTGTGAAGCCAATACCAAAGCCGTATTCCTCCGCATCTCTGAAATTCCCTGCTCCATATCACGAATGAGCTGTCTGACAGCAACATCAGGGTCTTCAAACTTATCCAAAACATCATTTATATTAGAAGAGATTATTCCCTGGATTCTTTTTAAAAAAGACATACCTGTCACCTCTTACACGTATTCAAATATTTTTATTTATCGAATTTTGATTTTAATTCAGACAATTCCTTTTCTATTTCACTGTCCTTCTTCATCTTTCTAAATTCAATTTCAAGATTATCACCTGTCAATTCTTCTCTTGCCTCAACTTCAGCCATCTGTCTTTCGATTTTTTCTTCAAATCTTGTAAAGCCCTCAAAACCTTCCAGTACAGAATCTGAGGCGGCAAGGCTTGCCATCTTGCTGTTTACTATTTCTGCAGTTTCGTTAAGCTTCAGTTGCGTCTCAGCTGCCCGTCTTTTTGTAAGAAGGTTATCTCTTTTTATTTTTGCCTCTCCGAGTTTTTCTTCTAGAAGCTCAAGCTCTGTTTTCATTTTGCGTGAGATAACTTCAGCATCATTTAATTGATCTCTAAGAATATCAATTGTATCGTCAATGTTTTTCCTTTTGATTATTGCTTTTTTTGCCAGTTCATCGTCACCTGATTTTACGGAGGTCTCTGCATTTTCCTGCCAGAGGCTTTGATCGTTATAAGCCTTATCAAGTTTCTTTTCAGTTATTTTGACGGTTGCAATGGCTGAAGCTGTATTTGTTTTCATCTCCGTCATAGCCTGTTCCATATCACGGATCATTTGATTGACAATAGTTTCAGGATCTTCAACCTTGTCAATCATTTCATTAATGCTTCCGGTTACAATAGATTTTATTCTTTTCAGGATACCCATTTTCTCCTCCCTGTTACATTATTTTCCATCAACATTGATGGCGTCGTAAAAAGTCACAATTTAGACGGTTTCGTAAAATATTCAAGATCAAGGCTTGCAAATCCTGAGGAATGAGGCGTACTTATAGTACACCGCAATGACGAAGGATGCAGCGTAACGCAGATATTGGATTTTTTACGAAATCGTCAACATTTAAAATAAAGAACTATTTACTTTAAGCAATGAGCAAGTCCTGTGCCATTTTAGCAGCGGCGGCGTAACATATTGATTGACAAAAAGATATTAAAATAATAACTTTTCATAAAAAGGACTAAGTTGGTTAAAAAAACCACAGAGGATGGCGTAATACGCCAATAGCCAGATTATGTACGACTTTAAAGGGGTTGCAAAAAGCGGTTCATTTTTAAGTATTCTTGAGCAGGCTCGGCAGTTTGCCGGAATTCCCAGACCTGTGCTTGTAAGAGGGGAGCGTGGAACCGGCAAGGAACTTGTAGCTCGTTTTATACATGACCAGAGCCTTAGAAGGGAAAAACCTTTTGTGGTTATTAACTGTGCAGCTTTTACAGATGAATTGATAAATGCCGAAATATACGGCCATGAAAAAGGTGCCTTTACCGGAGCAACAGAGACTCGAACAGGAAAACTTGAGCAGGCTGACAAAGGGACCCTGTTTATGGATGAAATAGGCAACATGTCCCCGGCATTTCAGGATAGAATCCTGCGTGTTATCGAATATCAGGAGTTTGAACGTATCAGAGGCACGAAAAAAATTAAAGTTGACGTAAGAATTATTTCAGCAACAAATGCCGATCTTGATGAACTTATAACGGACAATCTTTTCAGGAGTGATCTTTATGACCGTCTTACTTTTGCAGAACTGAAAATTCCTCCCCTCCGCCACAGGAAAGATGACATCCCCCATCTAATCGTTCATTTTGTTCATGAGCTTCACATGGAGATGCCGAACCTTATGAATAAGACCTTTGACAGGACAACAGTTGAAGCTATGATGGATTATTACTGGCCTGGTAATATTCGTGAACTTAAAAATATAGTTGAACGTCTCTATTTATATGGTTCTGATGATTTAATTCTTCCCTCACAGCTTCCTGCTGAAATAACCGGTATAGCTATTACAGGCGAATCATTTAATGAAAAGGTTGAACAGTATAAACGTCAGCTGATATTTGAAGCACTGGAAAAAGCCGACAATAATCAGAGAGATGCAGCCCACGAACTCAAGATGACCTACGATCAGTTTCGCCATTACTATAAAAAATATTCTCAGCCTTCCAACATCCTTTAATAATATTGATGGCGTCGTAAAAAGTCTCCATCTACTGCGTTATAGCGGTTGATCAGAAGTTCGACATACTACATGTATGCCTTGTATATGAAGATTTCTACTTAGCCATCGGTTATACTTTTTACGAGTTCATCAATATTCAACAAGCATTTTTATTTTAAGATAACTTTTAGAAAAATCTATGAAGTATAAAAAAATAAACGATTCCGGTAACAACAAGTACAAGGCTGGGGCCCAAAAGCCTTTTGTAAACAGCTCCCATTGTAGTCTGGAAGTACTCGTTTGACAGAATAAAACAAAGGTGCACAGGAGACAGAATTACTCCAGCAAATCCTGAAATAAGTGCAAGCATGATGTAATGGAGTATATTTCCACCGGGATCAATCGTTTGAATAAGCGGTATAAGTATGGGAAAGGCACTCCCAACAAAAGCTATTGTGATTCCTGTAATAACCCCAATAAGAAATGGAAGTACTACAACAATTACAACAAGGTGAATTTTTAACGCTATAAGTTCCTTGGTTATGGCATCAACCGCCTTACTGTCCTCAAGTATCCCTTTAAAAACAAGTATTGCGACAATCATATAAACCATATTAAGAAGTTGCGGATTCCTGATTATTTTCCAAATCTGCTGATTCGACATCTCGTTTGCGTATTTAACCCATAAAACTGAAGCAATGAGTGCCGTTATAAGACCTATTTCCATGGAAACAGGCAATTGTGGATAAATACTTGCAAGAAAAAAACCGATTCCAAGCCCCGGAAAGATAACAATAAGTATCGGGAGCAATTCTTTTAAAAAGGGCCACAAAGGGGGCCGTTGATATGAGGTTTGGGTGATGCTCTCAGACGTTGTATCGCTTTTCAGCATTCTGAAGCCCAGGTATACTGCAATAAGCGTGACTGGGGACATATATACCATAAAGATAGTAAGATTCAGATTTGAAATCAAGGTAGCCAAAAGTACTCCGGGGTAAAGTGGCCACCAGTATTCCCATATATGCCTGAACCAGTAGTTTATAAAACTTAATTTATCCGGAGAATAATTTGAATCGTTTCCTATCGCTTTTACCATTGGCGCTGAAAAAACAGCTCCTCCCGGCATTGGAAGAAGCCCGATCAATGCGGGAAAAACAATTATATTTATTTTTTTGTTTATTATCAGCCCCTGAAATCTATTCAGAAGCGCCTTCATTTGGCCCGAAGATTCCATACTATTGCTCAGTATAAGAATAAGGGTAACAATAATTGAAAGGGAAATAGTTTTCGGATAACATATAGATGAGATCATGGATTCGATAGTTGCTAAAGGATGCAAGCCGAAGAAGAGACTCAAAGTAATTGAACCGACAAGAAATGTATTACCGAGTGAAAACTTTTTCCTGATAAGTAATACAACAAGAACAAATATTATCAGAACTTTAATTGTCGCTGGTATGTAATCAAGCATCTTTATTTCCGTAATAAAAGTTATTATATTCAAAACGTTCTTTATATATACTTCATAAGATCCAGTATATATAAAGAACGATCAGTTGATGTCAATCTTTATTATTAAAAAAGAATTTCTTTTCATGCAGATTACATTAAGGTGATGTATATTTTGGTACGGGACTCTAGATTTTAGACTGTGAAAACTGATACCAATTTGTGTTAGTATTTGTCTGAGCTGTTTTGTAACCTGCCGAAGGCACTTAGATTTATTTTAATATTGCTTCTACTCAGAACTCTGCTCCCGATCTGATATTTTACTGAAGTCAATCATTTTATATTCTGACACAATTATATAGGAGATAAAAAGTTGTATCAGCAAGGCAGAAGGTTTTATGAAGATGTGAAAATTATTAAAAATAAAGAAAAGCGCCAGATAAAGAATAATTACCTGAACCACAATAGGTTCAATACGTTTCTGGGTTTCTGACAATATCAGGAAAAAAAGTCTTATACCATAACTTTTATTTCGTAAGATTTTGAATTTTTGATAGATTCTTGAAATGAACGGAATTTTCAACAGGGACTCGCTTAATTTTAAGGCAAGCAAAGTACCTGTGAAATATATCATCATTCTTTTTAATGGCGGGTGCTCACCCCTGAAGAAAAACAAAAATGTATATATGAATGATACAAGAAGTATCACCAGGTAGTATCTACCCACAGAAAGCTCACGAATAAAATTTTTATGCAGCATGTTAAGATATAAATTTGCATGAACTTTAACACCGCTGATATAACCATATAATGGAACAAGTTTCATGTCGCCCAGCCCTGAAGCAGTGGCGGCTATGAATACAATTTTATCCTTGAAGAAACGACCCGGCATACGCCCCTTGTATACATCATAAAAAGGTATTTCCCTGATTTTATGTTTTTCGTCAATATTTACGTATGCTCTACCGTGTTCATCAACTGGTATTGTAAGATCACCGGTTTCAATTCTGTCATTTCCGAATTTAAACCGGTTGCGTGAAATACCGGATGTTTCCCTGAACACCTCCATGGCAATAGTCGGATAAAGTCCGTCCTTAATATTAAAAAAAATCGGCATTTTCCTCAGCAGCCCGTCTTTATCCGGATATGCATTTGCAAGTCCTGCACCTTTCAGGGACTGAAAAATCTCAGGACTTATTGATTCAAAACCTTTTTCATTAACAAGTTTCAGCTTCAAGCTGTCAGGAACTTTTGTTGCAATTTTATTAAAAATCTCCCCCGACCTGTCATGTTTAGCACCGAAAAAGACAGAAAACACCGGTCCTTTTTTCATGACATCAGACAACATTCTATCTACATTCGGGTCATCATGGGGGTCACCAAAGTAGATATCGTAAACAACCGCCTTGGGTTCTCCCTTCAGAATGTTTTCAAGCATGGGGATATGATATCTTCTGTATTTATGAGGATTGTAAGCGCCAAGCTTGTTAAGTGTCCTGTCATCAATCCCGACAATTACAACATTGCTGTACTGTTTTTCAGCTTCTTCACTTAAACGTTCTCTAGTCGACAGAAACTGTGTATAAAGTGTATTATCAATCTGGGTAAGTATATTAGCGACAATGCCTTTAAACATTATTGAGAAGTAAAGAATAAAAAAACCTGAAAAGGCTATTGCGGAAATTATTACTGCTTTCTTTAGTGCTGGGTGTGATTCCAATATTATTCCATTATCTTGTCACGTTTCATGTTCCATGAAATCCAGGGATCACGTTCAACCTTTTTGGCATCAAGGTCTATCTTTATAAAGTGCCCATTTGAGTCAAAAGTTATTTCTTGAAATGATTTTACAATTTCAACCCATTTTTCAACAGATACAGGTTTCGGACCCAGTACGGGAACAGGCCTGGTCACCTTGACATTTACTTTTATCTTTTTTTTAGTTTTATCAAACAGTGAACTCCATGTTGCAACCTTCCCTGTAAAAACACTTACCCGGGTAGTTTCTTTCTCAGCGTTGACCTGAAATGTAGTCCCGCGGATTGAGCAAACGGCTTTATCAGTCCTGACCTGAAAACTTTCATCTTTTGCTGTAAGTTTCCTTGATTTTACCCAGATTTTACCAATCGCAAGAAAGAGAGAAGAGTCTTTTTGAGATTTATCTGATTTACTTTTTTCAAACTTTTGAATTGAATTCTCGTCCATTCTGACAATTGTTCCGGCATAAAGCGTAATTTCACACTTTGAATCAACACCGGTTTTTACTTTATCGCCATTGTAGATTTTTATGTCAAAATCAGCTTCGGCCCAGCTATTTCCACCCTGAGAGACAAAAACATCACCTATAATAAAAGAGAGTTCTCCTACGGGTTGGCCATGTGCGTTTGCACAAGATATGAATAGTAACAGAAAGATAAGTGAAGACAGATTTATATTTAAAATTCTACTCATATAAAATCTCCTGTAAGCGGCAAAGCGGACGCGCTAACAAAGAAGTATTAAACAAAATTTTTGATTATTTATACCCAAAATGATGATTTGTGTCAATCCTGCTTGTTAGATTATATTTTATCTTTAAGAGGCACAAGACATAGAGGCACATGTCTTCATTCTTGACATAGCAAAGTTAAATTTCATATTATATTAAACTATAAGCTATCTCAAAAATAAATCTAAGTGCCTCTGGCGGCGTTACAAAACGGCTCAAAATGCTCATATACTACTTGTATGCTCTGCTTTTTCGCTCCTTTGTGCCTTGCCGGCAACCCTAATCTTTTTTTGAGATGACTTCTATTAACAACAAAGATCAGAACGTAAAAGAAAATATCCGGAAAACCGAAGTGAAGGAGATCTTACCATGACACAATCCAAATGCCCTGTCTGTAATTGTACGAAATTTTATGTTAAAAACCCAGATGACGAATACGAAACTTACGAATTTGAATGCCGGGACGGTGAAATATGCTTTGATGAGGATGTTGATGAAGACTGTCCTGCAGTAATAGAAGGCACTGAAACCTACTGCAATGCATGCGCGTGGCATGACAAGTTTGACAAGATAAAATAGCCGCCAATTTTGAAGTTAATTAAGATGAACTCGTAAAAAGTATATCCGATGGCTAAGTAACCCCGCTATAGCGGGGCATATACAAGGCATAGTGGTTGATCAGGAGTGAAGATGTACATGTATAATATGCGAACTTCTGATCACCCGCTATAACGCAGTAGATGGAGACTTTTTTTTACCAGTTCCTGTAAAGCAGTTCAAAAAAACCTTTGGGCTTTACACAGGCCGGACACTTATCAGGAGGAGTATTTCCGACATGAAGATAACCGCAGCTTAAGCATCTCCATGTCTTTTCCTCTTCCCGCTCAAAGGTCCTGTCTGCGGTAATATTTTCCGCCAGCTCCATGTACATCTCTTCATGATGGATTTCCGCTACAGTTATGGCATTGAAAGTATCAGCAGCCCTTTGAAATCCTTCTTCAACAGCAATTTCTGCAAATACCGGATACATATCGGTACTCACATACCGTTCAAGATCTGCTGCGGACAGCAGATTTGAACGGGTATCTTTTATCACTCCGGTCGGATAATTCCATGTGATTTCCAGATCACCGCCGTTAAAGAATTTGAAAAATCTTAATGCATGTTCATATTCCTGCTCGGCTGTTTCATCAAAAATTTTACCAATCTGTACATACCCGTCAAGCATGGCCTTGGTGGCAAAAAAATTGTATCTGGTGCGTGCCTGGGCTTCAGCCGAAAATGATATGAGCAGGTTTTTAGCAGTCCTGCTTTCTCTGAACTTACCCATAGAATCCCCTTGCTATTCTTCTATTATAATGGCTTCCGCACCGCATTCTTCAGCTGCCTGGCGAACAATGGTTTCAAGATGTTCAGGAATAACGTCAAATTTAACAGTGGATTTGAGTTCATCCTCATCATATTCAAAAACTTCCGGACAAAGATCGTTGCAATTTCGGTCACCCATACATTGTGTTAAAATAGTTACTTTCATCAATTTCTCCTTTAATTAAATAGTGAGTATATTTTAGTAAGCAAAGAACAGACTCAAATAGCTGATAATTTGATAAATCAATTTGCATAACCCATACTTTAAGATAGTTACCTTGGGGCTGCGACTTTTTGCCGACAACAATAGCAAAAAACTCATAATTATTCAAATCGCATTTTCTGAATATCGTGTTTTATAGTATCGCATCGTACGACCGGTAAACAAGTCTTGGTTTACTTTAACGATTTTTGTAAAAATAAAAGGGATATCAAATAGCATATAGCTATAAAATACCCCTTGCATTTTACTGGAGCCGACGAGCAGACTCGAACTGCTGGCCTGCTGATTACGAATCAGCTGCTCTACCACCTGAGCTACGTCGGCGAAACACTGTAAATCCTTGTACCACGCTACTTTAAACCGCGTCAAGTCGTTTTTAAAAATAGTACAAAAGGAGAAAAAAGGTTTGGAAAGATATTATCTTGGAGAACTCCGTAAAGAAGCAATTAGCAATAAATTATGATGATTTTATTATTACCCTATATTGATATGGAGAATTTTTATCACCCAGAACAAGAGTCCCTTGCATACCTGAAAAAATTAAGACGCCAAGATTTCCTTCAGCCCCTCCTAGCTGCCTGTCATCGAAGATCGAACCCAATTGGCTGCCCATATCAACAGCAATAACACCGTTTTCATGTCTATCAATCTTAATATGACTCCTGGAAATTCGATATGGTTTTTTATCTGCAATATACAAATGATTAAAAGATAGAGGATCCTTGGTTTTTCTGCCTATACGAAAGGGAAATTTCTTTATATGATAAGGGTTGTTCGGTAAACTTTTCCCGGCCCGGTGGGTTACTCCCTCCAACAAAACTTCAAAATTAGAGTTAACCGGAATATCGCATAGAGGAAAACAAAGTTTATCTTTTGTTTTTGATGATTCTTCATTAATTTGTGAAACCATAGCATTTGATTTCTGCAAACGCCCAAAAAGAACCTTTAATATTTTATTAATAATTTCTTTGGCAACTCTTACTATCCGGTTCTTTATTATATATGCGGTTTCTCCAGGATCATTTTCCTTTATTATGATATCCGCGTGTTGATAATGATTAGAGGTAATCATAAAAATCTCCTCGATTGATAAGCACCGGAGTTTCAGTTGAATATATTCTTTGCCAGTAATCTGTATAGCGCCAATCTCTTTATAACAAACACTAAAAATAATAAGCATTAGAGTAAGGCATACTCTACTTTTTTGAAAAAAAAACACTAAATATTGACTTCTTTGTGACAGTATAAACCTGTCAACATTGGAAATTTTCAGAAGAAATACAAACTAATTCTATATGTTATTAAATGACAATTAACTGTCAGTACAAATAAATGCGGATAAAAAAATTAGAATGTATTTTTACGAGGCTTATATATTGTTGAATTTCCTGCCGGGCTGCATATTCATCGGTTTTTGAAAATCATTCATATCAGAGGGTTTTAAACCGTGTTTTTTTTATCATAGGATATAGACATTTTGTTTTTTTGTGGCAGTTTCAAGGTGGCTTAAGCGGAAGGGGGTTTTTCCTTGACCACACCAGCCCACATGGATATAACTTGCACAAAAACCATTGGTTTAATCAAAACAGGATGTGGTTATTTATGAAGAAAAAACTGATTATCGGTTCACGCTCCAGCGATTTGGCCTTATGGCAAACAAATTATGTTAAAAGCCAGATAGAAAAATATAACGGAAATATAGAAGTATTAACAAAATTAGTTAATACCAAGGGAGATAAGATCCTAGATGTCGCACTTTCAAAAATTGGTGACAAAGGTCTTTTTACCAAAGAGCTTGAAGTCGAATTACTCAGGGGTAATATTGATATTGCAGTACACAGTTTAAAAGACTTACAGACATTGATACCTGAAGGTTTGAAACTTGCTGCCGTTACAAAACGCCATGATGTCGAGGACGTCCTGATTGCAAAAAAACCGGGAACCACAATAAGAACTCTTCCACAGGAAGGAACTGTGGCTACAGGCTCATTACGAAGACGATCACAGCTTAAATATATTCGCCCTGATATAAATATTATTGATCTGCGGGGAAATGTTCTTACACGTATTCAGAAATTCCTTGATTCCGACTGGGATGCTATTATCCTTGCAAGAGCCGGTGTTGAGAGATTAAAATTGGGCAGGTATATTTCTTCATTCATAAATGTAGATGATATTATTCCGGCGGTGGGGCAAGGTGCCCTGGGAATTGAAATAAAAAAAGATAATAAATTTGCGGACAAAGTAGTGCAATCCATCCATCATGAAAACACCTCCATAGCAGTGACTGCGGAGCGGACTTTATTAAAGGCCCTTGAAGGTGGTTGCCAGGTTCCTATAGGGGCTTATGCTGAAGTAAAAGCAAACGGTTTATATCTTTCAGCAACAGTGGGTTCCATAGACGGGAAAACTCAATACAAAAAGAAAATTAGAGGTAGCAGAAAAGAACCTCAAAAAGCCGGCGAAATATTAGCAAATGAATTATTAAAAGCCGGTGCAAAAAAAATACTTGATGAAATATATATAACCAGTCGTTCAGAGTAGCGGTCTGGAAATGATTGGAATATATGCAAACCATTATTAAATACATGCAGGAAGACCCGTCGGGTGTTGATTGCAGCGGGGTGTCCGGATCTGAAAGGGCATATATTATATCCTGCCTGTTAAAGGAACTTAAGGCACCTGTTTTTGTGATAGCATCCAATAGGAAACAGGGTGAAAGGTTTCTTGAAGACCTGAACTTCTTTTCAAAAGGATTTGAATTTCCCAGGCTTTTTTTCCCGTCGTACAATCTATTACCTTTTAAATCACTTTCCTACCATAATGAAACTGCTGCAAAAAGGATAAGCATACTCCACACCCTGCTTGAATCAGACTCACCACCCGTAATAGTTACAACTATTGATGCTGTTCTGGGAAGGTTGATGCCCAAAAAAGAAATTACAGGCTTTGCTGAGCTTTTAATGATTGAAGAGGATATAGACCTTGACCTTCTGGTATCAAAACTTGTTTCAGGAGGTTATAGACGAACACCGATTGTAGAAGAACCGGGTGATTTTTCTATCAGGGGCGGAATAGTAGATATATTTTCTCCCATGTACGATGATCCGATACGATTCGAATTATTTGGAGATATTATCGAATCCCTGAATTTCTTTTCCGCCACTTCCCAGCGCAAAATCAGAAGCACAGAGGAAGCTGTTATTATTCCCACAAGAGAGGTGATTCTGAAAAAGGAATCACTAAATGAGATTATTGTACGGATAAGAGAACAGGCCTCGATTCTCGAACTTCCGGTAACCAGTTTAAGAACTATTATTGACCGCTTCAAACAAGACGGGATCTTTAAAGGTATAGAAGGCCTCATGCCGCTTGTATATCCTGAGCTTGACACCTTTTTTGATTATGCACCTAACAACTCTTCTTTTGTTCTTTTAAATCCGGGTGATCTGGAAAAACAGGCACAGGAATTTGAAAATCAGACCATGGACAATTATATGTCAGCGGTAAATGGGAAACGTCTCTGTGTTGAGCCTGACAAGCTTTATCTTAAATGGGAACAGGTAAAAAACACCCTTTCAAAGAAGAAAGTTTTAAACTTTAACCCTATAAATATACAGAAGAGAATCAATACAGGGAAAAACCTGCCTTCACAGGTAAATCTTTCAATAAATGAAAATACATCCATAAGTGAAGAATTAAAAAACCTGCATGAAAGGGAAAACCTTCTTTTACCACTGGCAGAGTGGATCAGGGAAAGAAGAGATGACAGATGTGTTACTATTATTGTTTGTAGTACAAAAAACCAGATTGAAAGATTGAAAATGCTCCTTGAGCCCTACGGGATAGAACCTGAATATAATGAGTACTTCCCGGAGGACGCCGGCAGCTCAAGGCGGTTGAAAGGAGCTGTGTATGTCTGCTCCGGCAGTGTGTCTTCAGGGTTTGTCTGGAGGGATCAATCCCTTGCAATTATAACCGAGGATGAAATATTCGGTGCAAAACGTCGAAGAAGGAAAGTAAAAAGGGACCGGACAAAAACTGAATTGTTAGGTTTAGAAGACCTGAAAAAAGGGGATTTTGTAGTTCATAATGAGCACGGTATAGGTGAATATAAAGGACTTACAAAGCTGAAAATGGACGGCATAACAAGCGATTTTATTCTTATTTATTTCAGGGATAATGACAAACTATATCTTCCTGTAGACCGTATGGGAATTACAAACAAGTATGTTGGAGTTGAC
Organism: Desulfobacterales bacterium; assembly: GCA_018693105.1. Lineage (GTDB taxonomy): Bacteria > Desulfobacterota > Desulfobacteria > Desulfobacterales > SURF-7 > JABHLN01. The sequence continues at coordinate 16,069 of JABHLN010000013.1, read as the reverse complement.
GGAATCAAGCCGATACTTGATAAAATGGGAGGAAAATCCTGGGAGAATGTTAAGGCAAAGGCAAAGAAAGAGGTCGCAAAGATTGCCGGTAAACTACTTAAACTTTATGCTACAAGGAAAGTCGGTACAGGTCATGCCTTTGGAGCAGCTGACAGGTATTTCAGGGATTTTGAAGCTGGATTTGTTTATGAAGAAACACCGGATCAGTTTAAGGCCATAGAAGATGTCCTGATTGACATGGAGGCCCCCACTCCCATGGACAGGCTTGTATGCGGTGATGTGGGATATGGAAAAACAGAGGTGGCCCTTCGAGCATCCTTCAAAGCTGTCAGCGACAGTAAACAGGTCGCCATGCTTGTTCCCACAACAGTTCTTGCGGAACAGCATTTCAAGACATTTTCCGAACGTTTTAATAAATACCCTGTAAATATTGCATGCCTTAACAGGTTCAGAACTCAGAAGGAACAAAAAGCAATCGTCAGCGACATTAAGGAAGGAAAGGTTGATATCATCATCGGCACGCACAGGCTGCTTTCAAATGATGTAAGTTTTAAGGACCTGGGGCTTTTTATCTTAGATGAGGAACAGAGGTTTGGAGTCAGACATAAGGAAAAACTGAAATCAATGAGGAAAACAGTGGATGTGCTGGCCCTTACTGCAACACCGATCCCCAGAACTCTTCATATGTCACTTATGGGTGTACGGGACATCAGTATCATAGCAACTCCTCCGGAAGAACGACAGGCCATTATTACATATATTTCAGAACCGGACGATACTGTGGTATCTCAGGCTATACGTAAGGAATTAAAAAGAAACGGTCAGATTTTTTATATCCACAATAACATTAACAGCATACATAAAGTTGCAAAAAAGCTTCAAAATCTTGTCCCCGAAGTAAAGCTGGGTGTGGCGCATGGACGTCTGAAAGAAAATGAGCTGGACAAGATCATGATCAAGTTCATGAAAAATGAAATAGACATGCTTGTCTGCACAACAATCGTTGAGTCAGGGCTTGATATCCCTTCTGCCAATACTATTCTTGTTAATCGTGCCGACAGGTTCGGACTGTCCCAGATGTATCAGCTAAGGGGTCGTGTCGGCAGGGCCGATGAACAGGCATACGCCTATCTCTTCATACCAGACGAATCGGTTCTTACACGTGATGCACAGAAAAGGCTTAAAGTACTCATGGAATACAGCGATCTGGGTTCCGGTTTCCAGATAGCAAAGAGCGACCTTGAAATAAGGGGTGGGGGGACGGCTCTTGGAGTTTCACAATCAGGCCGTATTGCTGCAGTCGGATATGAAATGTTTCTTTCACTTATGGAAAATGCAATATCGGAGCTTAAAGGGGAGCCTGTTGTAGAAAAACTTGAGCCTGAAATAAACATTTATATGTCATCTTTTATTTCAGAAAACTATATCCCTGATATTGATCAGAGGCTTTCCGCATACCGCAGATTGTCTAAAATGACTGAAATAAAAGAGATTTCTGACATCAAGGCAGAATTTATTGACCGATACGGTCCACTTCCGCAAGAAACAGCTAACCTTTTCATGAAAATCATTCTCCGGGTATTATCGGTGAAGGCAGGGGTTAAAAGGCTTGATTTGACAGGGAATTGGCTTTCTCTTTATTTCTCCGAAATTCATCAGACAAACCCTGTGGGAATAATAGCTGTAATCAATTCTAATCCAAAAAACTATCGGTTCAGCCCGGATAATGTTTTCAAGGCAAAACTTGACAGCCGGGATATAGGAATGGCTGTAGCCGCAACCAAAAAAATCTTGCAAGAAATATCAGGGCATGTTAACGCCTGAAAGGTTATTTATTAAATTAAAACAAATGGTTTTGGACATAACTCTATGAAAAAAAATGCACCCTTTCCACCTATGACCAAAATCCTTGTGATTCCTTTTGTGATTCCTATGATGTTTGCATTATGCATGATGCCGGGGTGCATGTTACCGGGATGCTCAGATTCTATATCAAAACACGATAATGAATACCTGGTAAAGGTAGGTAATAATGTTATAACCGTTCATGATTTTAATATGGCCCTTGAGATTGCAAAAACAGCATACTCTCATAATGCAATTAAGGACCCGAAGATTGCAAAAGCTATACGTCTTCGCTTGTATAATCAGATGGTTGAGGAGATTTTGCTTAAAAGTAAAGCAACAGAATTGAATATAAATGTTTCTGATGTGGAACTTGAAAATGCTGTTTCGGATATCAAATCTGATTTTCCTGACGGTACTTTTGAACAAACATTACTTGAAAATGCTGTTTCATATGATGTCTGGAAGGAAAGAATAAAGACCCGTCTTCTTATGGAGAAGATAATATCAAATCAACTGGAAAATAAAATTGAGATAACTCCTGAAGATATTGCCAAATATTACGAGGAGTATTATAAGGGGAAGGAAATTGAACCGGAAACTGATAATCGTGAAATAAATGAGATGATCATAAAAAATCTGCGCAAAAAAAAGACTGAGGAACTTTATTCAATATGGATTGATAAAATAAAAAGCCAATACAAGGTTGAAAGAAATTCAAAAGAATGGGAACGGATTATAGGAATGTAATTCAGAGAACCAGGAAATTATAACTTTTTAATTTAATTGCATTTTAAACGAGTTATTTATAAATATAAACGATAGCTAAGTAAAATTCTTCATATACAACTCATAGTGGTTGATCAGGAGCGAAGGCATACATATAATATATCCAACTTCTGGTAAACTGCTATAACGTAGCAGATGGAAGCTTTTTACAACGCCATAATTTTTTAGAAATGGAATTTATTATGACAGGAAAATTTAAAGGCTTAGGATTATTTGTAATCATTTTAGTTGTCTTTCTTTCAGGGATAAATAAGTGTGAAAGCGGTGAAGTTGTTGATAGGATTGTTGCAGTGGTAAATGATGAAATAATAACGCTCAATGATTTAAACAAAAATCTTGCCCCTTATGTTAAAAAAATAAAGGATGGGGGGCGTTCCCTTGAAGAAGAAAGAAAACTGCTTTTCAAAGTCAGGGGAGACATATTAGATCAGTTGATTTCCAAGACGCTTACAAACCAGGAAGTTAAGCGATTCGGGATTGAAATCACTGATGAGGAAGTTGATAAGGCTATAGAAGGGATCAAGGAAAGAAATCATGTTACAGATGAACAACTAAGAGCTGCTTTGAAAAAAGATGGTATGACTCTTGAAGATTACCGTGAAAGCATGAAAGAACAGATGCTCAGATCCAGACTTATAAACTTTCAGGTTGAATCAAAGACAATAGTCACCGAAGAGGAAATCAAAGCCTATTATGAAGAACATCGGGAAGAATTTGTTCAATCAGGTGGGAAAAAATATAAACTCAGGAATATTTTAATAAAAGTTTCACCCTATGCAAATACAGAAGAAAAGAGTAAAGTAAAAAAGAAGGCTGAAGAAGTTTTGACCATGTTGAAGTCCGGTGAGTCTTTTCAGCAAGTGGCAATGGATTATTCCGAATCACCCCTTGCAGCTACCGGTGGCGACCTTGGACAAATCGGGATTGATGTGCTTTCAGCTCAGATTCAGGATGAGATAGGTAAACTCAAGGAAGGGGAATTCACCCCCATAATTGATACTGATCACGGTTACCAGATATTTTATGTTGAAAGTATTCTTGATTCTCCGGATAAAGAATACGAAATTGCAAAAAAGGTTATCGAAGAAAAGCTTTATAAGGAAATTGGCGAAAAAAGGTACCGTGTCTGGATTGATGAACTTCGCAAAAATGCACAGATTAAGATTATTAAATAAATTATGCCCCTAAACAACAACATATCATTCGGACGTTATCTGAAATCTGTCCGCCTTAGCAAGGGGATCAGTATCCAGGAAATTGCGGATGAAAGCAGGGTTTCATCTGATACCCTTATAAACATTGAAAATGAAGACCACAGCAAATTACCTTCCGAAGTTTATGTTAAAGGCTTTTTAAGGGCTTATGCTAATTATGTTGGAGCTGATGGGGACAGAGTTATAGAAACATATGTTCAAAACCTGCAGGGAATTAATGATATCAAACTCGAAGTGACTCCATCCGGTGAAACTCATTGGGGCAAACTGTTCTTATCAATATGCGTACTTTTTTGTATTGTAGGTATTTCAGTTTTCCTTATTCCCCGTATACAAGGGCATTCCATCAGGGAGATCACGGATGATCAGAAGACTGAACAAAAATCGTCTGATAAGGTCACAAAAATTGTCCAACATGAAGATATCAAAACCAATGAAGTTGGGGGTGTGGAAAGTAAAAGTAATAAAAATGATGAAATAATTCAAACCATAGAACAAAAGACTTCAGATGTTGCTGCCTCCATGCTGGTTCTTAAAATCAAGGCTATTGAAGAAACATGGTTGAGAGTTACCGTTGATGATAATGACCCCAGAGAGTATACTCTAAAACCCGAAGATCGTATTGAGATTCAAGCCAATTCGGAGTATAAGCTTTTTATTGGAAATGCAGGGGGGGTTATTCTGAACCTAAATGAAAAAACGGTTACTATGAAGAAGGGTGGAAGCGGAGAGGTCGTATATTTAAAGCTGCCTTGATGTAGATCTTTGTAAAAAAATGAGATTTCAGGACGTTGGATTTTATTAACTCAAAAGGTGTTTATGGGGCTGTTTGTTGTTTTGAATTCGGATTCAGGGTCATGGATTAAAGGTATTCTGTCAATTTTATTAATAATGTACTTAAATTTGTAAGCTTGATAGAATACCTTCAATCCGTATAATTCCCAACTACTGCATTTTATTTTTCTTCAGGCGAAAATCCTGAATCCGCAATACCAGTAAAATTATATAAGAGAACAAAGGGACTGCTTTTTCTGCAGCCGTTTCTGGTTAAGGAGATATTTTTATGCAGAGAGATCCTAACAAAATACTTGTGGACAGTATCAAGAGACTGCTGAGAAGAGGGGCCACTTCACACCTTAGCAATATTGTAAACAAAACCCATGCTGCGGATATGTCAGTCATATTTCGTTCTCTGACTTTAACCAGCCAGCAAATGCTTTTTGATATGATTGAAGATGTAGAACAGAAGGGTGTTCTCATCAGTGAGTTGGAAGACAATATCATTATAGCCTTTGTTGACAAAATAGAACTGAATGAGCTTGTCAATATTCTTGAATATATGCAGGCTGATGATGTTGCCGACCTTGTCGGCAAACTTCCGGAAGAAAAGTCTGATGCCATCCTTGAATTGATGGAAAAAGAGGATTCCGAAGAGGTCGAGGAACTCTTAAGTTATCGGGATGATACTGCAGGCGGTATTATGGTGCCTGATTTCATAGCTTTAAGAGAAGAAATTACATCCAAGGAGGCCATCGAGTCGCTTCAGAAAGAGCATCAGGATGTTGAGATGCCTTTTTATCTTTATGTTGTTGATGAATACGGCAGGCTGGTTGGAGTTATCTCTCTTCGGCAGCTTGTTGTTGTTCCCTCGGAAACCCCTCTCAAAGATTTTATGACAACCGACGTCTTTTCAGTAAAAACCGATATGGATCAGGAAGAGGTGGCAAAGATTGTTGCCCGGTATGACATACTGGCTGTTCCTGTGGTGGATGAAACAAACAAGCTTGTCGGAATAGTAACAGTTGACGACGTTATTGATATTTTCAGACAGGAAGCCACAGAGGATATCCTGAAAATGGCCGGTGTCGGTGAAGAATTTGTTGAGACACAATCAATTGCCAGCAGTACTAAAATCAGGCTCCCGTGGCTTTTTGCAAGCTGCATCGGCGGAATAGTATCATTTATGATTATTGGGGCATTTGAAGAATCCCTGACAAAGTTTGTCTATCTTGCAGCGTTTATTCCAGTTATCATGGGAATGGGTGGTAATATAGGAACGCAATCCTCCACAATTGTCGTGCGAGGTCTTGCAACCGGACGTATTCATATCAGGGATTTCTGGCCGATTGTTTACAAAGAACTTTCTGTTGGTATGATACTTGGCATTATATATGGAGTGCTTATCGGAATAGTAGCACAGTTTCAGTACTCAACAGAATTACTTGCAGTATCAGTAGGACTTGCAGTTGTTTCCTCAATGAGCATAGCAGCTCTTGTGGGGTCATTTGTACCCATGGTCTTTGCAAAGATAAATGTTGACCCTGCTGTAGCAACCGGTCCTTTTGTTACAACAGCCATTGATATAATAAGCGTTTTTTTCTATTTTCAAATAGCCACAATTCTACTTGGTCTCTGAAGATATGCCGGATTTTTCAACCCCTGCCATTATGCTTCGCAGTATAGATCATGGTGACTATGATCTTATTATAAAATTCCTGACACTAAAACAGGGAAAGGTCACTGTAATTGCAAAGTATGCCAAGAAAAGCAAAAAGAGGTTTTCCGGTATTCTTGAACTGTTTTCAGTTTTAGAGTTAGTATATAAAACCGGTAGAGGCAAGGGTCTTTATTTGCTTAAGGAGGCATCTTTAAAAGAGCCATTTATGAAAATCAGGGGGGATATAAAAAAAACCGCCTATGCCAGTTACTGGACCGAGATAATAAACCAATGGCTTGAAGAGGGTACAAGACAGGAATCCATCTATTATCTTTTCCGGCATGTACTTCAGGCTCTTGATTCAGGACGTATCCCCGAAGAAGCTTTAAGCATTCTTTTTCAGATAAGGTTTATGAAAATTTCCGGGTTTTCTCCTAATTTAAGCCTGTGCAGCACATGCGGGATCGAAATAGATAGTATGGAAGGCAACAGTATATTGTTTGATCTTGCAAAAGGCGGTATTGTATGCAAAGGGTGTGCTTCATATCCTTCGGGGAGATTATATCTTTCCAGGGGTACGATAAAACAACTTGAATGGGTAGGAAGCGGGGATATTAAAAAGGCTGAGCGTATAAGATTTACATCGCCTGCCATAAAGGAAAGTCTTGTTTTTCTTGAGGCGTTTGTTCCATATCATCTTGGAAGAGAGCCCAGAAGCCTGTCTTTTCTGCGTAAAATAAGGTGATCAGAATTGGTTTCGAGCAAAGTAACGCTAAGCAAAACTATTGAGAAAGGAATATTTGAAGCTTCCGCTCCCTGCAGGGTCGACATGGGGGGAACACTGGATATTAAAACCTTTTATTATCCGCTTCGACATCTTTCTCCCTGTACATTTAATATTGCAATCGGGCTGAGGACCGTAGTAAGCATCCATCCTTTCAGTGAAGGAATGGTAAAGGTTTCATCAAAAGGATTTGAAAGCGCTGAGTTCTCAATAGATAAGGTTCCGTTTGATCATCCTCTGGGATTGATCTTTTCAATAGCATCATATTTCAGGGCCGAAGGTGTTCACATTGACATAAAATCGTTATCTCCCCCGAGAAGCGCCCTGGGTGGTTCATCATCTGCTGCTGTTGCACTCGTGGGACTTTTTTTAAAGATTTTTGAAAACATGAACGGAGAACCGTTTTCAAGACAAAAGGCTGCAATTCTTGCCCATGGACTTGAAGAAAGTGTGGCGGGTGTGCCCTGTGGATTCCAGGATCAGCTTGCCGCCGCATTTGGAGGTGTAAACGCCTGGTACTGGACGGGCAAGGCCGGTGGACCACTTTTTAAAAGAAAAGCAGTAATAGAAAAATCATCGTTTAAAGAGTTTGAAAATCATTTTCTTCTTGCATATTGCGGCATACCTCATGAATCAAAGAATATAAACAGCAGATGGGTTAATCAGTTTATTTCCGGAAAATACCGCTCTGAATGGAAAGAGATAGTCACCTGTACTAAAAAATTTGTAGAAGCCTTATCTCTTAAAGATTACAAAAAAGCTTCAGAGTTTATGAACAGGGAGCTTTCTTTTAGGACTAAGATGACCCCTGATGTGCTTGACGATATGGGAATAAAACTTGCTGATATAGCTACTGCAAATAATTGTGGCGCCCGTTTTACAGGTGCAGGAGGAGGAGGATGTATCTGGGCTTTAGGCAATGCCGTGGATATCGGTAGGCTTAAAGAAGAATGGGAAGAGGCACTTAAGGAAAGGGAGGGGGCCTGCCTTCTTGATTCTAAAATAGATTCAAAAGGAATTATTTTTACTTAACCATCGGTTAGTCTTTTTACGAGTTCATCATTTATAATAATGATGATTTTTAAAAAACAGGGAAATAAAAATGAATTTTCAGGAAGTAATTTTAACATTACAGAAATACTGGGCGCGCAAAGGGTGCCTGCTTGTTCAACCTTATGATATTGAAGTGGGCGCCGGTACTTTTCATCCCACAACACTTCTAAAGGCTCTTGGTCCAGAACCATGGAACGTGGCATATGTGCAGCCTTCAAGACGACCAACAGACGGTCGATACGGTGAAAATCCTAACAGGCTGCAGCATTATTACCAATTCCAGGTGGTTTTGAAACCTTCCCCGGTTAATGTGCAGGAGCTTTATCTTAAAAGTCTCAAAGCACTGGATATTGACCCGCTTGAGCATGATATAAGGTTTGTAGAGGATGACTGGGAATCTCCGACCCTCGGAGCTTCAGGACTTGGCTGGGAAGTATGGCTCGACGGAATGGAAATAACCCAATTCACATACTTTCAAATGACAGGCAGTATTGATCTAAAACCTGTATCTGTCGAAATCACATACGGTCTGGAACGTATCGCCATGTACATGCAGGGAGTTGACAATGTATATGACCTGCAATGGAATAAAGATATTACTTACGGTGATGTTCATCATCAGCAGGAGGTGGAACAATCCACATATAATTTTGAAATTGCTGATGTCGATATGCTGCTGGGCCTTTTTAACATGTATGAGAAGGAAGCCAAAAACATACTTGAGAAAGGGATTATCATCCCTGCATATGAATATTGTCTAAAATGCTCTCACACATTTAATCTTCTTGATGCAAGGGGAGCAATAAGTGTTACGGAAAGGACCGGCTATATTGCCAGAATCAGAAGCATTGCAAGAGCCTGTGCAGAAGGATATCTGAAACAGCGGGAAGAAAAAGGGTTCCCGCTTTTAAGAAAATGATACTCCCATAAAAAGTATAACCCATGACATAGTAAAAAGTATTAAGTAGAAACAGAGGTAATTATGAACGATTTACTGCTTGAGATAGGAACTGAAGAGATCCCGGCTGGATATATTGCTCCGGCATTAAAAAAATTAGAGTCAAAGCTCATCGGGAAACTTGATAGTAACCGCATAGAATATGGTGCAATAAAAACATTCGGTACTCCAAAACGGCTGGCTATACTGGTATCCGGAGTTGCTGATAAACAACCGTCATTGACTACCGAAGTAACAGGACCACCCCTAAAAATCAGTTTTGATGAAAACGGCAAACCAACCATGGCAGCCGTAAAATTCGCTGAAAAAGTCGGTATTCCTGTTGAGAAAATAAAAACAAAGGAAACAAAAAAGGGCGAATATTTGTGTGCGGTAAAGACAGAAAAAGGACTTGCATCAAAAACAGTTTTTAAAAATATTCTACCGGACGTTATTACATCCATACCGTTTCCAAAGACTATGAAATGGGCTGATCTGGATATGGAGTTTGCAAGACCTGTTCAGACAATTACCGCTCTTTTGGGAAAAACTGTTATCTCATTTTCCATGGAGAATATTAAAAGCGGCAGGCACATAAGAGGACACAGGTTCATGAGTCCGGCAAAAATAAAATTGTCTTTGCCCAGTGAATATACTGATTCACTGAGATCGGCATTTGTAATAGCTGATATATCCGAACGTAAAGGAGCAGTAAAAGTAGAAATTGCAAAAGCGGCAAAAGAACTAGGGGGGAAAGTCCTTCATGATGACGGACTGGTAGACATAGTTACAAACCTTGTGGAATGTCCTGTTGCAGTGGCTGGAAAGTTTGATACTAAATTTCTCAAGCTGCCAAAGGAAGTATTGATTACTTCCATGAGAGAGCATCAGAAATATTTTGCCGTTGTGGACAGTGAAGATAATATCATGCCGTGCTTTATTGCTGTAAACAATACACGAGCTAAAGATATGCAGCTTGTTGCAAGAGGCCATGAACGTGTACTCAGGGCAAGGCTTGAAGATGCCATATTCTTTTATGAAAAAGATCTTGAAAGTCCTTTTGAAAACATGGTTGGCAAACTTGATGGAGTTCTATTCCAGGCAAAGCTCGGGTCTATGATAAAGAAAGTAAAAAGGGTTCAAAAACTTTCAGAATATATTGCCGATAAAATGGACGGCAGCTCTGATCTGAAAAAAAACGCATCAAGGGCTGCATGGCTGTGCAAGGCAGATCTTGTAAGCCATGTGGTTGTTGAATTTCCAAAACTACAGGGTATTATGGGACGTGTTTATGCCGATGCCGGTAAAGAACATCCTGATGTGGCTGCTGCAATAGAAGAGCATCATCGACCGGTTTATTCAGGCGGCATCCTTCCTGAATCATTAGCAGGTTCTATTGTCAGCATTGCCGACAAGATAGATTCCATTTGCGGCTGTTTCAGTGTAGGCCTTTTCCCAACCGGTGCTTCCGATCCATATGCACTACGAAGACAGGCTATAGGCATTGTTCATATAATGCAAAACAAAGGTTTTTTCTTCTCTTTAAAAGGGTTGATCCAAAAGAGCCTGGGCCTGTTCGGGGAAACAGGTGATAAAGACATAAAAGAGGCTGCCGACAAAGTATATGTTTTCTTGAAAAGCAGAATGAACAATATACTTGAAGATGAAGGATATTCAAAGGATGTGATTTCAGCTGTAACAGAGATTACTATCGATCAGATCCCGAATGTATGGAAAAGGGTTTCAGCCCTTGAAAAACTCAAAGGTGAACAGGGTTTTGAACCTCTTGCAATTGCCTTTAAACGTGTTGTGAACATTATAAAGAAAACCGATCTTTCCAATATTACAGATATCAATGAGAGTTTTTTCCAGGATGATTGTGAAATAAAGCTTTATAGCGCCTTCAATAAAGTAAATACAGCTGTTGGTGAACTTCTTGGTAAAGGAAATTTTGACCAGTCTCTTCTTGAGATTGCTTCTTTGCGTGACCCTGTAGATGCTTTCTTTGACGGTGTTATGGTAATGGATGATGATATAAAACTCCGCAATAACAGGCTTGCTATTCTAAAGAATATTGCCGGACTTTTTGAGAATATTGCCGACTTTTCAAAAATAGCTACATCATAGGAAATCATGATAATAGAAACACTTTTTCAGTATTTAGGTAAGTATCTGAATTATATATTTTCGATGAATTTCAATCAGTTTTTATTACTTATTGAAATTACCGGAATTTTTCTTCTAATGAGTATAGGGTTTCGGTATCTTGCACGCAGATTCAACGTCCCGAATGGAGTAATTAAATCAGTAATATGGCTTTTTGTTCTAATTCTCATTTATAGTACTGAAAAACTCGTTATTAAACCGGTCGATGACGGTTTGCTATATGCTCCCCTTACAATTGTAAAAACCATTATCTGGTGGTTTTTTATATTAAATATCTTAAAGGGTTTTTATGCCGACCTGTATATCACACGGATAAAAAAAGAGAAGATTAATAACTATTTTATTGATGTTTTCAAGTTTCTTATACTTATTATTCTTGCCGTTGGCGGACTTAAATCCATTTTAAAAATTGAGCTGTCATCTCTTATTACTTCAAGTGCTATTTTGACGGCAGTTATCGGCTTTTCCATGCAGGATACAATCGGAAGCCTTATCAGCGGCCTTTTAATACAGATTGAAAAACCGTTTGCTTTTGGAGACTGGATAGAGGTAGGTACGTTCAGGGGCAAGGTTGTACAGATAGGCTGGCGTTATACAAGGATTCAGACAATAGAACGCAACTACGTCCTTATACCCAACAATTCAATTTCAAGAGACAGCCTTATTAACTACAATCGTCCTATCTCAAAGGTTCGCTGGGAAGTTGAAATTCCGGTCCCACTAGAAGTACCTCCTGTAAAAGCCAAGTCTGCTTTGAAAGAAGCGGTAAAAAACACTACACTAATTGAAAAACGGCCTCTCACACGCATCAGAGTTGACGGGATCAATGAAGACCGGATGACCTATGTAGTTATATTCTTCGTTAAAAGGTTTAATGATGTTCGCCCGGCACGTGACGAACTGTTTTCAGCCGTATGGTACCAGTTTAAAAAAAATGGAATAGAGTTCCCCTATCCGGGACGCGAGATACGCCATACACGCAAGAAACCACCTGAGACTAATACTGAAATTATTAAAACTCTAAAGTCTATTCCACTTTTCGAAGGGCTTCCTGAAAACGGGCTGGAACTACTGGTCCAGAGTTCAGCTATTGTCAGTTTCGATGTTGGATCACGAATTGTAACACAAGGTGGTGCCGGCATGACATTCTATATTATACTTGACGGGAAGGTAGCTGTAAAAAGGGATGGGGAAAATATTGATGAGCTTTCAAAAGATAGCTTTTTCGGAGAAATGGCATTATTGACAGGGGAAGAACGTCAGGCTGATGTAGAAGCAATAGAACCTACAAAATGTATTGAAGTAGACCGTGAAGGTTTTAAAATGCTGCTTGAAAAAAATAAAAGTATTGTAGCAAATATTAATGATATGTTTAAAGAAAGAAGCGGTAACGATACCGGAGTAGAAACCGGCCTGAGTGAAACCCAGGCCGGTCTAATAGCACGATTCAAAAGTATCTTCCTATAATGGCTAAGTAATCCCGCTATAGCGGGACTACTTAGCCATAGGTTATATATGGTTTAAAACAATTTTGAGTATCCTTCGAATAGGCTCTGCAGCTCCCCATAGAAGCTGATCTCCAACCGTATACATGGTCAGGTATTCAGGACCGATATTCATTTTTCTTATCCTGCCTACCGGCACCGTCAAAGTACCTGTTACAGCCGCAGGTGTCAGGTGTTTTAAAGTATCCTCTTTTGTATTAGGAACAACCTTTACCCAGTCATTTGCATTTTTTATAATATCCTCGATCTCATCAACAGGAATATCTTTGTTGAGTTTGATTGTTAATGCCTGACAGTGGCAACGCATTGCCCCTATACGGACACAGATACCGTCTATGGGAACAGGATTTTTAAGCTGGAGAATCTTGTTTGTTTCCGAATACCCTTTCCATTCTTCACGGGTCTGGCCTGATTCCAGTGGAGTATCTATCCATGGAATAACACTGCCTGCAAGTTGAGTCCCGAAATTATCAATAGGAAAAGTATCCCCCTTCATTGTTGCAAGAACAGTGCTGTCAAGTTCCTGAATTGTGGAAGCAGGGTTATCAAGAAGGCTCTTCGCCTCGTTCCCAATTACAGCCATCTGACTGACAAGTTCACGCATGTTTTTTGCGCCTGCCCCCGAAGCTGCCTGGTATGTCATGGATGACAGCCAGTCAATAAGCCCTTCCTGAAAAAGTCCGCCAACAGCCATCAACATAAGGCTTACCGTGCAGTTTCCGCCAATATAATTTTTAATACCCGAGTTCAGTGAATTATCAATTACATCTTGATTAACAGGATCAAGAACAATTATGCTGTCTTCTTCCATACGCAGAGCAGAGGCCGCATCAATCCAGTATCCTTTCCACCCGGAATTTCTAAGCTTGGGATATACCTCTTTTGTATGGCCGCTGCCCTGACAGGTGACGATAATATCCGCAGATGAAAGTTTATCTATATCATAGGCATCCTGCAGTACAGGAATATCCATCCCGATATCCGGACCTTTTTGTCCAACCTGTGATGTAGTAAAAAACTCAGCTTCAAATCCGCTAAAGTCATTTTCAGCGATCATCCTGTCCATCAGCACAGAACCAACCATACCGCGCCACCCAATAAATGCTACCTTTGCCATTTTCATAAACCTTTCTATAATATTGTAATTGAAAAACCTCAGTGCTTTCATGCTTAAAAAATCGGCTGCATCAAGGGATCGTTTTTACAGCCGGATTTTTAATATATACCCAAACTAATAACATATTGTTATAAGAAGAAATTATAGATGAAAATTTTTTTTTGTCAATCGTGATTTTTCCACTTCTTGACAATATCATAAGATTTTGGAATATGTGCTATCATGCAGATGCTCTAAAAGATATCTGTATTCCGGAAGGAAGAATACAAAAGCTAATCTTCACTTTTTCGAAAATCAATATGTTGTGGTATAAATAGTCAGTGGATGGGATGATTTGATACCTATCAGTGATGATATCTGTAGTTCAGAAATTTTCTCAGCATAGTTGATATATGCAAGATATCTGTACTTCTTGACATACAATTTTTTCATTAGTACTATAAATTCAAACCAGACTCACCAAAGACTTAAAGATTCAGATTCAAAATAACAATTTAAACTTATAACCGGCTGAGCAGCACCCTTTATAACCTAAGATGTTAAGTATACTCAGGCTTGCAGGCAACTTTTAACTTTTCATCAAGCACCTCACCCGACCAATACTGTCTACTTTACCTCTGGGAGACCGGATTTATATATAAAGCAATATATGAAAGGAAGGTAAAATATGGCCATGCAAGAAAAGTTCTGGACAAAATCATATGATGAAGGCCTTACGGACCTTGATCCGGCATTGTGGGAAACTTCTTACGTTGATGCGATTAAGTCCGCCTTTGAAAATTTTCCGAACAAAACAGCCTTATGCTTTATGGGTGTTGAAATTACCTTTGCTGACCTGGACCGGTATGCAAATCGAATGGCCCATATGCTGATAGCAAACGGTTTCAAAAAAGGTGATGTTGTCGGGATAAACCTGCCCAATATCCCCGAATATGTTATTGCATGGCTTGGCATCCTGCGGGCAGGTTGTGTGGTTTCCGGAGTATCTCCTCTTCTTTCGACTGAAGAAATGGAGTATCAGTTGAAAGATTCCGATGCCAAAGGCCTGGTTACCCTGGATGCGATTTTTGCCGGAAGGCTGGTCGAGATCGCTTCCAACCTGCCGGAATTGAAAGTAGTTGTTGCAGCCAGCGTTGGCGGTTTTCTTCCCGGGATCAAGCGGTTTTTAGGCAAGCTGCTTAAGAAAATTCCAAAAGGTAAGGTCACGCCCCTTTCAGGGAAAACTGTTTTTTTAATGGAAGAGGTGATAAAAACAGAAACGTTTTCCTCCGGATCCCCGGATGTAACTATTACACCTGATGATATAGCTTACCTGCAGTATACCGGTGGGACCACGGGTATGCCAAAAGGGGCGATGTTAAGCCACCGCAACTCTGTTTCAAATGTGATAATTGTCCAGACCTGGCTGGGATGGAAGCAAGGCACAGGTCTGGCCCTTTCCGGTTTCCCGTTTTTTCATTTGGCAGGGCTTTTTTTCAATGCCAACTGCATATTCCTGGGATGGACACAGGTTTTGGTTCCAAACCCGCGTGATACAGATCACATCTGTGAGCAAATCGAAAAGTACAGACCGACAACACTCGTAAACGTGCCGTCTTTGTTCCAGGTTCTCATCTCCAATCCGAAGTTTAAAGCTCTGGACCACTCAAACCTGGAAAGATGTATATGTGCGGCAGCCCCTTTCCCGGAGGAATCCCAGAAGGACCTTGAGAATATAGTCGGGTCCGGAAAACTGCTTGAAGTATATGGCATGACTGAAACATCACCAATGATAACGATGAACCCTTCAAAGGGTGAAAAGAAACTGGGGTCGATCGGGTTGCCAATTTCAAATACGGATTTGAAACTTTCTGACCCCGGAACCGGCGAAGAGGTTCCTCAGGGCGAGCCCGGAGAAATCTGTGTCCGTGGACCGCAAGTCATGGTGGGTTACTATAAAAACCCTGAAGAAACAGAGATGGCTATAGACAAGGACGGGTATATGCATACCGGTGATGTTGCCATTCAGGATGAAGAAGGTTATTTGCGTATTGTTGACAGGACCAAGGATATGATAATTGTCGGTGGTTTCAAAGTCTTTTCAGCCAAAGTAGAAGATATATTAACGGAACATCCTGGTATTGAGATGATTGCCACGATCGGGGTCCCAAATCCTGAGAGGCCTGGTTCCGAACTGGTCAAAGCTTATGTTCAAATCGTGCCTGACTATGATTATGGAGAAG
>JABHLN010000129.1 GCA_018693105.1 Desulfobacterales bacterium | reverse complement strand
GATTATCCCTTTGATAAACAGAACCTTAATATAAAATTACATCATTCAAAATTAAAAAGAGAAGAATTAGTTTACAAAATAGATGAGTTCGGAATGGACTTAGACAAAAAAAATACTGATACATATTTAAAATCTTTAATTGCCTCTGATGAAAATTGGAATGCGACCGATATATCTTTTACAGAGAATATAATGACTACATCTTCTTCTCTGGGTATTCCCGAATACTTTGATCCTACCCAGATAATGACTTATTCGGAATTTGCCGTTTCAGTACCTGTCATTAAAAGTCATGGTGATTCTATCATAAGAGCTTTTACGCCTATTATCATTTTGCTTATGGTATTATTTTCAATTTATTATTTTAAGAAAAGTGATTTTGTCTTTCCTATATTAATTGCAGTTATACTTGGTACGGTTTTGTATCATGCAAACCTTCTATCCGGGTTTAATATAGAATATATAATGGCAATTGAATATTCTTATTTTACCATATATCTGCTGGCAGTAATGAATTTGTGTTTTATGATAATGATTAATAAGGCTGCTGACAGTGACACTATTAGTGAGGAAAAAATCAATAAATTCAAAACTAACATGATATCCCTTAATTATTTTATATGCGGCTTGCTCGTAATGTATTATTTTTTCGGATATATAATATAGTGCTTGTATGACACATAAATTAATAAACAGACATCTCATAGAAAGAATAAAAAAGAGAGCTGAATTAAAATCAAAGCATAAAGATTTTACAGTTCCTGATTTCGAAAAGCCTATTTTCATAGTTTCTGCTCCAAGAGCAGGAAGCACTTTGCTTTTTGAAACCTTATCCTGTTTTCCTGGTGTATGGACCACGGGAGATGAGAATCATGAACTTATAGAAAGAATCCCCAAACTTCATCCACGTAGCAGAAATTATGACTCCAATGTGCTTACGAAACATGATTGTGATGCTGGAACTGCCAAAAAACTTCTTGAAGGATTTACCTTTGACCTTCAGGACAGAAATAGACAGAGATATATTGATTTACCCGAAGACAAAAGACCTTCAACAATACGTTTCATAGAAAAAACCCCTAAAAATTCCCTTCGTATTCCTTTTTTAAAAGCTGTTTTTCCTGATGCTTTATTTATATTCCTCTACAGAGATCCAAAGGAGAATATTGCAAGCCTTATAGAAGGATGGAAATCAGGACGTTTTGTTGCTTACTGGAATCTTCCCGGATGGGAGCGCGAACCCTGGAGTTTTTTACTCATTCCTGGCTGGCCTTCCTTAAAAGAAGCAGCAATTGCAGAAATTGCTGCAAATCAATGGAAAACTGCAAACAAATATATTATTGACAAGCTGAACAAATTGCCTATATCATGGCAACATTTTCTTACTTATCAGGGCTTAATTGATAATCCTGAAAAAATTATAAAAACGATAAGCAACTTTGCAGACTTAAAAATAGATAAGCAGGTGGAAAAATTATTTTCAGGCTCACTGCCTGTTTCATCCAAAACTTTAACACCTCCTGCACCTGATAAATGGAAAAAATATGAAAATGAAATAGAGAGAGTTTTAGATGAATCATTGCTAACTGCTATGCCTATTTCTGAAGTAACTACAAAAGTAAGTGATTATTGTGCGGGCATGTTTCAGGAAGAAAGGGATTTTCCTGAGATAGTGCAGTAGTAGTATCTGAATAGAATTTTATTAACAGTTTTTTTATTAAAACTAAGGAGAAATGAGAATGAAAAAATTATTTTATTATTTTATTATTCTGAGTTTTTTGGCTGTGAGTCCTGCATTGTCTGTAGCTGGTGATCAGGCTGACTTGGGAGATTGGTGGAACAAAAGCGCTAAATCTTATGACCCTGTACCAAATGAGCTTCTGCATCATTTTGAGCTAAGTTATTCTTTTGCTAAAGGTTCAGGCAATAGGGATTCTGAAAACCATAATGGAAAAGCCAGCCTTACATTAAGAAAGAATATTTTTACCAGTGAAACAAAATATAGTATTCGCGAGAGCGAGCTAAGCAGTTCTTTAGCTCCTGCTGACACAATTTCCTCAGAAGTCAAGATATTTAATCAGGAAATATTAGCTGCTGTGACTAAAAGCATAGATATACTTGCTGGCTATCGCTTTGCTTCCAATGACATTACAGCCATAGATAGCCGTAATGTGTTTTATGGAGGTTTTGCATGGCAATATTCTGTTGAATCAATTGGTATATCAGGTAATTTAGGATTATCCGGCGGATATTCAACTTCATCATATACAGACTTTGTATCCAAAGCATTGGGAACAATATCTGTGGATGATTATGAAACCCCCATTATCAGACTTTCTCAGGCACTGAACTGGAAAATTACGGATAATATCTCTTTTTCGGATAATATATTTTATATGAGTATGTTGAAAGATACTGAATATTTCTTTTCAAAAATGACTTTTTCACTTAATTTCAAGATAAATAAGTATCTTTCCTTTTTTACATCATACAATATTGACTATGATAGTAATCCAAGATTCGAGGCCATTGATACCGCCCTTAAAAACGCGGGCAGTGCTGCTGCTGTTTATGACAAGGATACAAGAATATCTACAGGTATAAAGCTAAGTTTCTGATTAATGAAGTCTGATAAAAATTTAATTAAATGTGAAAGAGAGGTGCCCTTCAGGTCAGATACAAATCCAACTCTGAAGCTTACTCTTTACTGGTATCCTGAGAGTACAAGCCCTACTCCGGCAGTATTCTGGTTTTTCAGAGGTGGCTGGTGCAATGGGAACAGAAAAAACTGTATTCAGGCTTTATATTTATTGCTCCATAACTTTGCCTTGATATGCCCTGATTATAGAATGTCATATCAGGCAGTTTTTCCTGCTCAGATAGAAGATGCCAAAGCAGCAGTAAGATGGGTCAGGGCAAAGGCAGATAAATATAATATAGACCCTGATCGTTTTGGAGTCTGGGGAGAGTCAGCAGGCGGTTATCTTGCTTCTATGCTTGGTGTTACTTCTTCTATGGATATCTGGAATCACAAAGGACATTTTCCGGATATATCAAGTGCTGTCCAGGCTGTAAGCCTCTGGGCAGCACCTTCAAATTTTTATCATATGAATGATCCATCCGGCATCTATGATCATTATGCACCTGATTCATATGAATCACGGCTGCTTGGTGCACCTATTGCAAAAGTACCTGAAAAAGTTGAAACTGCCAACCCTGTAAACTATATTAATGATAAAAATAGCGATAATGTTCCGCCTTTTCTGATTATGCATGGCAGCGATGATAAAATTATTATACCTGAGCAAAGTGGACTTCTGCACGAAGCCCTAACCGCAAAAGGCTTTTCTTCGGAATTTATTTTATTGGATGGTTATGGTCATGAATTTGAGTTTGATATGCAGGCTGAAATTGATCCTGTTATAAACTTTTTCAAAAAACACTTAAAAAAGAATGAGGTATAAATTTGGAGGAAAAAGCATCAAACTTAAAACCATCAAGAAAAGGATTTGTTACCAATTATCCTTATTTCAGGCAATGGAAGAAAATAAAACCTGAAGGAATGACTAAGCTTGAGCCATTAATTATTTACCTGCACATTCCTTTTTGTATGCAGAGATGTTCTTATTGCTACTACAGTACTACTACTCTGCAAGGTAAAAAGAGGAAAGAAAAACTCAATAAATATGTAGATACACTTTGCCATGAAATACAAATCGCCTCCAAATATTTCCAGCTTAAAAACAGACCTGTAATATCAATTTATTTCGGAGGTGGCACTCCAACCGTTATGAATGAAGGGCATTTTAGCAAAATAATGGAAGCACTTCATAACAATTTAAATATAGAGAATCCTGAATTTACAGTAGAAGCGGAACCTGTAACACTTACAGCAAAAAAAGCCCAAACTTTGCAAAATATAGGCGTAAACAGAATAAGTCTTGGAGTTCAATCTCTTGACAATGATATAATTAAACTTTGCAACAGACTTGATACTGCTGACAGGGCATTAAAAGCCATAGACATAGCTAAAAATACTGCTGATGTTGTAAACATTGATCTTTTGAGCGGACTTGCAGGTGAAACAATGGAATCATGGTCTTATACTCTCGACAAAGCCCTTTCCACAGAAGTCGAAAGTATAACTGTGTATAAGATGGAACTGTATGCAAATACTGAGTATTACAGAAAAATTCGTAGTGATGCTATAGAAATACCCTCTGATGAAATTGAACTTGATTTTATGAATCATGCCTTGAACAGGTTTGAAGAGGAAAATTATTTGCCCTGGAGTTTTTTTACCTTTACCAAACAAGGCTTATATGAAAATGTTTATGCCTCAGACATCTGGCGCGGAACAGATTGCTATGCTTTTGGAGTATCTGCTTTTGGCTCTCTTGGAAACTGGCTTTTCCAGAATACCAATGAACAGGACAAATATATCACACTTGTCAACTCAGATAAAATCCCCATAAACAGAGGCAAATATATGAACAGCCTGGATCAAATGATCCGAAGCATTATGCTTGGAATGAAACTTTCAAGCTTTGATCTTAATAAATTTCAGAACAAATACGGCTTTAAACTTCAGACCTTATGCTCCGATACTCTGAATAACCTTGAAAAAGAAGAATTCATTATAGTTTCGGATGATTATATAAAAATGACAAATAAAGGTCTTCTTTACGGGGATTATACAGGAAAATACCTTGCAGGCTCTTTAATGGCTTTTTATAAATAAAAAACACAAATACAATTATGTTAATATCATATACACATAAATTCATATTCTTTCATGTTCCAAAATCAGGTGGAATAAGCATAAGAGAGGCACTTAAATCATATTCTCAGGAACCTGAAAAATTCAAAATAAAAAGACCGCCCAAGCTAATAAGGGGTGAACCTAACCCTTTATATGAAGTATGGGAGGCAGCACTTATACATGCCAAAGCTTCTGATGTAAAAAAAGAGTTGCCTGCAAATATTTTTGATAAATTCTATAAATTTGCCTTTGTAAGAAACCCCTGGGACTGGCAGGTTTCCATGTATAATTTTATACTTAAGGAAAAGACTCATGTAAAACATAATATGGTAAAATCCATGAGTTTTGAAGAATATCTCAAATGGGTCATAAGAACCAAAAAACCGTTCCCTAAAGGAGCTGAAAAATTTCAGAAAGATACTATTACAGATAAAAATGGCAGATTACTTGTTGATTTTGTGGGAAGATATGAAAGTCTCAATAAAGATTTTCAGTATGTGTGTGATATACTAAACATAAAAGCTGAGCTTCCGCATCTAAACAAAAGTGTACATAAAAATTACAAAACTTATTATAACAAAACAAGCATAGATATGGTTGCAAAGCATTTTAGACAAGATATAGACTTATTTACCTATTCGTTTAATTTTGAACCTAAAAATTGCAAGCGTCCTGTGGCTGGATATGCAAGGCATCGGACACGCAGCCATAGTGAACTATTGCAAGTG
>JABHLN010000128.1 GCA_018693105.1 Desulfobacterales bacterium | reverse complement strand
AGTTCGAACATTTTCGGCTATTATGGATAATATTCAGCCGTGTTTTAATTTAAATTTTAATGTGAATCATAATCTGTGAGTATTTGGTGAGTCTGGTTTGAATTTATAGTATTCAGAATGTAGTATGTCAAGGGTTACTGTTATTCGCTGGGTTGCTCTTTGTGCGTTCTCGTAAGGAAGTGTTTCCAGCTTAGTCGAATCTTAACTTAAAAAAGTGGGCAGGGGTTTTTAAATCAACTATCTAAATCTAAGTTTGGATCATTTTCAGGGGGCAGGTCAGTCACTTTTCGATATCATCTTTATTGAGATCGGTACCATGGCTCTGTTATTTGAACAACGGCAATAAGTAGCTCTGAGATTTCATCAGCCGGACCTTCAGATTCTGAGCCATAGCTAAAATCAAATCCATTTTCTTCACCATCATTGAACTGAAGGCCTATTGATAAACGGCATGGTGCACCTTTTTGATCTGGGATGTCATAACTGCCCATATATTGGAGCATGTCGTCTGAAATATAGCTGATTGCATGATCAAATAATTGTTCCTCGTTAGTTCCAATGAAGAGATCGTTTTCTTTATTATCGATAGTGCCTGTTCCAAGGCGATTTATTGATCCATCTTTCGCGAGTAAGATGAACAATGATCTTTTACCATCTATTTCGAGAGTAATACTTAAAATGTTGATGTCAGATACTTTTTGCATTGCTCTAAATCCTTCCTATATAAAATGCATAACGTTCAAGCTAAGACGCGTTTGGCTTTTTGCATCCGCTGGATTTATTGTTTCGGTCATGGATATAAATCAAGAGATTTCATCAATATTATATTGCTTAAATTCAGTTGCCCAGTCTTTGCAAAAAGCTTCTTGTGGTTTTTGGTTATAGTTTACTTCAAATATATCTTTTCCGATTTCATTAATAGCCGTTAGTTCGTTAATAATTAAATCCTGTTCCTGTCGGGTCATCACTGGAAAGCCATAAAAGTTATTTATATATTTCAACCCACCTTTTTCCTTAATTCGTTTCTTTACAAATTGAATGTGCTTTAAAAGTCTATTTTTAATATGCTTATTTGATATTGAAATTATTTTATCAAAAGCCATATTGATTGAATCTCTTAATGCTGTGTCTATTTCATATCCAATACTATTTCTTCCGGAAGTCATTGCCGCAAAAATGGTTGTGCCTGTTCCAAGGAAGGGATCAAGAACAATATCACCTTTAGCTGAATACATGTTAATTAATCTATAGGCTATTTCAAAAGGGTATGCGGCACTCCTTGTTCTAGTTTGTCTATCGTTTATGTCTTGCATAGCGCCTTTAATATCAAACCATATATCAGAATAAACTACATTTCTCTCTTCCCAAAACATAGCACTTTCACGTCTTATTTTTTTTTCTTCTTCTTTCTTAAATTCACGTTTCATTCCTTTTCTTAATATAAGAATATACTCATGCTCTAATGTTACGTATGCGCCGGCCGGCAACATCCCGGAACCCATAAACTTATTTGGGGCATTAGTTTGTTTACGCCATAAAATGTCGGGTAATGCATTGAAGCCGATTTCCAGAAGTTTCTTTAGTATCCTCATATGGTTGGAATAAAGAACAAAATTTCCATTTATTGTCCTTGTTGCATCCCCGATATTAATACATGCAAAACCTCCAAATTTCAAAATGCGGTAAACCTCATCCCAAACGGGATCCAGAACATTGTGCATTAACTCAAAAGCTTTTGCACCATCTCCTTTTTTTAAGGCGGTTATAATTGATTTGTTATGTTTTATAAAAAGATCATCCCACATTTGTATCATTGGATACGGAGGCGATGTAACAATTAAATCAACACTTTCAGATATAACATCTCCCATGTTATCCGAATTTGAGTAATGTATTTTGTGTATGGATTTCATCAGATTAACTATAAGTATTATCAAAGTATTTTATATTATGAAGAAAAACTACTTTCTATATCAGAGCCTCCAGTATAAAATACCATTTCCATCTGCCTCATGGGGAGTGAACATCGCTTTCACATCAACAACTATCGATTTTTCAGATTTACATAATCCTGCAATCTTTAAAAGCCCCAGGTCCTTATATTCTTTATGGTTTACAGCAATAACAACTGCATCCACATCCTGTATTCTATCCAAATCATGCAAAGTAATCCCGTAGTATTGCTCTGCTTCAGACGGGTCTGCATATGTATCATGAACAAGTACATCAATGCCATAATCAGTTAGTTCACTGACAATATCAACCGCCCTTGTATTCCTTAGATCTGGGACATCCTCCTTAAAAGTTATTCCAAGCACTGCCACTTTTGAGCTGTGTACAGGCCTTTTGGAGTTTATAAGCATTTTAACTACACGTTCTGCAATATACCTTCCCATATTGTCATTAATCCTGCGTCCTGCGAGTATCATTTCCGGATGATATCCGAGAGATTCCGCCTTGAAGGTCAGGTAATAAGGATCTACACCGATGCAGTGCCCGCCTACAAGTCCCGGTCTGAATGGAAGAAAGTTCCATTTTGTTCCTGCTGCCTCAAGGACTTCTATTGTGTCAATTCCAATCTTGTCAAAAATCAGGGCAAGCTCATTCATAAGAGCAATATTCAAATCACGCTGAGTGTTTTCAATAACTTTTGCGGCCTCTGCCACCTTGATAGAAGAAGCCATGTGAATTCCAGCATTTACAACCTTTCCATAAACATCAGACAGCATGCCTGCTGTTTTTTCATCAGATCCGGATACAACTTTTACTATAGTGTCAAGGCTGTGAAGCTTATCCCCGGGATTAATTCTTTCAGGCGAATACCCTACAGTAAAATCTGCCCCGAACTTCAATCCTGATTCATTTTCTATAATTGGAACGCATATCTCCTCTGTAACCCCCGGATAAACCGTTGATTCAAAAACAACACATGACCCTTTTTTCATGTATTTTCCAACTGTTGCTGAAGATTCACGTACAGCAGAAAGATCAGGTATCCTGTAGTTATCAATAGGAGTGGGCACGGCAACAATTATCAAACGGCAAGGAGAAAGATCTTCAGGCCTGTCTGTAAAAACAACAGCCGATTTCTGAAGATCATCATCAGATACCTCAAGGGTCCTGTCCCGCCCTGATACAAGCTCTTTTATCCTTTCTGACTTAAGATCAAATCCCACAACATCAAAATGGGCTGACAAATGTACGGCCAGGGGCAAACCGACATAGCCCAGCCCCACAACGGCAATTTTATCTTTCCTGTTAATCAGTGACTCAAAACTAACCATTTGAATATCTCCGTTTTAGCTACCTGCTATACTTTTTCCTGCATCATTATTTTTTTTTATACTTTTCATCAGCCCTTTTTTTTCTTTTTCAGTCAGATAGCGCCAGGAGCCTTCAGGCAGATTTCCAAGCTTTATATTTGAGATTCTTACACGTTTCAGTTTAACCACATGTCCCTCGACTTTCTTTACCATGCGGCGTATCTGTCTGTTTCTTCCCTCTTTAAGTACAATAAGAAAACGGTTTGCAGAAAGCCGTTTAATTTCGGCAGGTCTTGTTTTCGTTCCCCTTAAAGGCATTCCCTCGGCCATCTTTATTAATGCTTCATCAGAAACCGGCTTACCTGTTATTACATCATATTCCTTTTCATGATCAAAAGAAGGGTGGGAAAGGTTTTGATGAAGATTCCCGTCATTTGTTAATAGCAGAAGACCGGTGGAATCCTTGTCCAGCCTGCCTACAGGGTAAATGCGCTGGTTAATATCAACAAGATCAAGGATAATTTTCCCATCACCTTTTCTGCAGGTTGAGACATATCCTTGCGGTTTATTTAAAGCAATATATACAATATTCTGCTCTATCTTGACCGGCCGGTTTTTAAACTCTATGCTGTCATTATCAGCATCAACTTTAGTACCCAGGGTTGTAACAACATTGCCGTTTACCTTAACGAGCCCGTCCTTTATATATTCCTCTCCTTTTCTTCTGGAGCATACCCCAGCCATGGACAGGAATTTCTGAAGACGAATAACTGACATACTTTTTTAAACTCCAGGGCCCAAAGAGCCAACTTTGATTTTATCTGTAATCGTGATGCCGCGCTGAATATTGTTATAGCGGAACTACTTCGTTATAATGTCCGGCCGTCGAACTAAAACATTAATCCCTTCTGAGTATACTTTCCTTTTCACGACCTGTAATCAGCATTAATTCTGACATAATCAAGCGAAAAATCGCAGGTAAATACCGTTGTTTCCCCTGTGCCCATATTAAGATCGATGGTTACGGCAAATTCCGACTCTTTAAGTACTTTTGTAGCTTCAGCTTCAGCGGCATCTCCGCAACCCATACTGTTCTTCACCATTATTATATCATTAAAATATATATCAATGGTATTTGGTGATACCGGCACACCAGCCCTGCCGACCGCACCAATTATACGCCCCCAGTTGGCATCTTCACCGAAGAATGCTGTTTTCACAAGGTTCGAATTTGCCACCGTATCAGCAATTATATAAGCGTCCTTATCAGAGCCTGCTCCTTTTACTTTTATCTCGACAAGTTTGGTGGCCCCTTCTCCGTCTTTTACTACCATCTTTGCAAGACTTATCAGAACATCATCAAGTACTTCCTGAAATATATTTTTATGAATCGATTTACTGACTTCAGCACCCGATAATCCGTTTGCCATAACAACAACCATATCATTTGTACTGGTATCACCATCAATAGTAATTCTGTTAAAGGAACGATCGACACCGGCTGCAAGAGCCTTTTTCAAAACATCCTGGCTTACACCGATATCGGTACACACAAAACATAACATGGTTGCCATATTCGGCTGTATCATTCCGGCACCTTTTGCAACACCGGTAACAGTATAAGTTTTTCCGTCAAGCTCGCCCTGCTTTGATACAATTTTAGGGACAGTATCAGTTGTCATTATTGATTCGGCAAAATCGGTAAATCCTTTTGATGTCAATCCTCCGGCAAGGACAGGAACAGCCGTTTCTATTTTTTCAACAGGAAGAGGCTCTCCAATGACACCTGTAGAAGCAACAAGCACAAGGCTTTCCTCAATACCAAGACCCGACGCTGCACTCTTTGCCATTGCAATAGTGTCCTGCATTCCACGCTCCCCGGTACAGCAGTTTGCATTACCGCTATTAACAATAATTGCCTGGCATTCTCCATTATTTAAACATTCACGATCGTAACCAACCGAAGAGGCCTGAATCAAATTTTTTGTAAACACTCCTGCCCCGACTGCAGGTTTTTCAGAATATAAAATACCAAGGTCTTTGTTTCCGTTTTTCTTTAGTCCGGATGCAACTCCGCCAGCTTTAAAACCCTTACAAACTATTTCTTCCATATCGACTTTCCCCAAATACTCTGATCTTTCATCAGGATTAAAATTTTATGTAATAAAGAATATTTCTAACAGATTGGTTATAATACTTCAACCGGGTTTAAGTTTTCAACCAGGTTTATGTTATTGACAAGAGGAAACATGATACCCTTAAAAAATGATGGCGTCGTAAAAAGTCTCCATCTACTGTGTTATAGTGCTTGGCCAGACATTCGATATACTACATGTATGCCT
>JABHLN010000127.1 GCA_018693105.1 Desulfobacterales bacterium | reverse complement strand
ATGTGTACGCAACACGGTTACAATCCAACTACCACAAGTAAGTTTTTAAACCAAAAACAGACTAACTACAATAAGAAAAATTGGAGTTCAGTAATGATGTTTAACAATAATAAGTGCAAAGCATTAACTCCAAAATATGTGAAAAGCACCGCAGAAAAACCTATGATAGAAAGAAATGCCGTTCTTTTTCCCTTCCATCCACGCATCATTCTGAAATGAAGCATTGCAGCATAAACAAACCACGTAATAAGAGACCATGTCTCCTTTGGGTCCCATCCCCAATATCGGCCCCATGCTGAATTGGCCCAAACCGCTCCGGTAATTATGCCGGCCGTTAAAAAAAGGAAGCCCAGCATTACAAGCTGGTGTGTCACTTCATCAAGCATTTCAAGCCTTGAAGAAAGTGCCGTGTTGCCTGAGTTCAATTCTTTTATATTATTAAAAAAGTTAATGGAAAAAATATTAAAACCTTATACCAAAAGCGACTGCAAAAGCTGCATATCCGATAAAACATGTCACAACATGTGCAATCAGCCAGTTACTTTTAAGAGCAGGTAAAAGTGGTCGTATCTGATCACTAATGTCAGGAGAAAGAGAGGCATATGCAATGGCAAGAAAAGCAAGCGGCATGGCAAATGCACCAATAAAACGGTTCTTGTATTTATATTCAATAACTATATAAATCACGGCAATGGTCAAAGCAAAAAACACAAGTGATTCATAAAGGTTTGAAAGCGGTACTCTCCCGTATCCATGCTGATAAGATTCTATCCACCTTAAAGCAAATCCGGTGGTATTTCCTGCAATACCTGCAATTGAAACCCATGTGGCCAATTTTCCGATAAGATCTTTTTGAAAAATTGACGACACAATATATAAAAATCCTGCAAGACCATATATAAAAGTCGTAACAGATAAAATATATGAGCTGGTCATACAAACTCCCTTAACAATTTAAAATTGATGGCTTCGTAAAAAGTCCAATATCTGCGTTGCGCTACATCTCTCGTCACTGCGGCGTACGATAAGTACGCCTCATTCCTCAGGATTTGCGGCGCCTTGATCTTGAACTTTTTACTTTGCCATCCCAGGTTGAGCTTCTTACAACGCCATTAAAACAGCTTCCGGAGATCTCTTGAAATGTTTTTCAAATTATTCAGCATGCCGATTTTGTTTTTATTTGAAGTACCTGTAATTCTGACTTGACTATGCTTCGTCCTATCAGATATCTCTATACAAATCTTTTGATGGCTCATAAAAAAAGTAATATAGCATCCAAGAATTATCATTATAAAACCTGCATAAACCAGGGGAACACCGGGATCTTTTGTTACCTGAAGGCCTGTAGAGTATTTTTCTTTCTCACCTGTAATAGTTATAAGCCATTCACCATTTCTCATCCTGTCAAATGATGGCAGGTGTACCGGCAGTATAATATCAACAGGTTCTCCTTTTTCAGGATAAAGTTTTCCAACATATACCTCTCCAACATTTGCTCCCCTGAACTTAAAACCGTTTTTAAATTCCAGAAGAGTAAATTTTTCCAGACCCGATGAGAGATTAACTTCCTTTCCAATAGATACCGCTCTATTTATCCTTTTACCGGTTTTTCGGTTTTCAAATTCAAGTTCCAGTTCACCTGACGGTATCTTGTTGTAACTGGACTGGAAAATGTTGATGCCTTTATAATGGAGTGGGTCATTGACAATAATATCTTTCTTATAGGCAATCTTCCCGTTTTCTATAATATTCAGAGATGATCTGTATTCCTTTGGTTCACCTGATTTGTAAAAACTCACATTAAATTTTTCACAATTGATTTCAAAATCAAGACTCTGCATTCCCCCGCTTCTCAATCTAATATTATTTACGGAACCACCTTCAGGTATTTCCACATATCCGTCAAATCCGAACATTGATCCTAAAAGAGCGCCTACCAGTAGGGCGACCACGCTAAGATGAACACAATAAACCCCAAGACGTGTCCAGCTTCCTTTTTGAGCAAGAATACAGGAACCCTTTTCTATCTTTTCAGTTCTATAGTATCCAAACTTTTTTGAAACGTAACCCTTTATAATCTTAATTATTTCATCATGTGACTTATCATTGGTATATTCTTCGGTAAATTCTTCGTAATCATCGAGATTTCTGAACCTTTTGAGGTTAAAAGCCGGATTTTGTGATGTTACTATTCGCCATACTGATGGGAATCTATTCAGTGAGCATACAATAATATTGATCGTAATCAAAACAATCATGGACCTGAACCACCAGGAATGGTACATGTCAAAAATATCAAAAGCATACAATATCCGGTATTTAAACTCTCCGTATGCTTGAATGTACATGGCAGGGTTTTCATTCTGGGGAACAACGGTTCCGAAAATTGATGCCGAGGCCAGCAGGGCCAAAAGCACTACCGTTAATTTTACAGATGCAAAAAAACTCCAAATTTCTTTTAAGGCACCGAAAGATGTCTCATTTTTAATCATTTCAGATTCCTGCATATATCAACCCCATAAAATCCGGGAAAGAGTTATTTCTTTTTTGAAAAGCGTTTAATCAGTTCGTCAACAAACATCCCGCTGGGTGTTGCAGCCATAGGGTTAACCTCAACCAGCCCTTTCCAGGCTTTAATTGCACCTTCCTGATCATTCAGGTCATGCATGAGCACAATCCCTTTGTTAAATCTTGCATGCTCATGTTTTGAATCCGATGCAATCGCCTTATCAAAAGACTCAATAGCTTTTTTGGGCTGCCCGTTACGCCTGTACATAACACCCAGATCGGTAAGGATATCAGCATTACCCGGTGTGATTTCAAGCGCTTTATTATAAGCCTGAATAGCCTTTTCATGCAGGCCGCTGTCAAAGCAAATATTTCCAAGGTTTATCCATGCTTTAGCATCACCAGGAGACTGTTTTGCCTTCTCTTGAAAACTTTTTATTTTTTCTGCATTTGCCTTAGCAGCACTTTCGGCTTCCGCAACCTGTCTCTGCTCCACAGGCATATGCTGCCCGGGTGTTCCTGTTCCTGTTTTGTAAACTCCATAAACAACTCCGGTAATAAAACCAACTGCCAGTGCAACTGCTACTGATATAAGCATAGTTGTCTTTTTTACATATGTGTTATCATTATCTGTCATTGTTTTTATTTAAATCCGATTTTTTATCTGTTAATTGAAACCTCGCTATAAATTTTCCATTTGTCTTTTTCCTGCTTTAAGACAAGCTTTTTGTCACTTATACTGGAAAACCCGCTGGACTCATAATTCTGAACAAACCTTACTATATATTCTTTTGATCCCGGTGAAATCGTCAGGTTTTCTATTGAAACATTAATATAATCATATAGTCGGTTTAACCTGTTTTTATATGAAAGCCATTGATTAAGATTCATTCCGTATCTGGAACGAAAATTATTTGAATAGCAATTTGCATAGTTTTTTATATTTTTTGAAGACCACGATACAATCCAGTTGTTTACAAATTTTTTAACATCACGTTCCTTTAATACAAGCTTTTTCACTCTTTTAACTTTTGCAAGTAAAGGATTATTATTATCTTTTTTATCAGGTTTTATCTGAAATTCTTCGGTAATGATCTTGAGATGTTCATCATCATAAGACAAAAACAGTTTTCTTGTACCGGCATTGATTTCCTTCTCACCGGATTTTATTACGTGATCAAATAAAACAACATAAACATCTTTATGTTTATAAATTGAGGCCCTTTTTATCTTTATATCAATATTTAAATCATTAATATTTTCTTTAAGGTTTTTCCATTCTGTCCACCATGAAATTTCCGGAAAATAATCAGAGTCAAAATATTCAAGATATTGATGATATGTACCGTTAACAAACGTATCGTTCCAGGATGAAATGAAAGCAGATATTTTCTCACCGGTTTCAGCCATTGAGTTTAACGGCACGTAAGACAGTTTCTCCTCAATTATTATTGGTGTTCTATTAAGATCGACATACTTTTTTACTTTGTCAAGGTCTTGATTTTTCAGTGCAACACATCCTTGAGTATCTCTTGGTTTCATTGGCTTCCCAAGTCCGTGCAGCCATATTGCATTCCCGTTCTTTCCTTTTATTTTGTCAAGGATATTGGGATAATCAGTCGGGAAAGCTCCCGAACCATAGCTTTCTGAAAGATCTCTTTCCTTATGTTCCTTAATAAAAAAATATACTCCTTCAGGGGTTTTTTTGTCTCCGGATAGTTTCTTTGGCCCTGAACTTTCCCCTGTAGAACAGTCCATGCTGAATATTTTCCTGTAAGAACCGTCAAATTCAAAAAGAAATAGTTTCTGCGTATCTTTTTCCACAACAAATGCATGTTCAACCACATGATTTGCTGACATACCTACAAAAACATCCGGTATAAGATCTAAATATTTACCACCGGATTCCATGGCCGCGGCATACGAAGAAATTAAGAAGAACAATAAAATTGCCCACATTATAGAAATTTTATTATGTATGATACTAAGCATTAATACCTGCACCTGATATTTATATATTTATATATTTATATTTCCGTAAAAAAGACTATATTCTTATGCCACAATACAGTGTCGCTGGTCAAATTATATAAAAAAGACTCTCAGCATTCATGCCAATATGAATGATAGTTTTTTTTATCAAACTGTCTTGTTAAATAAACTTTATCATGTAAAATATGAAAAATCATTATAATCAATCACGGAATTAACTAATGGATAAATCTGAAGTAACCCGGATAAAAATCGGTAATAACAGGATAGGAATCATAGGGTTAAAAAGTGTTTTTAAAGAGATCGCTGAAAACTTCTCTATGAAAACTGACAAAGAAGCCGAAACAGAGCTTATGAATCGACTTTCGAAGGCGAACTATATTCCCGTCAAAGTAAAGGAGCGATACGGCCGGGCTTTTGTAAGAGAATTTAGAAAATATAACGGCCAGCCTTTTGAGGACGAAGTCTCTGGAGGAATTGAAATAAAGGTTCTTGGACAGGGTTGCAACCGTTGTGACAAGCTCGAAAAAGATGTTATGGATATTCTTACAAAATTAAATATGCCTGCTGATCTTGAACATGTCAGGGATATGAAGGAAATAGCTTCTTATGGAGTAATGGGCGTTCCTGCTTTAATAATAAACAAAAAAGTTGTTTGCTCAGGACAAACACCTTCAAAGAGTTCATTAAAAAAATGGCTTGAAGAAGCCCGCGATTCGAAAGCGAAATTATAGTCCGTTTATAATATCCAATAAACTCGAAGTTAACTCCAAAAGCTAAGCCCTTTGTTAACTTAGCCAATTATTTAAAGTCTTATACCTCACATTATAATAAAAGAGGTTTATTTAAAGAAGCTATTTAAAATCTTATTAACACCCTTTTTAACCTCGTCTGAGGAATTACTTTTTGTCTCATCCTTGTCAGCACCTGAAGAACCCTTTAACAGATCTCCTAAAAAACCGCCCTTTCCGACGGCCTTCTTTTCATTGCCGGAATCAGTGTCAGTCTTCGGGATATTTCCAGGGATATTCAATTTCTGTTTTTTAGTTCCCTTAGGAAGCTGGTAATAAGATAGCTTCAAAGAAGGTTTTTTCACACTCGTAAGGGTCATGCTTTTACCGTAACGAAGGACGCTTCCGTATTTATCCGCATCCTTCTGAGCCGCCTCCAGCGACTTTGAGGATCCGGCCACCAACAT
>JABHLN010000126.1 GCA_018693105.1 Desulfobacterales bacterium | reverse complement strand
AAACTTGATGTGACCATAGCAAAGGATGTTGAGGAACTGGTTGGTGAAATAGCCACAGACTTCGGGCGTATTGACTATATGTTTAATAATGCAGGTATAGGAGTTGGGGGAGAAACCTATACTCTTGAACTTGAAGACTGGAAGAAGATAATTGATATCAATCTTTATGGGGTTCTTCATGGAATTATTCCCGCATATTCATTGATGGTCAAACAGGGTTTTGGCCATATTGTAAACATTTCATCTTTGTGCGGCCTTGTACCGGTACCTATTAAGACATCCTATACCACCACAAAATTTGCTCTGGTCGGGTTGTCAACAGCTCTAAGGGCTGAAGGAGAAGATCTTGGCGTAAAAGTAAGTGTTGTCTGTCCGGGATTTGTCAGAACACCTTTTTACGAATCAGCTCATTTTCCCAAGGTAGATTCCAGTGTCAGGGATAATTTTTTCGGTATGCTGCCTCAAATGTTTTCAACACCCGAAGAAGCAGCAGCAGAAACACTTAAAGGTGTTGCCAATAATAAAGCGGTAATTGTTTTTCCGTTCAGATCACGCTTGTTATGGTGGGCTTACCGGATTTGGCCGAAACTATATAACCCCATTGCCGTCAAGACTGTTAATAATTTCAGGATTGTTTCTAAAAAAACCGAATAATTACGGTTTTAAGCATCCTGAACAATATGAGGCATGTGATGCGGCAATGGATCTGGATCGTAAAAAGCATAACCAATCGCTATAAAGCAGTAGTCCGGCTATAGCGGGGTTTATGACGCCATCAAATATTGGAGGTTTATCAAATAATGTCCCTGATTACATTTTATATAATTGCGTTTTCCATAGGAATAATAGTTTCCATATATTTACCTATGAACAGTATCGTAGCCAATCATGTAGGCTCAACCAAGATGGCAACAATGGCTTTTTTCTTTATTGCATTTGCTACAACCTTTCTTTTTTATTGTCTCACAGAAGAAAGGCATCTGCTGAAGAATATATTTTCGGCTCCGTTATATCTGTATGCATCAGGTATTGTTGGTGCTTTTGTCGTAATTGGGGTAACTTTTATGATACCAAAGTTAGGGGCTGCTCCATTGTTTATACTGATGATATCAGGACAGATTATCATGTCTATGTTTATAAGTCATTTCGGGGTGCTTGAGTCCCCTGTTAGTCCTATAAATATAAGCAAGATTATCGGTGTATGTCTTATGCTGGGAGGTAGTTATCTTGCTGTAAACGGATAATAGTAAATTGCTGGTGGTGCTTTTGCTACGTTTCTTTTCTTATCTTGTTTTTATTATCCGCGTGAATAGAAGAACAATTAGATAGACAAGGCCGGCGATAACGATTATTGTCGGCCCGCTGGAAAGTCTGTATGAATAGCTCACAGCAAGGCCTGTCCATGTGAAGAGCATGCAGAAGAAAATAGCAAGTAGCATCATCTGCCAGAGACGCTTGGCAAACTGACCAGCAACAGCTGCAGGGATTGTAAGGAGTGCTATAACCATTACGATGCCGACCACTCGAACAAGCAGTACAACGGTAAGAGCTGTCAGGCATAAAAGAAGCATGTAAAAAGCTCCCGCGTTAATTCCTCTCAATCTTGCGAACTCATCATCAAAGCATACAGCGAGCAGTTTGTTATAAAAAAATACTGTGAAGCCTACTACTATAATATCTAGTATTACCACAAGTTGAAGATCAATATTCGAAATTAGAAGAATATCTCCAAACAGATAACTGGACATATCAAAATAGCCTGGTGTACGGTCAATAAAAAGAAGACCGGTGGCCATACCAATGGCCCAGAGTGCACCTATTACGGTGTCTTCGCGCTGTTGTGCATGAAGGCTTACTGTCCCAATGATAACAGCAGCAAGAATTGCTGATATTACGGCACCGTACATAGGGTCAAACCACTCAAGACCGACTTTGTTCTGAATGTATAAACCTGCCCCAATTCCGCCGAATACACAATGGGAAATTGCCCCCGCAAGATAACTGATCCGGCGGGTTACAACATATGAGCCTATTATACCAAAAGACAAACTTGCAAGGGTCCCCACATACAGCGCAAGGCGAAGGAATTCATTGTCCGGATCAGAAAGAGCATTAATGAATTCAATCATGCTGATGTCCCTCCTCACCGCAACGGTGATCATGGCGGATCATGCAGATGTCACCTCCGTAAATATCCTTGATGATTGTTCCGTTGATCTCGCTTGTAGGATGAACAACTACACAACGATTAACACATATAACACTATTAACTTTCTGTGATACAAATCCAAGATCATGGGAAACAAGGAGTATTGTCATTCGTTTGTTGAGTCCCTGGAGAATTTCAAACAAGGCTTCTTCAATTTCAGGGTCGATATTTGACATTGGCTCATCTAAAAGCAGGAGTTCCGGTTCACAGCAAAGAGCCCTTGCAATCAGAACCCGTTGCCGTTGACCTCCGGAAAGCTCATTGAAAAGGTGCTTTGCAAAATCGGTCATCTTTACTTCTTCTAAAGCGGACATTGCGGCAATACGATCATTTTTGAAGAATCTGCTTCCTCTATTCAGGCCCAGGCGGCCCATAAGAACAACATCCATTACAGTTACCGGGAACTGCATGTCAAGGTGAGCATATTGAGGCATGTAACCTATTTTAAGTCTTGAATTTTCCGGTGTGTCGCCAAAAACAAGAATTTCTCCTGTATTCGGTTTAATAAGCCCGAGAAAAAGTTTAAGTAGTGTTGTCTTGCCACTGCCGTTAGGGCCGACAATGCTTGCGAATTCCCCGTGTTTTACGATGAGATTTACATCCTCAAGTATCGGCTTTGCCGATGCATATGCAAAGGAAATGTTATTTAAAACAATATCATTTGAAACACTCAATCTTATAACCTCCAGAAACCGGGTTCGTCGTATTTGATGTAGTTAAAAATTCCCCGAATAATATCATTAGTAATCAATTACTTCTTCAAAGCTTTGACAATTTTATCTGTCATATCGTACATGTTTTTGATAAAATCCTTAGAAAGCGGATCTAGTGATACTACAACACCACTGATTGCACGTGCGATCTGTTTTGCCGCACCTCTATTGAATTGTGACTGAACAAATATGACATGAACGTTATTCTTTTTTGCTTTTTTTATAAACATGGCAAGCTCTTTTCCTTTTGGAGCTTTGCCTTCTATTTCCACAGCCATCTGTTTAAGGCCGTATGCATCTGTAAAATAACCGAAAGCGGGATGAAAAACAAAGATAGTTTCACCTTTTATAGAAGAAAGTGAATTTTTAAGCTTTTCATGAAGTGCATCCATATCCTTTTCAAATGCATCATAGTTAGCCCTGTACATAGTTTTCCCGGCAGGATCAACTTTGACCAGGGCATTGTATATCGTCTCACCCTGTTTTTTTGCATAAAGAGGATTTAACCAGATATGAGGGTCTTTGTTTCCGAATGAATGTTTATCATTTTCACCTTCATGATCATGCCTGCTGTCCGACATCCTTCTCAGGTGAATACCTTCCCGTGTGTCTACAATCTCAAGTTTTCCGGAAGGGTTTTTAATCTTTGGTATGAGTGCCTTTTCAAAAGGGACCCCGATCCGGAAAAAAAGTTTTGCTTTTCCAAGCCTGATCATTTGTATTGGTGTAGGTGCATATGTCCCGGGACTTTTCCCGGGACGAACTAGAACATCTATTGAAACTCTATTACCTCCAATTCGTTCAACAAAGTATGCCTGCGGCATAATGCTTACAAATACAGGCACGGTATTTTGTATGTTTTCAAAAGCCTGAATATTTGTACAGAGTATTATCGGGAAAAATATATAAAATATAATAATTTTAAATCTGTTTGCTTTCATACCTGGTTTTTCTTTAAATTGTTCATTTTTAACATAATAGGTGGAGACTTTATACAACGCCACAGGTGATGAATATATCAATATTGTAGTATATATGGCAAGAATTTAAAAAAATCGGCTCCTGAATAGAAAGAACCCTTTTATTTTCAGAATATATTCTTTTTTAGGTTGACAGAATAAATATATAAGGGCTTTAAATAATCGATAACTTATAAAATAAGGAGGAAGAAAATGACAACTGAAAATATTCTTGACGATCCTGACTTAAAAAAATGTGTTGATTTTCATGGTCATATTTGCGGTGGTCTTGCGTTGGGATATAAAGCTTCCAAGGCCGGACTTGAATGGCTTCAGGAAAAAAAATCTCTTGATGAAGAAATTGTTGCCGTTGTGGAAAACAATGCTTGTTGTGCTGATGCTGTTCAGGTTCTAACCGGCTGTACTTTTGGAAAGGGGAATTTCATTGTCAAAGATCATGGGAAAATTGTATTCACTTTCTTTAGCAGAAAGACAGGTGAAGGAATAAGAATTGCTATGAAACCACGTTCTCCAGAACAGAAAGAAAAACAAAAGGAACAGATGGAGAAGATGAGGAGCAGCACCATAACAGAAGAAGAAAGGGCGAATATGATGGAAAATATGGCTCTTGGAGTTTTGAATGCTCCTGTGGAGAATATTTTTGATCTTAAACCTGTGAAAATGCCTCCACCCGGGAAGGCTGTCATCGAAGAATCAAGAGCATGTGATGAGTGTGGCGAACCAACAATGATTTCAAAACTGGAAAAAATAGACGGCAGAAATTTGTGCAGGGAATGTATTTAACATATGGGTTTCAGATGTATTGATGTTATCTATTAATATCATAGTATCTATTAATATTAACAATTGGAATTGTTTTTCCTCATGTGATAGTCCCGCTGTAATGAAACCTTAATTAGGGTTTTATCGATTTACAGTGGAGGATACAAGATGGCAGGAAAAATTATTTCAGCAGGTTTAATAATATTAAATATTCTTTTTTTTATGGTGTTTACGGTTCATTCTGATGAACTGGACATATTTAAAGGAGAAAAAGGTGAGATAAGAATATCAGGAGGGACTGCGCATATTCCGGTTATGAAAGAGGCAGCCCGGAAGATTATGAGTTATAATCCTGATGTCCGTATCAGTATTGCAGGCGGGGGTTCAGGAGCAGGTATCAAACAGGTCGGAGAAGGCCTTGTAGATATCGGAAACTCAGGGCGAAAACCGACAGATATTGAAATCAGTAAATATGGACTTGATGTGGTTAAGTGGGCTATTGACGGTGTAGGTGTCGTTGTTAACCCTGAAAACAAGGTAAAGGTTTTAACTAAAGCCCAGCTTAAAGGTATTTTTTCAGGAAAGATTTACAACTGGAAAACTCTTGGCGGTGATGACAGGAACATAAATGTTTATACAAGAGACAAAGCCAGCGGTACAAGGTCGGTATTCTGGAAAAAGGCTCTTGATAAGGGTGAAATCAATTCAAAGGCATACTTTGCAATCTCCAACGGGGCAATGAAAACCGCTATAGCCAATGATCCCAATTCTATAGGTTATGTTTCTGTAGGACACATAGACAGTAGCGTTGCCCCGGTCTCATTGGATGGTGTTATTCCAACCCTGGAAACAGTTAAAAGCGGGAAATTTAAAATAGCAAGAGGCTTGTACAGCAACACAAAAAGCAAACCAACCGGATTGACAAAAAAACTTATCGCATACCTTATCAGCCCGGAAGGGCAGAAAATTGTCATGGGTAAGGGCTTTATACCTGTTAAATAATTATGGCGTCGTAGAAAGTATCCATCTACTGCGTTATACCGATTTATCAGAAGTTCGACATACTACGTGTATGCCC
>JABHLN010000125.1 GCA_018693105.1 Desulfobacterales bacterium | reverse complement strand
AATGTTGTACTGTTCAAATTGTTTAAACATAGCATTTTGGGGCCAAAATGATCGGTTTAAGCTTGTTTTTAATGGGTATATTTAGCTGATTAGATGTTATTTCAAGTGTTTCTGGTGGTCCGTACCCAATCCAGTTGACATTTTGCTCTACCGACATGACAGAGCAAAAGATGATATCTGTAATCCAGGAATTTTTTGCAGTAGCTGTGATATATGCAAGATATCACAGTTTCATGTCAACATCATTTGTTATAGCTGTACTGAATATCAATCCTTCAATCGTCCGATTTTTTTAATTTAATAAAACCCGGCTTATAAATTTTTAATATTACTGGAATAAATATAAGGCTTCCAATAGCTGAAGTTATCATAGTTATAGATACAAGGGCACCAAGCTTCAACAGAACACCAAAATTTGAAAAACTCAATACAAGAAACCCTGATGCTACTGCAAGTGCATTAAAGAAAATCGATGTCCCGGAAGTAGTTGCAGTATGGAGATATAATTCATCTATTGTAGTATATTTTCCAGCATTCAGACGTGCATTATTTATATAATGAATCGCGTAATCGATCCCAACGCCTACGGCAATACTTCCAACTAATGATGTTGATGGGTTAAGTGGTATTATAAAAACCGACATAATCGCAAAATTTATCAGGATAGCAATACTTAGGGGAAAGATTGATAGTATACCTCCAAATAATGATCGGTAAATAAAAGTCATTAAAATAAAAACAACTATCATTGAGGTAATTACACTTTTAACCTGCCCCCCCACAATAAGGGAAGTCATCATTTTTCCTATTGGTGCATTCCCTGACATTTGCATTTTAATTTTTGGGTCGATATGTTTTTCAGTATATTCTTTTATACTATCAATAACTTCAAGGTTTGCCGTTGACTTAGATCTTGTTGACATGAAAATAACCCTTGCCTCTTTGTAATCATAATCGACATAAGGGTCAAAATCATCTGGATCGCCCGATGTGCTATAGAGGAGAAGGTACTGGGCAATAAGTTCTTTTGATGATGGTATTTTGTCAAATTGGGGATTGTTTGCATTCATTGCAACATTCATGCGCTTTATGAAATCTGCAATTGAAACTGATTTTATCACAAAAGGATATTTTTCTTTAACAAAATTTTGGAGACCTTCAATCTGCCTGAGAACTTCCGGATCTTTTATAGAGTCTTTCTTTCCTGTAAAAAGAATTGTAATATCAGTAGTACCTGTAAAATTATTATTAATCCAGTTGCTGGCGATTCTGATTTTAGAATCTTTCGGAAGATCTTCAATCATATCATTGTAGGAAACAAGCCCGGTGCTTAAAATTATTGAAATAATAATAAGGACAACTCCAAAAGCAAAAACTGCCCGATGATTATTCATTACTATGCGAGTTATTTTGAAAATAAGACTTTCTATAAATGAAAGCCTGTCTTTAACTTTTCTATGTGAGTTTCTCTTTGATCTACCTGATTTAACAAATAAAAGAAGAAGTGATGGAATTAATGTCAATGACACTATAAGGGCAACACCTGTTCCAACTGCCGTAAAGATCCCAAATTCTCTTATGGGAATTACCGAAGATGTTGTCAATGATCCGAATCCGCACATCGTGGTAATTCCGGCAAGGATTACTGACATCCCGACATTTTTAAATGTTTCTTCTACAGCTTCTTTTGGCGTTATCCCTGTTTTTAAGGTAATTAGATAATAACGCACCACATGTATTGAATATGCACTTCCTACAGCTATTAAAGTTACAGGAATGATAATTCCAATTATTGATAGTTCAAGTCCAAAATATCCCATGAGCCCCATGGAATTAATCGTTGCTATTATAACACAGAGCATCGGTAATAATACTCCTGGAAATGAACGGAAAGAAAGAAAAAGAACAATAATAATAACTACAATAACAAACGGAACAGTAGTTTTTACATCTTCTCGCATATAATTACCCAACTC
Organism: Desulfobacterales bacterium; assembly: GCA_018693105.1. Classification (GTDB taxonomy): domain Bacteria; phylum Desulfobacterota; class Desulfobacteria; order Desulfobacterales; family SURF-7; genus JABHLN01. The sequence continues at coordinate 3,870 of JABHLN010000125.1, read as the reverse complement.
AACTTCAACACACGGTCTTCCAGCAAGGAACAAATTCACTTCAGGAAAAGGAAAGCTATCCAGAAGTTTTGTTATATCAGTATAAAGAACCGCTTTTTCCTCAATATTGGCATCTTTGGGAAACTCTATAAGAATTGCTGTTGCATTATCTTTTTCGTTTATAATATTTCCCTTGTAGAAGTCCCATGATGCAAGGGCTGTTTTTACATTTACCAGTACATTTTCATCGATATCCTCATCAGGATCAAAGATCGGATTAACCTCCATTCCATCCTCAACACCAACAATATTATCAACATTGGAAAGGCTGGTTATCTCTTCTACATTATCAAGCATTTCGAGATCTTCGGTCAATTGTGCAATTTTTTGTAAAATAGATTTTTTATAGATTACTCCATCCTTTGCCTCTATAACCAAAAACATTATGTTATTACTTCCGTAATTTTCCTTAACATAATCATTGGCAATCTTTAGCGGGTTATTTTTTGGAAGAAATTTATCAAGTGCGTTATTGGTTCTTACTTTCGGAAGCTGGTACGCGAAAAAGCAGGTAATTACAAGATTCAGAATAATAAAAAGCGGTGCAAATTTAATAATGATTCCGGAAAGACTCTTCATAATAATTTTTATTTCTCCTTTTAATCAAAACAACAGGATGACGAATGGACCCCTTGAACCCTATATAAACTAAAAAATCTACTATTCGGAATACAAAATGTTTATAACAAAAGGTTAACAGGTGACCGTTTCATTATATCAGTACTCATGAAATAATTTTATGTCAATACTTAAATCTATTGAGATTTACCAGGTTGTATTGTGTGTGATTTATATCATAAGATAGCTTTGATATGCTCTATAAAGAACTGTTTTAAAAATTTAATAATTATATTTTTTTTATATCTGCGTTTTCTTTTTAAAGCCGTGTGGAATATTTGAGGTTGTATTTTTGAAATATCCTTTAAGAATAAATCTTTTTCAAAAGCGATAATATATCACCACTATCCTGGGGAATATGATAATTTGCGTATTATGCAAGATATCTGCAACACTTGACACGTTAATATTTTTAATATTATATAATCAACCAAGACTCACCAACGACTCACAGATTCAGATTCACAATACAATTAGGAAAACGAATAGAGTATATGTAAATATCTCAAAAATAATATGTTTAATTCAAACACTAACTTAGAAAGTGGCACTAAACTTGGGGGCAGGTCATTTTATGATGACGATCATAACAAAGGTTCCTGTATTGCTGCTGAACGCGGTCTTACTAAAACAGGAAGTGTTATCGTTGAATTCCAAGAGTTGAATAAACTGTATGATATCGGTATCAGGAACTTCAAAGGGAAGGGAGCACCCGTTTGATTATGTACTGAAGAATGCTCTGAAAAAATATGTTGTTCCGGATGCCATAAGATGTGCCCTTGGGACCAAATTGTAATTAACAAAATACCAGAAGCATATGCTTCTGATCAAATATAGCACTATCTCATGATGCCAGTTTAAGCATAAATTCCCAAGGAGGAAACAGCCGATGACACAGGAAGAAAAAAAAACCAAGGAAATACCCGGTATCAAAAAATCCGTTGCAAACGAAATCGTGGTGAATGGCATTGCAATGACCATTATTATTCTTTTAAGTTGGCCGATCACCTTTGGCGCCTTTGGGCCTGCCAAGGGTCTTGGCACGTTTCTGGGATATATTGCCTGCATGATTCCCTTTTTTACCGTGATCCAGGTATATATACCGTTAATGATCAAGCGGTCCTTGCTGGCACGAGGTAAATGGGAACTGAAGGGCGATGAAAATGACCTCCCCGCGGAGGAGGTGATCAATCTCTGGACGCTGATTCTTCCCAGAGCCCTGGCTTTTGGCCTCGGCTCCATGCTGGCTCTCGTGGTCCTGATAAAACTTTCCGGGTGGCAGCCCATAACCTTCGCCGTCGTTCTGATAGTACTCGTGATAGTCATCGTTAACACGACGCTCCTGATAAAAAAATACCTACCCGTAGATATGCTTGCATTTGCCAAGGCCTCAAATGAAGGGGGGATGAAAAAAACACCCCAGCCCCTTGCCGGGTATATGATGATTGAACACGTTGTTCCTTTCATCCTACTCCAGGGATACATTAATGCCTGTATCGGCAACCGGGCATTTCATTTTGAAGCGGCAAAAGCCGGAGAAATATTCGTGCCCACTGCTGCGCTTATTCCGGATGCGGTAATCACTTTTTTATTACTTGCACTGTTCCAATGGATGTTCTCAAATAACTTAACACGCGGGGATGTACGATTGGGGAAGGTTGAGGTTGACAAGTTGAAAAAATTCAACGGATGGGTAGGTCTCGGATACATATTCGGTGCCACTATTATAGTAGGTGCTCTTTATGCCTTCATCCTTTCCATTGGTCAGGTTCCCGGTCTTAGCGTGGGAATTGCTCTCGTATTTAAAATAGGGATTGTGGCCCTGAGTATCATATTCGGCGCATGGGTCGGTATCCAATGGGGCGGTTCAAGGGAGCATGTGGAAATGCAGGAATAGGATATCAGCCGCCGATTTCAGCACGTAAGTACGTAAAGTTTGCAAAGAATATATTTAAATATTGCCTCTTTGCGTTTAAAAAAAAGATTCCTTAGAGGTCTGTAAACATGATTAAGGTGGCGCAAGGGAAACAGTTCGATTGGAAAATTGTCACCGGAGTAGTTTTTAAGAGAGACCAACAAGACATTAACTTATAGTGAATCGGGAGACGTTTCCGACAAGCAAGAAGGAGCCTATTCGCGGAGCCTCAAAGTCATGGCTACTGGATAGGTAACGTAGTAAAATAAGAAATTTTTTAACTCTAAAAATGGTCCAAAAAATGGGAGGTTTAAAGTCTTCAAATACTAACTTAGAAAGTGGTACTAAACTTGGGGGCAGGTCACGGAACTCCTGACATTGCTTCAAAAGCTGGAGCCTCTGCTGGATAAGCGCAAACCAAAACTTTGTAAAGGAGTAATGGAAGAAGTTAACAACTTCTCATGGCCGGATGAACATGTCCAGAGTATATCTGATCTTGATCGACTTATCGATAAGTATAAGTTTAAAGATGCTCAGCCTATCCTTAAAACAACCATAGAAAAACTCAAATCTAACCTATCATAAATAGAGAATGATTAAGGTTTATTTTTAATATTAAATGTTTATCTAATGTATCTTAAATTTAGCTGAGGTTGTGATATCTGCATGATATATGCAATTCAGTAATTTTTACTACATCGGTGATATATGCAAGATATCTGTACCTAACGCTATGCTCATGACATTAGAATTCACCGGACTTTCGAAGCTCAGCGTAGAAAGTTCCGGTGCAATGATTATGTGAGACAAAGACACGCTTGAACTCTGAATCAAAAACTATAAGTTTTTCCTGCTTTGAGCGTCTCAGTTTCGGCTTTAAGCTCTTGTTTCATGCGTGTTAGGGAATAATCGCAGCTATCATGGCCTGACAGGTAAACCTTGCTGGGATTGAATTTGTTGAGTTCGGCAATGGTTCTGCTCAGATCGTCATCAGTAAGTCTCTGCCAAACAGGCTTACCTGTGCCAATAATAGTTTGAAATTGGATGCCTGCACGGTTGCCTCTTCCGCCTGTGATCGGGAAATGAAGTCCACCTCCGATGATATAGATAGGCTCTTTGGAAAGACGCCTGACCATCTGTACTATAAGTTCAATAGTAGGATGTCCACATCCGGTGAAGATAAATAGACCCTTGTTCTTAATGTGAGCAATTAGCGCTTGTTCTTCAGTCAAGCCAAAGAAAAATAGGCTTCTGGCCAGTGGACCTGTTGTGGCGAATCCGCCAGTCAGTAGCTGCGG
>JABHLN010000124.1 GCA_018693105.1 Desulfobacterales bacterium | reverse complement strand
CTTTATAGTTAACAATTAACCTAAAAACCTGTTCCGGATATGACCCGGAACAGGTTTTTATCCCATTTTTTAGATCAAAACGGGCATGTCTATACCCAATGACTGTCCCGCAGAAAGCAGAGAGCACGTATATTATATGAATATGAATTTTTTCTTTATTTTTCTCCTTGATTCAATTCATATACTCCAAAGCATATTAATATTACTGCTCTCTGTCTCTGGGAATAAATAAGATAAAATATTCAATGTTGACCATTCAAGGATGAATACAGTCTTATTACTTTATGAGATTTTAATATGAATTAAACTTTTTAGAACTAATGAAGTTATATTTGACTGCCCCCCCTTCATGATTTCTAACATACTGATAATACATAGGTGTTAAACATGGCATTGATAGTGCTGCTATCATATAAAAAAGAGGTTTTTTGATGAACTTTGAATTTACTGATGAAGAAATCAGAACAATAAATGAGGTTAGAGAATTCATAAAGAAGGAAAGCACCCGTGAGATGCTTGAGGAAACTCATAAGCTTGAAAGAATTTACGGAGGGGAGCTGGGAAGAAAATTCATTAAAAAGTTTGCCGCAAACGGCTGGCTGTGCCCCAGCTGGCCGGAAGAATACGGCGGTATAAATTCTTCGGCAATGCTGACCTACATGATAAAAAATGAAATGGCTTATTCGGGCATTCCGGCTTTGTTTGTGGGGGCTCATATGGCCGGCCCTACAATAATGGAATTTGCAAGCGAGGAGATGAAGGAAAAATTCCTGCTGCCCATTGCAAAAGGTGACTTGGAATTTTCCCTTGGATATTCTGAACCCGGTGCAGGATCGGATCTTTTAAGCCTTGAAATGCGGGCAGAGGATAAGGGTGATCATTACTTAGTAAACGGGCAGAAAACTTTTAACACCCATGCTCATGTGGCCGACTACCACTGGCTTGCAGTTCGAACCGATCCAAATGCTGCCAAGCATAAAGGAATATCAATTTTAATAGTGGATTTTAAAACACCCGGCATTACCGTAAGACCTATGATCACAATCGTCGGCTCACGTACCAATGAAGTTTATTATGACAATGTAAAGGTACCCAAGAGCAGCCTTGTGGGTGAAGAAAACAAGGGCTTTAATTATATAATGGAGGCTCTTGATTATGAGAGGATGTTTCCGTTTGCCCACTATAGAAAAGTTTTTGAAAATATTGTTGAATACGCTAAAGAAAAAATTGTCGATGGCGAACCGCTTTCAAAAAAAACTCTTGTTCGCCAGAAGCTTGCCCAGCTTGAAATTGAACTGGAGGCATCCGAACTATTGTATTATAACCTTGCTCATTTATTAGACAACGGAAAGGTACCGAATTATCAGGCATCAATGGAAAAAACATTTGTATGTGAACTTGATCAGAAGATTTCTGCAGTCGGTATGGAAATAATGGGCCAGTACGGTCAGCTTTCAAAAGGTTCAAAATGGGCACCCCTTGAAGGTGAAATCGAATATTACTACAAGTGGTCAATAGTTGAGACAATTTACGGTGGGACAACCGAAGTACAGAAGAATATTATGGCTCAAAGAGGCCTGGGACTTCCAAGGGTATAGGAGGAAAAGAAGAATGAATTTTGATTTAAATACTGAACAGAAAATGCTCAAAGACTCTGCGCGTAATTTCTTTTCCAGGGAGGCCGGTACAGATTTTATTCGGGAAATGGAAAATGATGAAAAAGGGTATTCTTCAAAGATGTGGAAAAAAATGGCCCGCCTTGGATGGATGGGCCTCCTTATACCCGAGGAGTATAATGGTGAAGATATGGGTTTCCTTGATATGTCGGTTCTCCTTGAAGAAATGGGTTATGCATGTTTACCAGGGCCGTTTTTCTCTACGGCTGTTTTATCAGTTATAACCCTTATTGAATGCGCTAATGATCGTCAGAAAAAAAACCTTCTTCCTAAAATTGCCGATGGGAGTCAGTTACTGACTCTTGCCTGGATTGAAGAAAGCGGAACATATTCGGGTAATGGGATTACTGCGAAGGCTGAATTAAAAGATGATAACTATATAATTTCAGGGACTAAACTCTTTGTTCCTGATGCAAATAGTGCGGATAAAATAATAGTTGCTGCAAGGACTGATAATTCATCGTCAAACCCGGATGAGGGAATAAGTCTTTTTGTAGTTGATACAAAAGGTGATTCAAGAAATGAAAATATCAAGATAGAGGTTCTCAAAACCATCAGGTCAGACAAGTTATGTGAGGTTACTTTTAAAAATACAATAGTCTCAAAAGAGAATATGCTTGGTGAGCCCGGCAAAGGCTGGGAAATACTAAAAAAGGTCCTTTTAAAAGCTGCTGTGGCAAAATGCGCTGAAATGAGCGGTGGTGCAAAAAGAGTTTTGGAAATAGTGGTTGATTATGCCAAAATTCGGCATCAGTTTGGAAGGCCTATAGGCAGCTTTCAGGCTATACAGCATCATTGCGCTGATATTCTGACATTTGTTGATACCTCAGTATTTATGACAAATATGGCATCCTGGAAAATAAATGAAGGACTGCCCTATGAAAAACAAGCCTCCATGGTAAAATCATGGGTAAGCGAATCCTATAAAAAGCTTGTTTCACTTGGGCACCAGGTATTGGGCGGTGTTGGTTTTATGGAAGAGTTCGATCTCCAGCTTTATTACAAACAGGCTAAAGCATGTGAACTTGCCTACGGAGATGCTGACTTCCATCGTGAGCTGGTTGCTGTTGAAATGGGGTTGTAATCGAAATTTTTTATAACAGACATTAATTATTATTTACGGCATTGCCTGAACCGTTGTGTATATAGGACTTGGATATAAGCTTTTTTTCGGTTTCTGCAAAAATGCAAACAAATAAGAAGTATAGGGGATAAATTCTATTTAATTTTTTTACTATCTTTCTTTAGGAGGAAATAATTGTGGGTTCGATAGAGATGATAAACAGAAATCTGATGAGCCGTTTGGCTGCAACCGATATGCTTGTAGCGAATGTTGCCCGGCAGCCTGAAAAAGAAGCCATAATATTCAGGAAAAAAAGGCATACATATAAACAGTTTAATGACAGGGTAAACAGGCTCGCTCATGGATTGATGGAGTTGGGGCTTGTAAAAGGCGACCATGCCGCTATTTTTTCCCATAATTGCGACCAGTTTCTTATCTACTGGTATGCCCTTATGAAAATAGGGGCTATTATGGTTCCCGTAAACTGGCTGTATAAAGGTGAAGAACTGAAATATATTATCAATCACAGTGAAAGTAAACTGTTTATAGTGGAAGATGCTTTTATAGAGCAGGTTCAGGATGTAAAAGAAGATTTGAAAACGGTCAAAAATTTTGGATTTATCAACCTTTCAGGCAGTAAAACACCCGCCGACTGGTTTGATATTGAAGATCTCCAGAAGGAAGAATATCCAACCGATGAACCTGAAGTTGAAATTAACGGCCATGACATCGGCTTGATCATTTATACTTCCGGAACCGAATCTGCTCCAAAAGGGGCAATGCTAACCCATATGGCTCTTTCTATAAGTCCGGCGATATTTCAGTATCACTTTAATTATGACAAGGAAATGATTTTCCTTATGGGATTGCCGTGTTTTCATGCGGCATCCCTTTATTCTTTTACTGCAATCATCGGTTTAGGGGGAGCAACTGTGGTTATGTACCTTCCTGCACCCGAAGATATTCTTGAGTTAACTACAAAAGAAAAGATAACTCATTGGACGTGGGTCACCACCATATATGCCACTCTTCTACAGTTACCCGAACTTGAAAATTATGATTTCTCATCAATTAGAGGTGGTACTGTTTTTGGGTCCTATGTGAGCCCCACCATGATGAGAAAATGGAAAGAGCTTGCTCCGGGAATTATTTTCAACACCGCTTACGGTCAAACTGAATGTATTAGCATCACCAATAATTCCGGGGAAGAATTTGAAAAGCACACTGATTCTGTGGGACGGACAATGCTTTATGCACAAATGCAGATTCAGGGGCCTGACGGTAAAAAACTGCCCCCCGGTCAGGAGGGTGAAATAGTTGCCCGCAGCCCGGTAATGATGAAAGGATATTTCAAGGATGAGGAGAAAACAGCCGCTGTCTTCCGTGAAGGTTGGCTTCATACGGGAGATATCGGAAGAGTTGAGGAAGATGGTTATCTTTACTTCGTTGATCGAATCAAGGATATGATCAAAACCGGTGGTGAAAACGTTGCTTCAACTGATGTTGAAGAAGCGATACTTAAGCACCCTGACGTGGCGGAGGTTGCTGTAATCGGTCTGTATCATCCGGTTTGGCAGGAAGCGGTAACCGCAGTAATTACACCCTTACCGGGTAAAATAGTTACACCGGAGGAAATCATCGATCATTGTAAAAAATCAATCGCCGCATACAAGGTTCCGAAGAAGGTAATTATCCAGGATGATCTACCGAAAAGTAGTGTAGGCAAGATATTAAAAAAGGACCTGAAAAAAACCTATGCCGAAACATTTAATAAACAGATTTGATCAGGCAATAGTTGACGTAATCGACAACCCAAAAAGGAATCAAAAAAGGCTGAAATCGGAACGTTATTTTGATAAACGCTATAAAAGGATAAATGATGGATTTTGAATTTACAGAAGAAGAACAGGCCTTCAGGGAAGAGGTTGAAAAATTCGCCCTAAGCGAAATGCCTCCTGAAGTTGAAGAAAGAACTTATTTGTGGCCGGGTGGTTATGGAACACTTCCCATATTCGAAAAAGAATTTGAAGAGTTCTGCAGAAATTTCTTGCTTAAACTTGGAAAAAGAGGATGGCTTTCACTCGGATGGCCGGAAAGATACGGCGGGGTCAATTCAATTATTAAACAGACAATTGTCGATGATGTTTTAAGCTATCACAGGGCTCCGTTCGGAAGTGCAGCAACATTTATAGTTGCTCCCACTCTGATCCGATTTGGCAGTGATGAAATGAAAGACAAATGGATGCCGGGAATTATAAGCGGAACGACCTCATTCTGGCTTGGATACAGTGAACCGGATGTAGGTTCTGATCTCAGTTCAGTAAAAACAACAGCCGTTAAAGACGGTAATGAATATGTAATAAACGGTCAGAAAATATGGAGCAGCGGGGCTCATGTTACTGACTGCTGCTGGCTTTTAGCTAAAACTGATGACACCTCAAAGCACAAAGGGATGTCATTATTTATAGTTGATAATAACACACCTGGAATTACTATCCGCCCCATAACCAATATTGCCGGAGTTGACTCATTTAATGAAGTCTTTTTTGATGATGTCCGTGTTCCCGAAAAAAATCTTGTTGGTGAAGAAAACAAGGGCTTTTACTATGTAATGTCAGCCCTTGAGCATGAAAGGATAAAAATAGGTTTTGGAACTTTCAGGCGAATTCTCGATGAATTGACTCAGTATGTAAAAGAAAAAAAGAAAACTTCAGGAAATACAAGGGAATACGAAGAAGCGCGTAATATAGTCGCATCAATGGCAATAGAGGTTGAAATACTCAAAGGTTTTTTCTGGCGAACAGTATGGATGATGGATAACGGTTTTCCCATAAATGTAGAAGCTTCCGCCCTGAAACTTTTTTGTTCGGAACTTGGAGTAAGTCTTTCAAATGCCGCAGTTGATATTCTCGGTTTATACGGCCAGCTGGACAAGGGATCGAAGTGGACTCAATTTGGAGGCAGGGCCGGTATCGGTTACCTTGACTCCATATCAGGTCCTATTGGTGCAGGATCATCAGAAATACAGCGGGTATTAATTGCAACGAGTGGACTTGGTTTACCAAGAAGATAAACACTAATCGATGGCGTATTAAAAAGTCTCCATCTACTGCGTTATAGC
>JABHLN010000123.1 GCA_018693105.1 Desulfobacterales bacterium | reverse complement strand
TGCCATCCAAAGTTGACTTGTTACAAGTTCATTAAATTTGATAAACTCGTAAAATTATATCCGGTGGCTAAGTAGAAATCTTCATATACAAGGCATAATTTTTTGCCGGGTATGAAGGCATACATATAGTATGCCGAATGTCCGATAAAATACTATAACGCAGTAGATGGAGACTTTCTACGACGCCACCAGTTTTTGAATTCTCAGTCTTAAAGCATTAAGCTTTATAAACCCTTCGGCGTCTTTCTGACTGTATACATCATCATCTTCAAATGTTGCAAAATCCTCATTATACAGAGACTCATCAGATTTGCGGCCTAAAACATAGCAGTTGCCCTTGTAAAGTTTCATACACACAACACCTGATACCTTTTTCTGGGTGCTGTCTATCATATCCTGGAGCATCTTCATCTCAGGTGAAAACCAGAAGCCGTTATAGATCAACTCTGCATACTTTGGTATAAACGAATCCCTGATATGAGCAACTTCCCTGTCGAGAGTTATGGATTCTATTGCCATGTGGGCATCACGTAAAATCGTCCCTCCGGGTGTTTCATAAACTCCACGGGATTTCATTCCTACAAAACGGTTTTCCACAATATCAATTCTTCCTATTCCGTTCCGTCCTCCCATTGTATTCAATTCCTTAAACAGCTCACCGGGGGGCATTTCTTTACCGTCAATAGCTACAGGATCACCGGATTTAAATGTAATCTCAATAATTTCCGGCTTATCCGGAGCGTCTTCAGGCCTTATAGACATTGTATACATATCATCTGTGGCCCTGTCCCACGGATCTTCCAGCACTCCTCCCTCATAACTTATATGAAGCATGTTCCTGTCTGTACTATATGGTTTTTTGGGGGTCTGGGGGACCTCAATACCATGTTTTTCGGCAAATGCCATAAGGGCAGTTCTCGAATTTAAATCCCATTCACGCCAGGGTGCAATTATCTTTATATTAGGATCGAAAGCATAATATCCAAGTTCAAACCGAACCTGATCATTTCCCTTACCTGTTGATCCGTGACTTACCGCATCTGCACCTTCAGCCTTAGCAATTTCCATCTGGCGTTTTGCAATAAGCGGTCTGGCAATTGATGTACCAAGCAGATATTGTCCCTCATAAATTGCATTTGCACGAAATGCGGGAAAGACATAATCTTTTATAAAGACATCTCTCAGATCATCTATATAAGCTTTTGATGCACCGGTTTTTAATGCTTTTTCTTCCAGGTTATCAAGTTCCTCCTCCTGACCAAGATCAGCAGAAAAGGTTATTACTTCACAATTATAACTCTCAATAAGCCATTTCAATATTACCGATGTGTCAAGACCTCCTGAATAAGCCAGGACAACCTTATTTACTTTATTTGACACCTTGTTCTCCTTATTGTTTTTTATTTCCCTGACGATCCCGCAAAAAATATTTATTCAGTTTCATCAAGTTTCAGCATAAACGGTATTTTTTTCAAGTAAAACATTCACCTCAATGAATACAAAAATATATCCGATGGCAAAGTATAAATCTTCATATACAAGGCATAGTTACCGGCCGGCGGTCACGGCATACATTCAGTATGTCAAATGTCCGGCAGAACTTTATAACACATTAATTGAAGACTTTCTACGACGCACCATATTTTTACAAACTCGTAAAAAATTATAACTGATGGCAAAGTATAAATCTTCATATACAAGGCATAGTTATTAGCCGGAGGTGAAGGCATACACGTAGTATGTCGAATGTCCGGCAAAAAACTATAACGCAGTAGATGGAGACTTTCTACGACGCCATCAAGCCATCAGGGCTTCGAGTATGGCTTTATGCATATGCATTTTATTCTCCGCCTGATCCCATACAACTGATTTAGAACCTTCGAGAACCTCCTCGCTTATCTCTTCTCCACGATGAGCAGGAAGGCAATGCATTACAATCACATCATTTGAAGCCGCTTCAAGCAGCCGTGAATTAACCTGATACGATTTAAAAACCCTTTTCCTTGAAGTATGTTCGCCCTCCTGTCCCATACTTGCCCAGACATCGGTATAGACAACATCAGCATCTTTTACAGCCTCAAACGGATCTTCAGATACCTCTATCTTTCCCCTGCAGTTTTCCAATGCCTTTTCCATTATGCCCTGGTTCGGCTTATATCCTTCAGGGCATGCAAGCACCAGATTAAGACCTAAAACAGATGCAGCATTAATCCATGAATGCGCCACATTGTTTCCGTCTCCCACCCACACAATCTTCATATTCTCGTAACCGCCCTTAAATTCTATAACAGTCATTATATCACTAAGAATCTGGCATGGATGATATAAATCTGTAAGAGCGTTTATAACCGGAATATCAGCAGATTCTGCAAATTCTGATAAAATATCCTGAGAAAATGTCCGGATTGCAAGACAGTCTATATACCTGGAAAGAACTCTTGCTGTATCCCGAACCGGCTCGTCACGGGCAATCTGAGTGTCTTTTGTACTCATGAATATGGGAGTACCCCCAAGATGAATCATTGCCGTTTCAAAGGAAATACGGGTGCGGGTTGATGCTTTATCAAAAAGCATTCCGAGAGTTTTTCCTTTAAGAGGGGTGTGGACAATCCCTTTTTTTTGTTTTTCTTTAAGATCAAACGCCTTTTTAAAAAGCAGATCCATATCCTCTTTTTCAATATCCAGTAGAGTAAGTATATCTTTTTTCAAAACAACCTCATTATAAGACCATTGTATAACGTTACTTTTCGTCCTGTTTCCGGGTCAGGTTTAAATTTTCTCCTTTCCTGAACTTAAACAAAAATAAACGTTTTCAAAGGTCTCATTCTTATTTGTTGGTCACCGGGGAATAAAAGATTTCCCGATGGTCAATGGTTTTTTTTATACAAATTATATAGTAACCTCTGTTCCAATTCCCCTGTCAGTAAAAAGTTCCAGCAGCAGCGAGTGACGCCTTGTTCCATTTATTATATGAACCTTTTCAGCACCATTTTTTAATGCCTTAAGGCTATATTCAATTTTTGGTATCATACCGCCTGAAACGGTTTTTTCTTTAATCATTTTTTCAATTGTTTCAGCATCTATTGAAGAAATCAGCTCACCACCGGAATCAATAACACCATCAACATCTGTCAATAAAATCAGGCGGCCCGCAGAAAGGGCTGCAGCCATCTCTGAAGCAACCAGGTCCGCATTAATATTATAGGTCTCTCCTGAATCACCAACACCAACAGGAGCAATTACAGGTATAAAATCCTGATGCGCAAGGGTATTAATAATATCCGGATTTATGTGGGTAACCTGCCCCACAAGCCCTGGATCAATAATTTCAGGCGGCTCATCTTCACCCTCCTGGTGTACTATATGAAGCTTCTTTGCAAGAATCAGTCCGCCATCCTTACCGCTGAGCCCCACCGCCTTACCGCCCTGGCGGTTTATCTGGGCAACTATTCCCTTGTTTACCTTGCCTCCAAGAACCATTTCAACTACATCCATGGTAGGCTCATCAGTAAAACGCATTCCCCTTACAAACCGGGTGCTGATACCCATCTGGTCAAGGACTTTGTTTATCTGCGGCCCGCCCCCGTGTACAATAACAGGATTTATCCCGATATATTTCATAAGTGTAATATCACGGGCAAAGTCCTCTTTCAGCTGTTTTTCCACCATGGCATGGCCACCATATTTTACTACAATAGTCATTCCGGAAAAACGGCGTATATAAGGCAGGGCCTCTATAAGTATGTCAGCAACACTAAAATCCATAGTTACTCCTACTATTGATGGCGTCGTAGAAAGTCTTCATCTACTGCGTTATAGCATTTGATCACAAGTTCGACATACTACATGTATGCCTTCACTCCTGATCAAATGCTATGCCTTGTATATGAAGATTTCTACTTAGCCATAGGTAAAAACTATTTATTTTTATTAGTTCATTTATAATTAATATTTCTCAAATCAGCCGGTTATCAAATCAGCCGATTATAAGATATACCTGCTTAAATCTTCATCATCTTTTATATTCTTAAACTTTTTATGTACATACTCCCCGTCAATAATTACCTTTTGCTCATCAGAATCCGGTGACTCAAAAAGTATATCTTCGAGTAGACATTCCATAAGAGTATGCAGGCGTCTGGCACCGATATTTTCGGTACTTGTATTAACATCCTCCGCCACTCTTGCAATTTCTACCACAGCCTCATCTTCGAAAATCAGCTCAACCCCTTCTGTCCTTAGAAGAGCCATATATTGAAGAAGAAGAGCGTTCTGCGGTTGAGTTAATATTTTTTCAAAATCCTTTCTATCAAGAGAATCAAGCTCCACTCGAATGGGAAACCGGCCCTGAAGCTCAGGAATCAGATCGGATGGTTTTACAACATGAAATGCCCCTGATGCAATGAACAGTATATGATCGGTTTTTACAGGACCATATTTGGTAGTCACGGTGCTGCCCTCTACTATTGGAAGAAGATCTCTTTGAACGCCCTCCCTTGAAACATCAGGTCCATGTCCTCCGGAACCCCCGGCTACCTTGTCAATTTCATCAAGAAAAATAATTCCTGACTGCTCGACCATTTCAACTGACTTTTTTACAACCTTGTCCATATCAACAAGGCCCTGGGCTTCTTCCTGGGCAATAATTTCCATTGCCTCGGGAACTTTAACTTTTCTGCGTTTTGTCCCCTTGGGCATCAATCCTCCAAACATATCCTTGAGGTTCAGGCCCATTTCTTCCATTCCTGTATTTGAAAATATCTCCACTACCGGCATACTGCGGTCAGATACATCCAGATCAACAAACCTGTTATCAAGCTTTCCTTTACGAAGCATGCTTCGAAGTTTTTCCCTGGTCGAATTTGATTCAGAAACGTTATCTGTTATTACTTCGAGTTGAGTCTCTTTTGTTTCTTCATTTCTCATTCCCTGGGATTCATTTGACTTTGGAAGTAAAAGGTCAAGTATTCTTTCTTCAGCAATCTGCTGAGCTTTTTCCTTTACAGCTTCACCTTCCCTTATTTTTAACATGTTTACTGCAAGCTCGATAAGATCTCTTATCATGGATTCCACATCACGGCCCACATAACCGACTTCAGTAAATTTTGATGCCTCCACCTTGACGAAAGGAGAGTCTGTCAGCCTTGAAAGCCTTCTTGCTATCTCGGTTTTCCCTACTCCTGTAGGTCCAATAAGTATAATATTCTTCGGCGCAATTTCATCTTTAAGATCATCAGGAACCTGCCTTCTACGCCATCTATTCCTTAATGCTATTGCAACAGAACGTTTCGCCTTATTCTGGCCTATAATATATTTATCTAACTCTTTAACAATCTCTGACGGTTTTAAATCACTCATTAACTATTTCCAGTATTTTTATATTTCTTCTATTGTAATGGTGCTATTAGTATAAACACAAATGGAAGCAGCAATACCCATTGCATCCTCCACAATGCTTTTTGCATCAAGATCTGTATGTTTGATCAGCGCAGCAGCTGCTGCCTGGGCACCTACGCCCCCTGACCCGATACTGATAAAATCATTATCAGGTTCTATAACATCTCCGTTTCCGGATATAAGAAGGATCTTTGACTCATCAACGGCTATCATCATAGCTTCCAGCCGTCTAAGATATTTATCTGTCCTCCATTCTTTTGCCAGCTCAACAGCTGCACGGGTCAAATTCCCGTTATACCTTTCCAGCTTCGCCTCAAGCATTTCAGAAAGGTTCATTGCATCTGCAGTTGTACCTGCGAACCCGACTATTATTTTGTCGTTATATATTCTCCTTACCTTTCTTGCCTTATGTTTGATAACAATACTACCCTGAGTTACCTGGCCGTCTCCTGCAACAGCAACTTTCCCATTGCGCCGAACAGCCAGAATTGTAGTACCATGTATATCTGACATTATATCCCCTTCAACGTTAATGGCGTCGTAAAAAGTCTCCATCTACCGCGTTATAGCGGTTGGCCAGACGTTCGACATACTACATGTATGCCTTCA
>JABHLN010000122.1 GCA_018693105.1 Desulfobacterales bacterium | reverse complement strand
TAAGTACAGTAATGTATTTAGCTTACCAGTACTAATAGGCCGTGCGGCTTAGCCACAAAATTATGTTGCTATGATATAAGATACATACTAATTGAATTAAAAAAGTTATTGACAGTTTTTTCGGTGACGATAGCAAAGAGGCAACACCCGTTCCCATCCCGAACACGGAAGTAAAGCTCTTTAGCGCCGATGGTACTGCTCGGGCAGCCGGGTGGGAGAGTAGGACGTTGCCGAAAATCTTTTTAAAAAAGCCCCGGTCTATATTAGATCGGGGCTTTTTTTGTCTATAACCGTCCTTTTCTAAGTATTGCAACCAGAAGCCATATCCCCATGAAAGCTGCTGCTATAAAGCCAACGATACCTATCATGGAAATACCATAGACAAGAGGAGGAGTTTTAGAAATAACAATAAGTGCAGAACCAATGAGAAGTGCGGCAATTATTATAGAAAATGAAATCCTGTTGCTTATCTGATCGTGTTTGATCAGCATAGTTTCAAGTCCCTGATGTTCAAATTTTATACTGAAAGTATGCTTTTTAATCATTCGTGTTATATCAAGAATATCTTTTGGAAATTGATAAGCAAAAAAATTTAAATCGGAGATAAATCTTATTATATCTTTTGTAATTCTATGCGGATTATATCTTGAAAGTTTTATTTTTTTTATAAACGGCTTTGTTTGTAATATCATGTCAAATTCAGGGTAAAGCGAACTCGCAATACTTTCCAGTGTTCCAAATACTTTTATCATGAAAAATATATCCGGCGGAATTCTAAGATGATGCCGGTATGAAAGCTCAAAAACCTGCTGAATAATCCGGCTGATATCAATATTCTCAAGGGTTTTATAAAGATGTTGCCCAATTAAATCCTCAAGATCTCTTTTTAAGTATTTAATGTCAGGCTCATTTTCCCAGTTTGTAAGTTGAAGCAGCACATGCGCTGCAGTTGATGCATCTTCATTTACTACACTATCGATCAGGTCAACAAAATTCTCTCTTGTCGTTCTGTCAATAGAGCCAACCATTCCATAATCAAGGAAACATATGACGTTGTCCGGCAGGACAAAAATATTCCCCGGATGGGGATCAGCATGGAAAAATCCATTTTCAAATATTTGCTTTAATAAAAGATTAGCACCACGTTCGACGATAATCTTTTTATCCTCATTGTGTTTTTCCAGTATACTGCTTTGAGATACCTTAATACCGTCAATATATTCCATCGTAAGAACGCGTGAAGTTGATGTTTCCGGGTAGACTTTCGGGATATAAATGTTTGGGTCATCTATAAACTGGCGTGAAAAGCGCTCCATATTAGCAGCTTCTCTAATATAATCAATTTCATTTTCAAGTGTCCGTGCAAATTCTTCAACTATTTTTACAGGTTTGTGAAAGGATATTTCTTCAATATTTCGTTCCATGAGAGTTGCTATATGGAGCATTATTTCAAGATCAACTTCAATGATTTTTTTAATTCCAGGACGTTGGACCTTGACAGCAACATAATCTCCATTTTTAAGAATCGCTTTGTGTACCTGCCCGATTGAGGCGGATGCTAGAGGATGTTCATTAAAAGAAGAAAACAGTTCTTCCGGAGGAACACCCAGCTCAGAGGTGAATATAGCTTTTACACCACTAAAAGGATAAGGTGGAACATTATCCTGAAGTTTTGAAAGTTCATCTATATAATCAACAGGTAAGAGTCCAGGTCGTGTAGACAATATCTGGCCAAACTTTATGAAGGTCGGGCCTAACTCTTCAAAGGCTATTCTTATTCTTTCAGCAGTTGTAAATTTATCAACCCTTTCCCGCCTCTTTCTGGATATCATCTGCATACCGACCTCAATATACTGATCAATATTAAGACGGTCTATCAAATCGCCAAGGCCATACTTGACAAAGACGGCTATTATCTGACGATAACGGTTTAGATGTCGGTATGTACGTCCAATAACTCCTATTTTTTGAATGCTAAACATAAAATACCATTCATTAATTAATTGTATAAAAAATTGTTATTACTTAATTCCCAATACTTTATTTAAGTATAGGGATGAAAAAGATCAATTGTGTATATAGATAGCTTACTTTAATGAATCTGACTTTTTCTTTAGTTCGGATTTCAGTTCACTGATTTCATTCTTTAATTCCAGAAATTCGTCTTTTGTTGCTATATTCCCTTTTTTTAGAATATCTTTTATAATTACCTCAATTTTTTCTTCCAGAGTTTCTCTGGATTCTTCATATCTTTTCTGGAGATCGTCAATAAACTTTCTTCCATCGTTTTCTGTTATTTCACCTCTGGTAATAAGATCTTTGGCATAATCCTCAACTTCATCCTTTGTCTTAAGGGCGAGCCCAATGCCGATCATCATTGCCTTTTTAATAACATCAGACATTTGTGCCTCCTTTTTTTTAAATATTTAAAATTTTACTTTCGTAACAAGCATATTAGATTTTATACTTTATTTCCCTCCGAAAGACACTTCCGGAATTTCAACTATAGATGAGTTTATTTCAGAGACAGCGTTTAACTTTCCCATGGTGATAGGAAGCATGGAGCATATAAAAAATTCAGCTGTTTTAAGCTGGCCTTCATAAAAAGCCGCATTCTTGTTATTTTCAACTTTTTCTCGAATTTTTTCAGGATTATTACTTCCAACAATTTTTGCAAGTGATGGTGCGGCAATGGTTGCACGCCATAGATGCATCCAGGCCATAACAAGATCGCCTGTTATTTCCAGAAAAGGATGTGAGTATGCATATGCATCCAGCACTTTTTCCGACAAGGCTGTTTCCCCGAGCTTCAATGCAATCTCTTTATACCTTTTAAATAAGTCTTCAGTTAATGATGCAAGCTTTTCGATTTCGGAAATCTTTTTTGCCTCTGATATGGTATTCTGAATTTTATCAAGGAAGAATTGAAAGGCTCTTCCGCCTTTCATTCTCATTTTGCGCCCCAACAGGTCCATTGCCTGAATACCGCTAGTTCCCTCATAGATCATGAAAATTCTGCAGTCCCTGAAAAGCTGCTCAACCGGATATTCCTTGGTATATCCGTATCCACCGTAAATCTGTACTCCATGGCTTGTGACCTCAAGAGCTTTGTCAGTTACGTATCCTTTGACTATTGGTGTCAGGACCTCTATAAGGTCGCTGTAATTTTCCTTTTCCTCATCGCTGTCTGAGATCTCAATTGTATCATAACATCTACTATTATAATAAATAAGACTTCGCATCCCTTCAACATAGGCTTTCATTATAATTAACTGACGCCTTACGTCAGGGTGCTGGATGATTGGAACCGATTTTGCTTCAGGGTCTTTACCGGCAAGAAGATGTTTGCCCTGAATCCTTTCCCTGGCATAATTTAACGAATGCATATATGAAGCAGATGAAACTGCAAAACCCTGAAGACCAACGAGCTGTCTGGCTTCATTCATCATTTCAAACATGGCTCTCATGCCTTTATTCTCTTCTCCAAGTAGAGTACCGATACACTGGCTCGTTCCACCAAGAGTCAGGGATGCCGTACTGCTGCCGTGTATTCCTGTTTTTTCCTCAATGCCTGTACAGACAACATCGTTAAATTCACCCAGACTTCCATCATCATTGACAAGGTACTTTGGAACCAGGAATAGTGATATTCCTTTAGTTCCAGGAGGCGCTCCTTCAATACGTGCAAGTACAGGATGGATGATGTTTTCTGTCATATCCTGCTCGCCGCCCGAGATGAAAATTTTTGTACCTGTAATTGAATATGTTCCGTCATCGTTTTTAACTGCGATGGATGTAAGGGCGCCAACATCAGAACCTGCTTCAGCTTCGGTAAGCAGCATGGTCCCCGCCCATTCACCTGAGTACATTTTTTTAAGATATATTTCTTTATCTTTGTCTGTTCCAAACTTTTCAACGAGCTTTGCAGCACCGTGGGTTAGGCCGTGATAAAGCATAAAAGAGCAGTTCGCACCGATAAAATATTCACTTGCAGCAAGTGAGACTGATTTTGGCATGCCCTGGCCACCGTATTCCGGGTTATCAGTCATGGCAAGCCATTCGCCTTCTTTATATTTCTCAAACAACGGATGAAAAGACTCAGGAACATATACTTTACCATTTTCGAATCTGCAGCCTTCATCGCTTAGTTGTTGTGTCGGCAGGATTTCTTTTATTGCCAGATTACGTGCTTCAGATATAATTAGATCTACAGTTTTTTTATTAAATTCAGCAAACTTTTCATGCTTTGCAAGATCCTCAACTTCCATCTGTTCATAAAGAACAAATTCAACATCTCTCCGGTCTGAAATTAACTGCGCCATAATGCGAACTCCTTATTAAAGCCATTCTCTGATAGTTATGTAAAAAGTCTAAAATGGCGTTTTTCTGACTGTTTACGATGACATAATCTTTTGTTATTATAAAAGGAAAGTTTTTGAAAAAAATATCATATTTAAATGATGTTAACATGCCAATTATTTGACATAATATCAAATGCTTTCAAAAAATAAAATATTCCCGCCAACAAGTCAAGAATAAGTCATACTAAAACATAATTGATTTTAAAAGTCCCTTGACTGTTATATATAACTGACTTAGATTAATTAATTGGTTTAAATATTGATGGCGTCGTAAAAAGTCTCCATCTACTGCGTTATAGCTGTTGATCAGAAGTTTGACATACTGCATGTATGTCCTCACTCCTGATCAACCACTATGCCTTGTATATGAAGATTTCTACTTAACCATCGGTCATACTTTTTACGAGTTCATCAATATTTATTAATTTTATTTTTTAAATTTTGCTTTCAGGTTTCTCAAGAAATTGATTGTCCTACCGAAAAGTAATACAGCATCTTCCGGACACATTTCCTGACAGCAATAACATCGAATGCATTTGTCCTGATTAATAACAGGAAACTCACCTGTTAATTTAATTCCATCAACCGGGCAATGTTCTATACATATACCACAAGCTTCGCATTTTTTCTTATTAATTTGAGGTATTTTATAGATATAACGATAGAGAAACAGGTTAAAAATGATACCTGAAATTCCCGGGATAAACGTTGAAGGAAATTGAAAATCTTTATATGGAACAATCATTTCATTTAATTGAATTTTTGAAAAATCTGTTTCACCGAGCCCTCTTTTTCCGGCTATATGAAGATGGGGTACTGATTCAGTACTAATTCCTATAAGATTTACCGCAACAGTATCTAAAGTAACAGCATTATCACTTGCAATGATTTTTCCAATTTTTCTTATTGAACCGTTTGAAGGACCATTTCCTTCCATTGCGGTAACAGCATCCATAATATTAAGTGACGGCGGCCTTACCTGGTAAATATCTACAAGAGCTTCAGCAAATTTTTTGGGATTATTTGCTTTTGAATGTATAAGAGTTTTATCACCGCCTACAATATACCCAAATGTATTTTTTACAGCACCTGTAAAATAAGTAAGTGAATGTGTTTTAAGTCTTGGAAGGTTAACTATAATATCAGCATCAAGAACATCCTCTGCAACAGATATATAATCAATATGATCAGATGAGATTTTGTACCTTACAATATTATGTCCGATATTTTTATAACACCCTGAAGAAGCGTCAAGAATACCTGTTTCACGCGCTGCTTTTTCAGCCATACCATAACCACCAATACCGGGGTTATCTCCAACAACAACGTAAGCCCCACGTTTTATCAGGTTGTCTACGACCGCTTTAACAAGCACGGGGTGAGTAGTTACACCTTTTTCGGGTGGATATGGCCCTAAGATATTCGGTTTTACAAGAACTTTTTTTCCATTCCAGGTAAGTGGAAATTCTTCAAGAATTTTTTCAATTATTTGATATAATGTTTTTTCTTCATAATAAGCATCAAATATCAACACCCGTGCATTATTCGATATGCTGTCCGGTTTCATTTGATGCCTTTCCTGATATTAAGGGGTTCTTTTTTCTAATAAACCAGTTTTGATGAACTCGTAATAAAGTCAACTTGGAATGGC
>JABHLN010000121.1 GCA_018693105.1 Desulfobacterales bacterium | reverse complement strand
TCAATCGGAAGGCCACCGACATCAGGGGATAACCTACCAATAAACTCATCTATGGCATCTCGAATATTTTCAATTTTCAGGGTCCTCGCTCCTTCAGGGCACGTTCGGACGCAAACGCCGCATCCTGTGCACAGTTCATGGTCAGTTCTGGATATGTCTTCTTTAATAGTAATGCATCCTGAAAAACATTCGGGGACACATTGTTCACAACCGGTGCATTTGTCATTATCAACAACTACCTGAAGGCCTTTCAGGCGGTGATAGAGCTGTTTATGGTTGCTTTTCTCCATCATCTTATTGACTCGAAAGGGAAGACAACAACAACTGCAGCACAGGCAAACCGTTAAAAACGGCTCAGATATATCCCAGATTTCGAGATCCGCTTCCAAATGACCAACCATAGGTATCAAACCGGCGTCCACCGATTTTCGAACGTGTGCAATCGTTTCTTCAACAGAAGCGTGCGTGACATTTTCATCGTTATGTTCCGCGGTGGAGGTGCCTATATGGACACAACCATACTCATTGTAGGGGTATTTTTCGCATTTTTTTCCTTCTCTGCAATTGCATACGTTACATATAACCCTGTGGGGAGATCGTCGAATAATTTCTTCTAATATAATGAGTGGTATGGGGGTGCTGGAGGCAGTGAGCTTCACATTTACAGGAAGATGGTACATGCTGAGCGACTCCGGTGTTGAACTCGTCATCGCCTCTATCGTTGCGTGTTCCTCTGAGCCAGGCTCAGGCACGTTGTCCGAACGGATCAATGCCTGAAGTCCCGTAAACATAAGTTCCAGCTCTTTGGGGGTTCTTTTGCTTTTCCGCTTTGGTTTAATCATTTTTCTACCTCACTTATTGTTTTACAATCTTACGTTACATCAACTTTTTCAGAAATCCATTGGATCGTCTTTTGAACATATTCCGGATCCACCACCATCACTTCAATGGCCTTTTCCGGACAGGCATTAACACACCACCCGCAAGCCCTGCACTCTTCGTCTATACAGGCCTTTTCATCTACAATGTCGATACAACCGGTGGGGCAGACCTCAACACAGTCTCCACACCCGGTGCAGGCCTCGGATATCCTGACTTCAACGCCCTGCATTTTCTGGTATTTTACAAATCTTGAGATGCTGCAGCACGGGCAGCACCCGCATACGGACATAAAACGATCTGCCGGATCGACACCAAAAAACTGTGCATCATAAGGAACATAACCAAGATGCGGCATCAGCCCGGCTTCCTGCCATTTCTCGGCATGCGCCAGAGCTTCATCAATACTTGCGGTACGCCCGAATGTCGATGGAAGAGATTTAGCAGGATCTCCGAAAAACATGCAACCCAGGTCTGCTGAATAATCCTTGCAACCGGTTAGTACCCTACAAAAACAAACATGGGCAATAACCCGATGACTTGCCTTCCTGATGAAGTGTTGCACCACGTCTGAAGGAACCTGGACAGTATCCGGGTTTTTAACTGTCTCATCAACGGTGATAAGCCGTGCAGGTGGCAAAAAGGGGGCACGAATTTCCTCTTCCAATTCTGCAATCACCGCTACCATCTCTTGATATTGCCCCGGTTTCTCGTTTACCGGAGATTTCTCAATTTCAGAGATATATTCTTGAGCCCTATCTCCTGTGGAAAACATATTCCATAATCCTTCATACCTTTTTTTATCCATTTTCACCTCCTATATTAAATTTATATTTTTTTATAGGATTATTTATGTATTCAAATTTTTTGCTAAATTATTTGTCTGAAATAATTATTATTATTTATCCAAATTCTGTATTAAATACAAATTTAAGGGGTATTTCTTTCATTGGTATAATCATATCAATAATTGTAGAAAGATTTAGTATATGTCCTTGTTGTGGAAATTTTTTTTCAATGAATTATCAGGTTTTAATACATTTGCTCATAAATGTAAACATTGTGGACTTAGTCTGAATCTGAAGAAATATGAAGTCAAAGAAAATCATGATTGATATATTGACCAACAAATACCGAACTAATTTCTTATAACATCGCGTTTATCACAATGAAAAAAGTAGGTATAGATATCTTGCATATATCGAATGTGTGTTGAAAAACGACTGAATTACAGATATCCCCTTCTTACAAAAATGGGAAAAAGGCAAACCCTCCGAAAAAGATTTGCCCTTTTGATATACGAAAACACAACCTCAAAATTCCAACTCAACATAAAGAGATCATGCAGATATCTGCAACTCTTGACACACCGATATTTTTAATACTATAAACTTTACAAAGACTCACCAAAATTCACAGATTCACAAATCATCAAAATAGTATGTATTCGAGCCGACTCGTTAATAATATTTGTTATGTTTAGGAAAATATGAGAACTAAAATTAGAAAGCCATGGCTCGCTGGATTACTGAGTTTACTGTTTCCGGGATTAGGGCATATTTATTGTGGAAAGGCAAAGCACGGAATTATTTTATATTTTTGTCTTGAAATTATCACCCTGTTTGCTTTTGCAATAATTCTACTGCCAATACCAATACTTAACGTCGCAATCACTGTCTTAATAATACTCTCAGCGTATATATGTGTGATTATTGACTCGGTAAAGACTGCAAAAGTAGCTGCGGAAGATTATGAATTAAAAAAATATAATAGGTGGTATGTATACATAGGGGTTATTCTTATCACTGGCCTATTAATTGATGATTCAATAAGCTGGGCAACAAAAAGATATTATATTCAGTCTTTCAAAATACCATCAGGGGCAATGATGCCAACAGTTGAGATTGGAGATCATATAATTACAAACAAATTTATTTACGAACTCAAAAAACCTGAACATAATGATGTTATTGTTTTTATACCTCCTCACGATCCTGATAAGAAATATATTAAAAGAGTGGTCGGAGTTGAAGGAGATGTTGTTGAAATTCGTGATAAGCAGTTGTATATAAACAATAAAAAGATTACAGGAGGATATGAAATATTTTCCGATCCTTCAATTATACCCAAAAGCAGCACCAGGGGCATAAGGGATAACTTTAGTCCGGTTATAGTACCGGATGATTCATACTTTGTCTTAGGAGACAACCGTGATCAAAGCTATGACAGTAGATTCTGGGGTTTTGTTAATCGTGAAGCTGTCAAAGGCAAAGTACAGACGACTTATTGGTCATGGGATAAAGAAAATACTTTAGTAAGATGGAGCAGGATTGGTCAGATAATTAAATAAAAAACATAACCATTTTATGGAGAAGAATGCGGATTAGCGGTGACCTTTTCTATATAATTTGATTGCCACAGTATTAGCGTAATCAATCATCTTATTGCTTGTCATTCCGCATCCCTCATCACTGAGTTAAGTACAGATATCTTGCATCTATCAACGATGCAGTAAAAATTCCTGAATTGCATATATCATGCAGATATCTGTAATTTCAGCGATAAGCATTTCCTTTCAATTTATAATGTATCCTCTGGGTTTCATCATAGCACTGGTCATGTCAATGATTTTGTATGTATCCTCTACATGGAATTTGACAATTATCATAATCCATATTAAACAATTATACCATTTCATATCATTTCATTAATTCCTATTGCGGAGAAGATCCTTAAGATCGTTTCGATGTTATAAATGCGGGATCGAACTTCCTTATGGAACAAAAAAGCGACCTGACTGCCAGTCTATGACCGGAGAGATCTGTCTTTCTTTGGTGAATATCTCTACCAGAGTACGGTGATGGCCGCGTATAAGGGTGCAGAGTGTCTGGAAAAGGAATTTAAGGGTGAGAAAGGGTTTGATGAATGTGCTCAGTGGTTGGGTGACCATTTTGAATGGGCGAGAAACCCCAAACGAATGGCCTATTATGTGAAGCGTGTACTCTTCCCGCGTTTTTTCTATGTTTCTGAGTTTGACAACCTCTTTGATCTTTCAGAAAAATATCCTATTGTTTTGGAAGAGGCTGCGACAACTCCTTATGATTTTACTACAATGGTCATGCTGTCTTTCATGGCCATGTCCTGGGTTTCAGATGATCTGAAAGAGCGCATACAATTTATTATTAATGCTGACATGACTCAGGTTGCTCAGGTTGTTGGGAAGGTTCAGAAAGCATAAAGGCAGAAAACAGGCTTGTTATTTGTTCTGTTTGATAAATTAGAGCAGTTAATGTTTTTCGTGAAATTTTCGGACCTATTTATGATAATAAAACTAATAAGATATATAAAAAGTTTTTTATGGTACTTGCATCGCCCCCAAAAGGCTTATAAGCGCATACAAAAAACAAGCATTCCACTTCTTTTAAGTGATGCGCGTTATAATGCTCATCTGAATAAAAACCTAAGGCACATACTTATTGTCCGCCATTTTACCCCGACACATCCCTTTTACAATAATCATTTTCTTCAATGGGTTCACAAGAATTATCCGGAAATTTCTTCCCGAATAAGATTGAAACGTCTCTCGGGAATACCTGCTAACTTAGAAAACACAGCTCTTTTCATTCCATGGCTTCAAGATCCGCTTAAAGAACGGTTCCCACGTCAATATCAAAAAGCCTTTAGGCTTCAGCAACAGTGTCAAAAACAGGGAATCCCTGTAATCAATTCTGTTGATTCATTATCTCGGTCGATCAAATCTGTGGCGCTAAAGCTTATCGCTCAGACGGGAATTCGAACAGCAAAAGCCATTCCAATAACCGATGGAAAATCATTTAACCCGGGAGAATATGGTCTTTCTTATCCTCTCATTATTCGAGAGGACCAAATTCACAGTACCACCATGAGTTTCATCACCAACGAAGAGAATTTGAATACTGTAGCATGGGAAAATTTCAAACAACCTGTCGCTATGGAGTTTATTGATGTCAAAGGAGAAGACAATTATTATCGAAAATATCGATATGTCTTAGTTGGAAATACAGGCGCCCCTCGTCACTTGATTATTTCCAAAAAAAGGTTTGTCCGCGCAGATGACCGTGTGGATGATGATGTTTGCCGTGAGGAAGAATGGCAGTACACTCAATCTTTTCGTGATCCTAACCATGATCTACTAAATCAGGCGAGAAAAGTCCTTGGATTTGATATTGTCGCCTTTGACTACAGCTATGATAATAATGGCGAAATTGTTGTCTGGGAACCCAATCCCTTTCCTGTTTTATGGCAAATCTCTAATGAAAAAAAAGACAGTTCTCATCAATTGCAAACTATAAATCGCCTTTACAAGGTTTTACTTGATTATTATTTAGAAAAAGCAGGCATAAGAGATCATTTCTAAGAAGAAACTTTTTTCTCGGAACGTTGTGGAAGACCAATTAATCCCCTAGCCTCAGACGCTGAGGCAACTTCTCTGCCAATGGTGTGCGAGAACTTGACAATGCGTTGGATCAACTGTTCATTGGTCGCCAGCTCTTTATTATTCTGATTATAAAAAATATTGTCTTCGATTCCGACGCGGACATGCCCACCCATGAGGATAGAAGCAAAATTCATTTTCAGCTGAAACCTGCCGATCCCGGCTGCTGCCCATTGCCCAGCAGAAGGCAGGCTATTGACCATGTACGCCAAATCAAATAAAGTGGCTGGAACAGAAAAAACCGATCCCAATAATAAATTAAAATAAAATGGCTCGACTAAAATTTCATTTTTTATAAATATTTTAGCCGTATTCACCATTCCTATATCGAATATTTCAATTTCCGGAACAATATCATGGGCTATCATTTTTGCCGCAAGGTCTTGAATCATCTTCGGAGTATTGATTGATGCCTGTTTGGTAAAATTTAACGAACCTAATGTCAGACTTCCCATATCCGGTTTGGAATTGCCTTCCAATTCTAAAACTTCTGATCTTTTTTCAAACGTATTATGCTTTCTTCCGCTCGTTGTCGTACAAATGATGGCATCCGGGCAATTGGCCCTGATCCCGCGAATAATCTCAGCGTAAACTTCTTTTTTATACGTCGGTAGCCCATCTTCGCCTCTCGCATGGACATGGATGATCGATGCTCCTGCCTGACAGCACCTGGTGGCATCCTCAATGATCTCCGGTACTGTGATAGGCACATGAGG
>JABHLN010000120.1 GCA_018693105.1 Desulfobacterales bacterium | reverse complement strand
CTGGGTCAAATAATTAGGTGCAAACATACCCGGTTTAATCCATGGTACTAGATACAATCCCCTGAATTCTTTTCCTTTAAATTTTCCGGCTGAAACAGCAATTGTAGCATGGTGGGTCTTTTCATCTACAGCCAGATAGTTGTCTGTGGCATAGCCGATACTATGCGGACCCCTGGTATAGCAATTATAAACCGCCATAATTGTTTTCCAGTATTCACCTGCCCTGTTGTATACAATTTTGAATTGTGGAACCATGTTTCTCTTGGTGATGTATAATTGCTGCCGTCCGTATGTGTAATACTCATCACGGGGAAACATTTCTAATATCCATCCGGATTTTGGAATCCAGGCAACGGTTTTCATTGCCCAGGGCGAACCTTTCCAGTCAGGAAAATCATAGCCGAATTTTGCCTGCTCTACATTTTTGTCTGCATCCCATGAGCCGTCGGGCAGTTGTGTGGCGGCTTGTATTTTGTCAGCATTCTTTCTTGGAATAGGTAAGAGAAAGTCGGTTTCACCAACCATTTTCCATTTCATGGATTCTACAGTTCCCCAGAAGCAGTTCTGGTCATCATTACAGAAGTCAGAACCCATGGATGGGGTTGACCTGTTAGCAGCATTTACCCTTTTTACCCTCCTGATGACCGGTATATATATGAAACCTTTATCAGGGGAACCGTCAAGATATCTCCAGTTCAAAAGGCCGGTGCCTTTGACGTCATACGGTTCTGAGAAATTAATTAACTGGGTTGCTTTGAACTCGTTGGGATTTGGCAGGCCATTGTTTATATCCAGGTATGAAAGTATAGTAAGTGTGCCGAATATATATTTTTGGGATCCTTCCAGGCCGACCCATTCCTGTATAAGATCCCGTATAAGTGCTCCGGCGGCATCTGTAAAGGTAAAGGTATTATGCATGATTTTGACTGCAGCGGTCTCAGGGTTGGAAAAATCAATATCTTCAACAGGAAAAGTAGTACCGGTCATGTCCTGGGGGTAAGTACCTGTGGCTTTTTCTATGATCTGGGTTCTGTCGCCAAGAGTGTACTTGCCTTTATTAAGCACGTCATACTTCCTTAGTTTTGCCCATCCGGTACCCATGTCGTATTTTAAGGCTTTTACAGGGATTTCCCATTCTCCCCTTTTTACCCAGTTATAAACCGGTTCAGGGAGAAGCGGTTTGATAGTTTCACAATTTGTTGAGTTATAAACCTTTCCATCTTCCAGGCCGTACTTTTCGAAAAGTGCGTCCTGTTTCTCTTTCCATTGGGGATCAAATCGTGGATACCCTGCAGGATCAAGAGGGTCATCACCGGCAAGATGAAAAGCAAGTACCGGTTGGAATAAAAAGCCGATTAGAAAAAAAGTCATTATACCGGCAGTTAGAAATTTTCTCATAGTCATTTTATCCTCCTTTAAGAATTAAGTTAATGCCTACGTAAAAACTATAACAAAGTAGTACGGCTACACCGGGATTTGCCGCGTCATTATAATAAGTAATTTAACTCAAATTGAATCGGTTAAATATTTCGTTCTCAAAACAATTGCATCATTAGAAGCTGTCTTTAAAAGAATAGAGTTCCCAACATGACACAAAGGGGTGGAAAACCATAAAAACAGGTAGTATGTGAGCATTTTGAACCGCTTTGTAACGCCGCCAGGAGGAGCACTCAGATTTATTTTGAGATAGCTTATAATAAAATTAATCAAAATATATTGATTAATAACACTTCGCTTAAGAAATTTTTGAAATTTGAATATTATTCCATGAAGCCAGACTTGACTGATAAGTCAACTATTGAACACAAGCCAACCTACATGTCAACAAAAATTAAACCTGCCTTAAAAATACAAATTTCTATGGTTATCTGGACATCTGGGTCATATAAGATGTTGTAAACATGGCTGGTTTTACCCAGTTCATAAATGACATCATCGTGAAATTTACCCCCCTGTATTTTCCGTCTGAAATCATCATCGTTGCATGATGTTTTTTATCGTCAACAGCCATATACATAGTTGAGACGGACCCAATAAGTTTATTTCTACCGACAATACAATTATACATTACAAAGACTGTTTTCCAGTATTGCCCCGCCCTGTTATAGACAATTTTAAATACCGGCTGCCGGCCTCTTTTATCAATATATAATATTTGTTTTCCATAGTTGTAATACCTGTCTTTTGGATAGAATTCAATTACCCAGGCAGACCTTGGAACCCACACTGCATTCAGGATAGCCCATGGAGCGCCTTTCCAGTCCGGATCATTATACCCTGCTTTCAATGGTTCGGCATCATGGACTCCACGAAATGAACCATCGGGAAACTTCTTGTAATAGATTAACCTTTCAGTAACATCTTTCATCATGGGACATAAATAATCCTGTTCACCGATAAGCTTCCATTTCATGGATCCAATATAACCATCGAAAGCAAATCCATCATCCAGGCAGAAGTCCGCTCCAATGTTTGGATCCGACCTGTTTGCGGCAGATACTCTTTTAACCCTTCTTATTACTGGAATATAAGCAAAACTTCTATCAGGTTGACCGTCGAGAAATTTCCAGCTTAGTTGAGCTGTTCCTTTTATATCATAGGGCTCCAGAAAAACCGTAGTCGTGACGGTTTTAAAATTGTTAGGATTGGGCACGTGATTATGATCTTGAAGAAAATGAAATAGTGTTACCTCTCCTTTAACATGCCTTTCATAACCATTTACTCCAACCCATTCCATAACAAACTGTGCTTTTGCATTACCGCCGCCCCACAAAAATGAGTTCTTGTTATGAAGGAGCTTTATTGGCGCGTCTTCTTTATTAGAAAAGTCAATTTCTTCAATAGGAAATGTAATACCATCCATTTGTTTAGGAAATTTTCCTGTTGCAACCTCAATTATCTCGCTATTTTCTCCAACGATATATTTACCGGAATTGTTTTTTGACCATTTTTCCATATGGCCCCAGTCAGGGCCAAGATCATATTTTAAAGCGCCGATTTTAATCTGCCACTCATCTTTCTTTATCCAGTTGTACACTGAACTTGGAAGAAATTCTTTTATTTTATCAGCATTGGAGGAATTGTATATTTCACCCTCTTTTACTCCGGTCCTCCGGAAGACAGCGTCCTGTTTTTCTTTCCAGTTAGGATCAAATTTACATTCCGGATCCAGGTAAAGCGTTTTATTCCAGTTAGGATTAAAATCCTGAACAGTCTTTGTATGGGAATATTCAAAAGTAAATGCCGTTTGAAACAGTGATCCGACAAAAGCCGCTGCCAGAAAACCGACCACGATAAGCTTTCGCATACTCATTTTATCCTCCCTGGTTTTTTTAAATTAATAAAAATGAAATATTATGATTATTGAAAATCCCCTTCCAGTGCTTTAGAAATATGACTTGCGATTGCAACACCATACTTGACCGCTAAGTCAAGCATGGGGCGAGAGTCAGGTCATTTATTAATAATACTTATTCTGAATCAATTATTTTATTATAAAAAAGGTCAAAATTATTAAAAGAATAGACCAATGTTGAAAATTCTGGAGTTTAAATCTTGATGATAGTTGGAATCAGTACAATATTTATAGGTCAATACAGAGTTAAAAAATGCATATTTATGATTTAAGACGAAAATATCTAAAACCTACTAACATAATCCAGCGCAAGGGGTTTAAAATAGCCGGGTTTATTCTATGTAACCACCAGGTCACCCTGGCACTGAACGGGAAAATGATAACAGCTGAGTTCTTTTCTATGCCTTTAAGGATTCTTAGTACAGCATTTTCTGTACTCATTTTAAATAGATACATACCGTCAACATGACGACGATGCCGTTCTTCTGTATTAAGGATAGGTACGCCGACATCAATATCAGACTTTACCGCACCCGGACAAACCACACTGACTTTAACGTTAAACGCAGATCCCTCTGACCTTAGTATGCCTGATAGTCCGTTGATTCCATGTTTTGCTGTTCCGTATCCGCCTTCAGTTGGATACGGAATAAGGCCATTTACCGAAGAGGTGTTGATTATGTGACCATGTCCCTGGCGGACCATTATTTTAAAAGCAGTTGCCGACCCCGCAATAACCCCCCATAGGTTTATGTTAATAATTTTTTTCCAGTCATCCATACTCATATCTCTTACTTCACCGTAGATATTTATCCCGGCATTATTAAAAATATAATCCAGACGACCGTATTCTGCTGCCGTATCTATAACAAACTTTTCCACAGCATCGGTATCGGAAACATCAAGATGAACAGCTGTTGCCCGTCCACCTTTGGAGCATATTTCCAGCACGACGTTATATACTTTATCAAGATTTATGTCCGCCGCAATGATAATAGCTCCACGACGGCCGAGTTCTTCACAAATAGCCTTTCCAATTCCTGCAGCACCTCCGGTGACAATAACAATTTTGTCTTTAAATATATCCATTTAAAACACTTTCTTTGTGATTTAATATTTCCTGATAGAGCCCATACGAAAATGAGATAATTCCAGAGCAGAATCACACCCCGAAGTGATTTCGAGTCCAGCGGAATCATGATAAGCCTATCACAGAAATCGGGAAAATTATCTCATTTCCGTATGGGCTCTATTTAGATTTATATACGTACTTTCATTTCAGATGCTCACCGGCACTACTTGACCGCAAAGTCAACTATGGAACATGGTTGACTTGTTTGTCAATAAAAAAATTTATTTGTGTTTGTTTTTTATTTAAAAAAAAAGATGGGTTAAGTTTCGCCTGTCAAACTTAACAATTCCAAATGGTTTGTAACAAATCCCGGAACGGTTTGAGATTAATTTATATTACAGGCAGTCAATACGTAGCTAATAAATAAAAGAATGTATAGTTGCTGTATAGCTGCCGGTCCAAAAGCGGGGATTTTAACCTTAAATGAAATGAATGAACATATACTTGTTACATTTTACTGACAATCAAATTTCTTGAATATTAAGCTTTGATAAGATAAAATATAAAATTTGATTAATATTTGTTAACATAAATATCAATAGCAATTATTATAAGCGATTATTAAATATTAATCTGAAAATAATATTTTTCCAGCTTCAACAAGCCCAAGGAGTATTATAATGAACAGACACAAAGTATTGTTTCTCCCCTACAATAAGGAAATTACGGTTGATGACGGTGAAAGTCTGATTCGTGCTGCCATGGAAGCAAGTGTTCATGTAAATGCATCGTGCGGAGGAGAAGGTGTTTGCGGAAAATGCCGCGTAATAATCGAGGAAGGCAGTGTTGAAGATGGCGTTTCAGAAAGGCTTGATAGCGACGATCTGGAAAAGGGCTACCGCCTGGCTTGCCTGTCTAAAATTAAAGGTGATATTACGGTTCGTATTCCAACTGAATCCTCTATAGACGAAAGTGCTCTCAACCTGACAAGCACCCCCAGGAAGACAGCCCATATAAAACATATTAATTTTGAAGAACTTAAGGAACAGGGGCTCTTTGTTCCCCCGGTTGAAAAACTATATCTTGAAATGCCGGAGCCTGATGCCCAGGACCATGAACCGGATGTTACAAGAATTATAAATTTTTTGAGCCAGGTATATGACGAACACCAGCTTCAGCTCAACCTGCCGGTTATACGTAAAATCCCTGATGTTTTGCGTGAAAATGATTTTAAAGTTACCGTAACTCTTGAGCGCCCTGTTCGCGAGGGGGGTAAGACACGTATAATTAATATTCAGCCGGGAGATACCTCCGCCAAAAATTATGCAATTGCCCTGGATATCGGCACCACCACGGTGTACGGACAGGTGGTTGACCTTGGAACAGGTGAAACTCTTTCCCAGTCGGGAACCTTTAACGGTCAAATCAGCTATGGTGAAGATGTAATAAACCGTATTGTTTTCGCAGAAAAGCCTGGTGGTCTGGACAAAATTTCTGAAGTTGTTATCGAAACCATAAATAAAATAATAGGCAAAACAATTAAGAAGTCAGGGGTTGAGCGTGAAAACATTTCCGCAATAACAATTGCCGGTAATACAACCATGACCCAGCTGATGCTGAAAATCAATCCAAGTTATATAAGGAGGGCACCTTATGTACCTGCAGCAACTCTCTATCCTCCTGT
>JABHLN010000012.1 GCA_018693105.1 Desulfobacterales bacterium | reverse complement strand
AACTTCTGATAAACCGCTATAACGCAGTAGATGGAGACTTTTTACGACGCCATCAATCATGAAAAATATAACATTCTTCATGGGCCTTACTCATTTCCTTCAGGCAACAGCCAGTTTCCGCCGCTGTATTTTTTCTGTACCGCTTTCACCTGGTCTTTTATCTCCTCATACTCATTCTTTTTATTAAGACCCCAGTTCGAATGCTCATTTTTCCCCTCTTCTGTGAATTGCGGGTGAAAATATATAAATTCCAGGGCGCCGTCTTTATGTTTTGCAACAGCTCTGCAAATAACACATTCAAGGCCGTCCTTGTGCAGGCGGAAAAGGTCTGACATACATCTTGGGCACCTGTCAGGTGCTGAATAATCAACCTCTTTGTCTGATTTCAGAGAATCGGCCATTTTCTGTGATTTAGCGTCAAGGTCATTTATTAATTCAACTTCACCGGGATGAGTACCGTAAAAGCAATCAAGGCTAACAACATCAAGCCTCAGGGCTCTTATCTGTGCCTGGAGGACAGTATCTGCATAACACCTGTAATCCTCCATTCCAAGTGTAAGGGCAACAGCGGTTTTTATTTTTTTGTATTTTTCCTGAAAGTCCAGGGATTGAAGGGCTCTGTCTGCAAGCATCTTTATTATACCTACCGGGCCGAAATGGTAATTTGGAGCACCGAAAATTATTGCATCAGCTTCACTCATTCTTTCCATAATCCATTCAACATCATCTTTCAGGTTGCATTTTATATCAGGGAGCATGCATACATAACATCCCTTACAGGGGAGAATTTTAAGTTTCGGAAGCCTTATCAGGGAAAGTTCCCAGTCATCTCCCATTTTTTCCCCAACAGCCTTGACGACAATCTCGGTATTTCCGGTTTTCCTGTAAGAGCCTACAATGCCCAGAAGCTTTTTCTTGTTCATTTTTTCTCCAAAAAATTATGAATTATTACTTTTATAAAATAGACTTCTTATTATGGGGGTAAAAAAAAGTCAAATATCAAGTGAAAACCACTTAAGTTTACCAGAATTGTATTCAATCAAATTGACAACTATTATTTCAATGAGTTATAGTTCGTGAAAAAAATCACTGTATCTTGACTTTTACTTATGAATAATCGTAATTGTTGCACCTATTATTTAGATTCAAGAAGGAAATTACAACATGGCCCAGGAAAATGATATTGTATTAATACACTACGAGGAAAAACCACTTACGTTTGCAAGAATTGAGGAAATTTCTCCTGACAACAGAAAAGACTGGTATCATGTAAAGCTGCTTATGCTTCAAATCCCACTTCAAGTTGTTACATGGATTTTAAGGGATGTTTATATAGATGGTGAGTCTTTTACCATGAATGAAAGGGAAATAAGACTGGAAAAAGTAGAATGTCCTGAAACTACGGAAGATAATGGTATAGAAGATGATATCAATTCTGATGACTCAAAAGACGCTAAGGTCATATCCCTTTCCGATCACAAGAAATAAATCTGGACACTCATGTTTATTAAAAATGGGAACTATACCCTTATGCATATTAATCCTGCCAAAGCACTATCCTCAATATATTCAATCTGCTCCTTGAATGTGAACAATAAATTTAAATTTTTCAAAGGCCACAATATTATAATCCGGAATGAAAAAACAATTTAAAACTGTAATCTCTGCATCAAGAAGGACTGACATACCGGCATTTTATATGGAATGGTTTATGCGGCAGATTGTTAAGGGAACCTTTGAGGTTGTTAATCCCTATAACAGGCACATATCAAGAGTAAAAGCCGCTGCTGCTGATGTTGATACTATTGTATTCTGGTCAAAAAATTTCGGTCCGTTTCTAAAGGGAAGATATGGTGAAAAGCTTATAGATCTGGGATACCATCTATTTTTTAATTTTACTATAAACTCTGAGGAAAGGCTTCTTGAGCCTGATGTGCCAACTTTAACAGAAAGACTTGATCAGATATATACACTATGCAAAAGATTTGGAGCAGAACGTGTACAATGGCGTTTTGACCCTGTCTGTTTTTACATTGAAAAAAACGGCAATGAAAAAAACAATATGAATGATTTTGATTTTATTGCTTCAAAAGTTTCAAACTCTGGCATTAATCGTTGTATTACAAGCTTTGTTGATTTGTATCCAAAGGTAATTAAAAGAGAAAAAACTATTTCCGGTTTTTCATTTGTTGACCCGCCTTTGGATAAAAAAATAAAAATTCTTCTTCATATGGAAAAGCTTCTTGCAAGTAAAAGTATTGAGCTTTATACATGCTGTGAGAAGGAACTTGTTGAGGCAATTCCACCTGAATCATCTATAAAGAATAGTTCATGCATACCAAACAGACTTCTGGCTGAACTATCAGCAGGTAGAATTTCTCTTAGAAAGGATTCCGGTCAAAGATTGAAAGAAGGCTGCGGCTGTCTTGTTTCGACTGATATCGGATCTTACAACCTACATCCGTGTTTTCATAACTGCATTTTTTGTTATGCAAACCCTTCAGAGAAGAAAGTTTCATGAAGATAGGTTCTGTAGAAATAAATAATAGAACTGTGCTTGCTCCACTTGCAGGTATTACAAATCTTCCTTTCAGACTTCTATCAAAGGAATGGGGGTGCGGACTGGTTTGTTCCGAGATGATAAGTTCTAACGGGATTGTATATAAATCTTCTAAAACAGAGCGTCTGTTTGAAAGCTGTCCTGAAGAAAAGCCATTCTCAGCCCAGATTTTCGGCTCAGACCCTTTTATAATGGCTGATTCTGCTTCGATAGTTGAATCTTCAGGAGTTGATATACTGGATATTAATTTTGGATGTTCTGTTAAAAAAATTTTAAAAAGCGGGTCAGGATCAGCGCTTATGCGGGAGCCTCAAAAATATACAGAAATACTTAAGGCTGTTAGGGAATCCATAGATATTCCTCTTACAATAAAAATTCGCAGCGGATGGGACAAGTCAGGGGCCCAGGCCTTAGATCTTGCCAGAACAGCTGAGGACTGTGGTGTGGATGCTATTACAATACATCCTCGTACAGCCACACAAGGTTTCAGCGGACATGCGGACTGGTCTTTAATAGGGAAAATAAAAAAGATCGTTGCAATTCCTGTGATTGGAAACGGGGATATAAATACACCTCAGGACGCCTTGAAAATGTTGGATGAAACAAATTGTGATGCTGTTATGATAGGGCGTGCCTCAATTGGAAAACCATGGATTTTTTCACAGGTTAATGCCCTGTTGAGTGGTGGTGATGTAACTGAACCCAATCTAACTGAATGTTTTGAAAACATGATTCGATATCTTGAAGATTCGGTGAAATATCTTGGAGAAAACCAGGCATGTAATATTATGAGAAGCCGGCTTGGATGGTTTGTCAAAGGTATGCCATTCAGCAGTCATTTCCGTGAATCTATAAAAAGTATATCTTCTGAAAATCAGGCAAAAGAGCTTGTTGCAGAATACAGAGATTTAATTAAAAACAGAATGGATAGAAAAGATTCTGTCCCATATAGTAATGAGTAAACTCAATTTTATAATCAAAAATTTTTACCAGGATTACTCGGGAAGACGGATAAAAAATATAATTAAATCCAGTTGGTTGAAAAGGAGATGACTTTGAAGAAACGCCTAAGTATATACATAGTCTGTATAGCATCAGTTATAAATATATCCTTTTTCAGTATCGCTTTTGGGGGTGGTTTCGACAATTCCGCTATAGGAATAAAGGCGACGGGTATGGGGTTTGCATTCACCGGTATTGCAGATGACGCTTCAGCAGTTTTTTATAACCCGGCCGGTTTAGTATACCAGGAAAAGGGAGCGTGGCAAGTTGAGATGTACGGGTATTACGTATTTACGGACATTCAATATACTGCTAATTCAATAGAAGATAAAAGTGATGAAGAATTCATAATACCCGGTTTCTTTGCCTCAAAAAACTTTGGGAAATGGGCCTTTGGTGTTGGTGGTTATATCCCCTTTGCAGGTGGAGGCGCGTCATATAAAAACTTTCAGGGATCACCATTTAAACTGGAATCTTCAGCCGGTTGGAATGCCCTAACCGGAGCTATTGCCTATAAATTGAGTCCAAGCCTATCTATAGGGTGGGGGATGTCCATCTACATAGGAGAAATGAAAAGCCAGTTTTTTGATCCGGGTCTTGGTACTGTTGTGGAAAACGACTATAACGGATATTCCGGTTATGGCGTGCATGTAGGGCTTTTTTATAAACCAGTGGAAGAAATTGGAATTGGGATGACGGTAAGAAGTGAAGTGCCGATCGAAATGGAGGGTTTAGTACGAATTGCAGGGATTGAAACAGATTCTGAAGTAGACTTTACTCTTCCATACTATTTAACACTGGGGTTGGGATATAAACCGGCGAAGAATTTAACTTTCTCAATATCTGCTACATATATGCTTTGGAGCGATCTGGACAAGATTGCATTCACAACCGCTAACATTAAAAGTGAACAAAAAACATATTATACTAACAGCTGCACAGTGGGGATGGGTATCGAGTATGTAACTCCTATAGATTTGATAATCAGATCAGGAATTGACTTTCGTCAGAATGCCTCCGAGGACAAAGGGCTGACTCCCGTTTCATGTGATGTCGACATGGTTGGGTTGCACATGGGTTTTGCCTACGATATAACCGATTCAATTGAGATAAATATTATCGGAGCACAGAATTTCGGATTCGAGAAAGAATACAACTTTGCAAAATTCAATCAGAATGGCGCAGTAATAATGATCGGATTCCGGAAGAAATATTAATATTTTCAATCTGTTTCAAGAAGTTATTGTAATGGTCATCAAGTTCCAACAGGTTCATCATGACAAGGATCCACCGAGTGGTCTAAAAATCGGGTTTTGGTTTCCGTGATGTTTTTTCCAATTCTTCAAGTTGTTCCTTTTTTCTTCCACTTACCCATGCACACCTTTCTCTTTCCGACGCAGATAGAACATATTGTGTTGTTTCAGAATTGAATTCTCAAGTTCAGATAAACACCTAAACCTAATCTGACTCATCCCTTCTAAGTTTTAGCCTTTTAATTCTGGAGTCAAAGGTGGATCTGTTAAGGCCCGCAGCCCTGGCGGCTTTGGCTATATTCCATCCGGTTTTTTTAAGAAGATAGTTCGCATAAGACCTTTCTATGTCCTCCCAGCTCATATTCTCAAAATGAAGGTCGTCTTTATTGAGCGGATTTGAAATATGAGCAACTTTATTGAAAACAGGTTCGGGGCTTTGATGGCGATATGGTGTTGAAAATGTTTGATCCTTATCATTTATATGTAAAGGAAGATCCTCCGGCTCAATAATTTCCTTGTTTGAGGATACAAGAAGGTATCGTACGAGGTTTTCCAGTTCCCTCACATTTCCAGGCCAGGTATATGCCATAAGGATCTGCATTGTTTTTGATTGGGTTGTTTTAACAGGAACGTCTAGTTTTGACCCTTCTTTTTTTAAAAAGTGTTTAAGTAACAAGGGGATGTCCTGGTTTCTCTCCCTGAGTGGCAGGAGATGCAGGGGCAAAACTGATAGACGGTAAAACAGGTCCTGGCGGAATTCATTATCGGCAACCATGTTTTTTATATCATGATTTGTGGCAGATAAGATTTTTATATCTATATATTTAACCTTTGTTCCACCCAATGGTTTAATTTCATTGTTCTGGATAACACGTAGCAGGCTAGCCTGAAGGTTTAAAGGCATATCCCCGATTTCATCAAGAAATACTATGCCGCCGTCTGCGGCTTCGAAGAGCCCCTCCTTGTCTTTTGTTGCACCGGAAAAAGCCCCCTTTTTATAGCCAAACAGTTCGCTTTCAAGAAGTGATTCAGGTATGGCGCTGCAGTTTTGAACTAGAAAAGGTTTGTCATTCCTATTGCTTAGCTTGTGTATCCTTCGTGCGATGAGCTCCTTTCCTGTACCGCTTTCCCCGGTTATGAGAATTGGAAAATCAGTTTTGGCGTAACTTTCTATAAGTTCCATGCTTTTTTGAAAAGCTATATCCTGCCCGATGATAACCTCTTCGTTTCTTATTTCTTCAAGGGTGGTTTTAAGGGACTCAGTCTCTTTAAGCTGCTTGTTGTATAGTATTGCATTGCTTAAAGAAATGGATGCAATATTTATAAGATCCTGCAGGTTGTTTAAATATTCACTGTCAAGGTTAACATGGGTTTTGCCGGGGTCCGTATCAATTATCTGAACAGCTCCGTATACCTGCTTGTCTCTTAGAAAAAGCGGGAAGCATAAAATGAGACTGCTCTTTACGGCAAGGTTCTCTTCAAGTTCCTTATAATGACGCACATCTTCATGGGGATCTGCTATGGTCATTTTTCCGTTTTCAATAACCCAGCCAACAATACTTTTTTGATTATCGCTTATGCTGATACCGATCAGGCTTTCACTTTGGCGGCCTGCGGCCTCAATACACAAATACCGGTTGTCTTTTTTTATCCATATTGAGCCCCGCTCAACATTTTGAAGTTTCAGGAGCGAAGTAAGGAACTTCTGCTGGAGTTTTTCCGGGTTTATCTCTTCTGAAAATGTTTTAAAAAGATTGATGGATGATTCTTTCATTGCCATGCCTATATTTAATTAAAGTGTTGATATATGGTTAATTATCTCGAAATATGGATTTTGCTTTGGAAGCGTATTGCTATGATATTCAAATCATAAATTAGTATATGTAATAAAATCGATAAGATCAATATTTATTTTAAACTGGCACGAAATATGAATTGATATTTCTATAGAACTGGTCGTTATTTTTTTTACTGAAATATAAGCAGTGACTGATAATGAACATGTTCGTGAAGAACCGGGACTTATTTTTATATAATATTATTTATTTCAAACAAAAGGAGGTGCCTCATGCTTGAGATAGATTTTGAAGAAAGAAAAATTAAACTCGATGAGAAGTGGGTTACTGAGCAGGATATGATATCCATGATTAAGGAAAAAATGGAAAAGGGTGATATGCAGTTTGCCGAAATCGCACTTGCTCTTGAAGAATTTAATGTTGCTTTTGAAAATTCAAAGGAGATTAATATCAGCATTACTCTTCCTGTTGATGATTATGAAAAACTTTTAAGTCTAGGAAAAGGAGATGAAAAAGCGGCAGTGAGAACAGCTATTAATGAGTTTATAAACAGAACTTCAAATAAAAATGCCATGGTTGAATCGGAAGCGGTTTCAGAACAGGATAAACAAAAGAAAACATTTATCAAATGCTTCAAATGCCAGGCACCAATTGAGCTTTTACACGGACAGAAGACAACTGAAATCCAATGCCCGAAATGTATGGCAATAGGGCATTTAAAATCTGAAAATAAGGAAGCAGTAAAATATCAGGATCATTTCCTGGGATAATAAGGTTTTAAATTAATAATATTAAATTTATTTGTGTTTTAAGGAGATTAAGTATGAGGTTTGCATGTATTACTTTTGCTGTCATTTTTTGTTTTAGTGTATTTACAGGATGTAGAACTATCAATGAAGTAGGCGTAAATATTAAATTGCCCTATCCAAAAAATGTGAAAGTTAAACACAAAGGGCAAGGTCCCCCTCCACATGCACCCGCGCATGGATACCGCCATAAACACCAGGACGGTATAGAACTCGAATATGACAGCGGACTTGGAGTTTACTTCTCAATTAATATGCCAAGTGTATATTTCTATAATGGTCTTTATTTAAGATTTTCAAACGGGCATTGGGAAGAAGCTGTAAAATTAAGTGGACCGTGGCGAAAAGGATCAAAAGAAGTAGTCCCGTACAAACTCAAGGAAGCAAAAGGCAAGAAACATAAACATAAAAAGAAAAAGAAGAAAAAGTTCAAGTAACTAAAAGCTATACAAACTTGTTGGTTAGTAATGTTATCGCAAACCAAAGATATCCTTATAAGTTAAGAAGTGCGGTAGATATATTTCTATATTATTTTAATAATCTACTGCACCTCAATAGTCCTGTCTGCAATTAAAGAATTTTACAGGATAGTTAATAAATTCAAAACAATACATGTCTTGTTTTTACAAAAAGAGAATATCAGAAATTAGCCGACTTTTTTACAGTGCAAAACCTTTATTATATGGAGTACGGCTGTATGGTATTATTATTTTATGTTGGGATTTTGGATTGAGCGTCTGGGATGCCAATAAGTAGCTTAAATCATTGGGTTTGAATAGCAATTTGCATTTGTCGAAAGTCTTATATAGTACCTGTAAGACGACTCATAATCAGCCCATGAAAACTGTCACCGCCTGTTGAAGTAAAAAACCATCCTAAGTGAATCAAACATTTTCGGCATATTGCTACTCTCCAGCTGAAACCTTTAAACCATGTGAATTCAAATGTAGACGGGCCGGTATACCCACATCCACTAGCTGAGTTGAAACAACCGATTTCAAAAAGTAATCCATCAGGGTTTGCGAATGTATGCCTGTGAGCTCCTTGAACAGATATTCCAGCTTCAGGTAATGTTACAATATTATGACACTGAGAGCATAAAATGTAATCTTTTGTATCAGGTTCTTTTTCTTTTGTCTTTTCCTCAACAAAACCTTCCGGACTCCCGTCGATTTGTCCGTCAGAAGGAAATTTTAAGCCATATCCTGTGCCGGGATTTAAGAAAATCATTTTTAAAAAGTCTCTTATTAAACCGCATGTTGTGAGTTTATTTTAATATAAGAGCATCTGCGACTATTTCCCATAGATATTTAACTTCAAGTTCTTCAAATCCGTGTTCTTTTTTAATATTGTTTAGCTGGCCGTGGCAGCTATGGCAAGGGACTACAATCATTTCTGCACCAGAGGCTTTTATCTGGTCAATTTTTTTTCTTCCGTAATATACACGTTCTTCGTCATTTCCTGTTGTAAGTGTTCCGCCTCCACCTCCGCAGCATGTTTGATTCATTTCCATAGGGTAAAGATCCACCCATTCTTCGGCACATTGGTCCATTATCCATCGAGGTTCCTGAAAATAACCGTGCCCGAAGAGCATTTGCGCTTTTCTGCCGTAATTACAGGGGTCGTGATAAGCTGCAAGTTTTGTTATTTTTGATTTGTCTATTTTTATTCGCTCTTCCTTAATATATTTCATAAGAAGATCAAATACTGTGAATGTTCCAAACGTTTTTAATTCTTCGGGATTCCATTTTTCAAGACCAGACCTGGTCGCAAGATAAGCATGCCCTCATTCCGGCCATAGAAGATTTTTTGCCCCCAGGTTTTTCATGTGATCAACTATGCGGCCGCTCATTTTTTTCATGGCCTCATCATCGCCGGTAAAAAGTCCCCAGTTTGTACCTTCCCAGTTTTCAGACGGCACGGTCCAGTCTTCTCCTGCAGCGTGAAAAATTTTCCACCAGTGCTTAAGGTCATCTGTATGGGTATTTACAAGCTTGTTATGAATAGTCGTGAGAATATTTGCTCCCTTTTTATCTATCTCTACCGTGAAGTTTTCAAAGCTCGGTTCTTCAGCAATCTCTTCAGCGACATCTTCTAATATGAATTCAAAATCCTCTTTTGGAAGACCAAGGTTGTTTCCGGTCTTTAAAGCTGTTTCAAGCCCTTTATGAAGTATTCCCGGCACCTCGTCACGTTCACGAAGTGATCTTATTTTCCTGACGATACTTGATATTTTTATCTCCATTGGGCACGAAGCTTCACATTTACCGCACATAGTGCAGATCCATGGCCATCTCGAATCTACTGCTTCATTTTCCATTCCAAGGGAAATCATTCTTACAAGTTTTCTCGGGTCAAAATCGTCAATACCAGAGACAGGGCACATGCTTGAGCATATTCCGCAGGTTACACAGAAGTCCTGGCTGTAATCCCAGGACCTGCAACTGTCATGATCCAGCTGGTCAAGATTTACTCTTTTGTCTGCTTCAGTCATATTTATTTCCAATCCGGTGCCTTAATGTGTTATTCAAGGTCAATAATATTCTTTTCGAAATCATTTAATATATTTGAAAATTCTTTACCCATATTTGAAGCGATAGTGTATGTCATAAGTCTTTCTTTTTTGTATCCTGCATCAGAAATCATTTTCGAAACAGATTTGGCTCTGTTATGCGCAAAAACATTTCCTTTCTCGGAAAAACAGTTTCCTTCATGACAGGTGAGTATAATGGTACCACCTGTACTGTTCTTTAAAGAATTTAGGATATGA
This sequence comes from Desulfobacterales bacterium, assembly GCA_018693105.1. Classification (GTDB taxonomy): domain Bacteria; phylum Desulfobacterota; class Desulfobacteria; order Desulfobacterales; family SURF-7; genus JABHLN01. Next base: position 42,930 of record JABHLN010000012.1, on the reverse strand, counting down.
GTTAGTGATATGCTTCCGGCGCAGGGAACCTCAACGATTTTTAACCCTTCAGGCAAAGTTAGTCCTATGGAAACTGCCAGTTTATAAGCCTCTGCAGCGCTTCGGCTGCAACAAAAAGCAGTGATTCGAGGCTTGGATGCGCTATCGGCATTTTGAATCTTATCGTCAGGTATCAAAAATTTATGGTCAAGGTTTTCAATTGTAATGGCATTTTTTGGGCATTCGGCGGTACAAAGTCCGCACCCTTCACACCCTTCAGGCATTACAGACAACGTTGAGTTTAACGAAATTGTCTTATGAGGGCAAATTCGGTAACAAGTAAGGCAGCGGACGCAGCCGCCTTTATTTATATATGCCTTGTCCTTTATGTCATAATTATTTTTATCAGAGTTGTTTAATACGGCAATGGCTGCAGTGCCGGCTTCAGCTTTATAATCTTCAGGTGAGCTTATGCCCCTTGATGGTCCTGCAACAAAGATCCCTTTTCGATTTGTATAAGCAGGCAGGCGATGGACATTGTCAGACTGAAGAAAACCGCTGCAATCAATATTAAGTCCAAATGTTTTTGCAAGAGTTTCAAGGTAATCGGACGGGACAATACTTTCATCAACGACAGTTATATCGGGAGTAAGGCTAAAATTTTTCTTTGTAACCTCATCTGTAAATTCGATACATGTTTTTCCGTCTTCACCCTGGAAAAATTCCGGTTCAGAGTCTGTAAACTTTATAAATATTATTCCCGCTTTTTTAGCTTTTCTGTATAAAGCTTCAAGCCGGTTTCCGGCAACCTTAAGATTTTTAGTTAAGATATATATTTTACTTTGTCCATGAGAAGCAAGTTTTATGGATGAGTCCATTACTTCTTTTGAAATTACAGGGTTGCTTTCAAATTTTAACCCTTTAAGTAAAACAAAACTTTTATTTTCATCTGCAATGTTTTTATAATTTTCAGGATTGTCCAGGTCAGAAAGTGAAATTGTCTTGGTCGAAGGCGAAAGGCCATAAGAAGCAAAAAGGGTTTTTCGGAAGCTATCCTCTGCAATAACAATACAGTCAACTATTCTGATTATTGATTTATTGTTATTTTTCATGGAAATTGTGAAATTTCCTATGGCGCCGGTGCATGAGTGAATGGTAGTTTCGGTGTGTATTTCGGTAATGTTCTGACCCATGATTTCAGAAAATTTTTGATGCAGACTGTTGTCTCTGGTAGCGATTATTACTTCTACATTTTTTGAAAGCAAATTGTCTACTATATCAAAGGCACAAGAGCCGTTTCCTATAACTAATGTTTTTAATGCCAAAGTGTCACCTTATTGTTTACTTAACCATCATTATATTTTTTACGAGTTCATCAATTTTTATGGCGTAGTAAACCCCGATATAGCGGGGTTTATTTAGTCATTGTTAGTACTTCCAAACAACTCATATTGTTTTTGAAAATCGGTTCATATAAAAAATATCACAGATCTTTTCTATCTATATATTTTATTGCTTCCAATGCAGCTCTCCCACCATCAAGAATTGCATCTTCTATACTCATTGGTCCTCGTGATGTGCCTGCTGTAAATATTCCAGTTGAACTATTTTCTCCTGATTTGAAAAATCCTGAATCATCAAGTTTTATATCCATAAGTTCGGAAAGATTTTTATTGTCTTCACCAGGTGTTAAGCCTATGGAAAGAACAACCATTTCAAATATTTCATCTATTGAACAATTTTTTTCCGAGTCAAAAAATGTGATTTGAGGGCAGTCGTTGTCAGATATTAATATATCTCCGGGGATGGAGCGTACCATCCGTATTTCCTGTTTCATAGAATCATAAAATTCCTGAAAATCCTTTCCAAAAGTCTGTACATCGATATAGAAAAAGGTGATTTCAGTTTCGGGCTTTATGGATTTAATTTTTTTTGCCACTCTCAGGGCGGATCCGCAACAGACATGTGAACACCAGAGATGGTTAAGGCTTTCATCCCGGCTTCCGACACACTGTATAAAAGCTATCGATTTTGGAAACCTTTTGTCAGAAGGTCTTACAACATCATCTTCAAGTTTAAGCATTTCTTCCAGGTCTATATTCGTGATGACATTGTTGAATCGTTTATATCCAAATGGTTTGTTAACAGGGTTAAACGGTTTAAAACCTGATGCTATTATTGCTGCGTCGGATTCAAAAGAAATTTCTGAGCTTTCTTTATCAACCCTGGTCTTGATGATTCCGTTATTTTCAAATTTTTTTATTTTACACCCGGTATGAATTCTAATGTTTGGATTTAAAAAAGACTTTTTAAGTTTTTCAACAACTATACAGGCACCACACTTTACACATTCGCCTGAAGCCTTACAGGAGAACCTGGCTGCATGACCACCAAGAAATTCGGACTTTTCAATCAAATCAACACCAATTTCTTGTTCAGCAAGCTCCAGTGCAGCTGCAAGACCGGCAACACCGCCACCTATAACAAGGACGTTTTTTTTTGGCATTCCTTTATGTTTCCTTTTAATCATTAATGAAATGACAGTATGCTTTTTTTATTGGTATTACAACTTTTCCCAAAAAAATTAAAAAAATCTATTATATAAACTTCAGACAAAGCAGAATATACAATTTTGACATGTTTTGCAAAATAATATTTTAAATTTGAGGTAATGAAAAGAGTAGGGGGCAAGAAGGGACCTGATGTAAAAATCTTAAATTAAGCATGGTGAGTGTTTCTATGCGCTGATTTTTTTTGGCGTTCTTCAAATTTGAGTAACTCGTAAAAAGTATCACCGATGGTTAAGTAGAAATCTTCATATAAAAGGCATAGTTGTTGATCAGGAGTGAAGGCATACATGTAGTATGTCGAACTTCTGATCAACAACTATAACGCAGTAGATGGAGACTTTTTACGACGCCATTAATATGTTTTTCATGATCACTTGTAGCTGCTGATAATTTCAACAAGTTTTTTTTTAATGAAAGTACATAGCTCTTTGGCATTTTCGGTTGAGATGCTTTTTATATCATTTGAAAGATCATCAATTTTTTCTTCTTCAAGTCCTATTGTCTTGTTAATCATAAATGAATCAACTTCGCCGTCGTCAAGGAGGAGTCCGCATGCTCCCACAGAACCGATGAATTCATCATTTACAAATATAGGAACTATAATCTTTGCCAGGCCGGCATCACATTCTTCAATTACATGATCCTTTGTATTTTTTGCAATTGCCGCCAGATTCATGTGAGCAACTGCACAGATGAAACTTTGTCCCTTATCATTATCCTTAATTACAGGACACAGACGGTTTACCCATTCTTTATAGTCTGTAATTCTGATACCGTCGGTGTTAAATATACCTGCATCAATTCCTGACCTTTCATAAATTTCTTTTTCAAACTTTTCCCACTCTTCAAGAGGCTGTATGTCTGTCAATTCCATAATATTGTTTCCTTATTTTATCCAATTGTGTCAATTGAGGCAAATTCCGGTTCATGCAGCGGTAAGATTATATCTGCAGTGTTTTTAATATTCAGCATTATATCATATGCATCATATGCATTTATAAGTGTTCCCGGTGGAATAACCTCCATTTCCATTGATGTTATTTCTATTGGGGGGTAAAAATTTTCCTTTATTACGCAAAACCCGGTTATGGCGGCTGTACCCTGAGAAGTTTTAACCAGAACCGTTAATCCGCCTTCGGTATGAACAGGAGTATGGATTACTCTGATACCCGGAACAATTTCCCGGTCCTCTTCTACCTGCCTGATCTGGCCGTTTTCTTCGATTTCAATTATATAATCATCCAGGTAGCGATAATCAAGAGGATGGGGGTTGTGTATATTCTCAATCTCTTTTTTATGTATAAAAAACTCAGCATTTTCACACTTGTAATCATTTTCACAATGGTCATTATGCAAGTGGGTATGGATAACTATGTTTATATCTTCAGGAGATAGTCCCCATCTGCCCAAGCCTTCCTCAAAATTATATATTTTACCTCCTATTGATTTTTCTCTATCCTCTGACTTGATAGGATTCATTTCACCGGTATCTACAAGTATTTTTTTGTCACCACCTTCTATGTACCAGCAGTATATAGGGATAGTGTATATTTTACCATGGCCGGACTGGTATGTCATCATGCTCTTATCGAATATTTTTGTCCCTACTACTATTGGGTGTATTTTATATTTACCCATGCTAACCTTTCCTTATTTATTGATGGACACTATTTAATAATCAGTCGATTATTGACAATAATTTGAAGTTATATTATCCGTTACTGGTTACTTTATTCATCTTTTAATATAACATAATAATCTTTTTTTTGGGACTAAATCTTTATAAAAATAAGATTTGCTTGTACCAATATTTCTATTATTGATAATGAATTCTAAAAAAGAGTAACCGATGGAGATAATTATGATAAAGGTTGGAATTATCGGGGGGTCAGGGCTGGATGATCCTGGAGTATTAGATGATGTGATGGAATTAGACGTTGACACTCCATATGGAAAACCGTCTTCTGCCCTTTCCATCGGTAAGATAGACAACATTGATGTTGTACTTCTTTCACGGCACGGGAAAAGGCATCAGTACAGCCCTACCGGAGTAAATTACAGGGCAAATATTCATGCTCTTAAGGATCAGGGAGTAACCCATATAATAGCAACAAGTGCATGCGGCAGTTTAAGGATGGAGATCGAAAGAGGACATTTTGTGATTATTGACCAATTTATTGATTTTACAAAACACAGAAAAACAACATTTCATGAATCATTTAAAAACGGGGCTGTCCATACTCCAATGGCCGAGCCGTTTGATGCCGGTTTGCGGAAATTGCTTTTTGAGACATCCAGAGAGTTAGGTTTTGCTGCTCACGACCGGGGCACAATGATAACAATTGAGGGGCCGAGATTTTCAACAAAGGCTGAATCGAAGATGTTCAGAATGTGGGGAGCAGATGTTATCAACATGTCTATTGCAACTGAAACCTGCCTTGCAAATGAAGTTGCGATTCCCTACGCTGTGGTGGCCATGTCTACTGATTATGATTGCTGGAAAGAGGATGAAGAGCCGGTTTCATGGGAAGAAATTGAACGCGTATTTGCGGGTAATGCTGAAAATGTCAAGAATCTCATGTTAACAGCTATTACTAAAATAAAATGAGGTGGTATTTTGGATATTAAAGAAAAAATAAGAACCGTTCCAGACTGGCCTATTGAAGGTGTTATGTTCAGGGATATTACAACGCTGCTTCAGGACCCGGAGGTGTTCAGAGAAACTGTTGATCTACTATACAACCGATACAAAGATATGAAGATAGATAAAATTGTCGGAATTGATGCACGCGGGTTTATTCATGGTGCAGTTCTGGCTTACAAGCTTAATGTAGGATTTGTTCCTGTCAGGAAAAAAGGCAAACTGCCTTATAAAACAATAAGTGCCTCATATTCTCTTGAATACGGCACAGATAGTGTTGAAATGCATGAGGATGGAATAGAGCAGGGAGAAAATGTTCTTATTGTTGATGATCTTATTGCAACAGGAGGTACTATTTCTGCAGCTATTAAGCTGGTTGAGCAGCTCGGTGGCAACATATTAGAGTGTGCATTTTTAGTTGAGCTCCCTGATCTTGGCGGAAGGGAAAAAATAAAAGGTCACAAGATTTTTGCTCTCACTGAATTTGAAGGAGAGTAGGGCTTTTAAAGTATTCCCGGGTGGGATTTTTGTTTTCCCGCTCCTTATGGTTAGGCCATGGGGAAAATATATATCATATTTGCCATCTTCGGTTCATTGACTGAGTAAGTGATTTTGGCCACAGACACACACAGACTCACACAAACATGAATAAAATCGCTTCGTGAAGAAAAAGCCTGCCAGAAGGACATGACCATAAGTAGTCGGTTGGAATCGACCAGCTGCCTGTCCTGTAGTTGAGATGGCTATTTAAAAGTTTTTTTCCGACGTAGTCGGGTTGAATGATTTGTCAGTGTGTGTCAGTGTGGGTCTGTGGCTATTAATTTGTTTATTGATAATTACTATTTAAGGGATTATGCGATTATTGACTTTTTAAGATTTATATGAAATATTCTTTCGATTATAGATATAAAAGCAAAACTGTGTTTTGTGGTTACTTATGCAGTGTAGAAAATTATTGATAATACAGATTATATCGGATGTTTTTAAGCCGATTTTTTTTAGATATGGAGTTAAGTTATGACAGCTTTTTTAATGATGGGGGGATTGGGTCTTTTAATAGGGATTGGTCTGGCAGCAGCTTCAAAAATATTTTACGTATATGTTGACCCACTCGTTATGTCGATTGATGATGCACTTCCCGGGGCAAATTGCGGTGGATGCGGTCTTCCGGGATGTTCTTCAAATGCTGAAGCTATTGCTGTCGGCAAAGCTGGGCCTGATTCATGTGTTGCCGGAGGAGAAGACCTTACTGCTGCAATAGCAGAGTTGATGGGTGTTACCGTTGAGGCAAAAGAAGCGGATATTGCAAGACCGGGTTGTACATATAGTGTTGAAAAAGCGGAAGTAAAATACTTATACGACGGGCTCAATGATTGCCGTGCAGCTTCACTCCTAAATGGTGGGATGAAAGAATGTAAAATCGGGTGTCTTGGTCTTGGAACATGTGTCAAGGCTTGTAAATTCGGGGCTCTGGAAATTGGATCTGAAGGCCTGCCGATTGTAGATCAAGATAAATGTACCGGATGCGGCGCATGCGAGAAGTCATGTCCTAAAAATATTATCAATCTTTCATCTGTGACAAGAAGAATAATTAGAGAATATACAATCGAAGATTGCACTACCCCCTGCCAGAGAAGCTGTCCCGCTGGTATTAATATAAGTGAATATATTAGCCAGATTGCAAAAGGTGATTTTCACAAGGCGGTTCAGGTTATAAAGGAGCGTAATCCTTTCCCGACTGTAATCGGACGGATTTGCCCCAGACCCTGTGAATTTGAATGTCGTCGAAAATATGTTGACGAACCTGTGGCAATAAATTTTCTTAAACGATTTGCTGCTGACTATGAAAGAGATAATAATGAGAGGATACTACCTTTTAAAGCACCTGCAACCGGACGCAAAATTGCTGTAGTAGGTGGAGGTGTTGAAGGATTATCCGCTGCGTTTTTTTCAGCACGCCTTGGACATGAACCTACTATTTTTGAAGCTTCTTCACAACTCGGCGGGCTTTTAAGAAACGCAATTGCTTCTAACAGGCTTCCACAGGACATTCTGGACTGGGATATCGAAGGAGTGTTTGAAATGGGAGTTAATGTTGAAACAGGAAAAGCCCTTGGAAAAGATGTTTCAATTGATTCGCTTCTCGGGGAAGGATTTGAAGCGGTATTTATAGCATCCGGAGGATGGGACAACAGGCTTGCCCGTGGAGCCGGTTCTGAAGTGGAAGAATTAATTCCCGGAACTTATCTTCTTATTGATTTTATGGGAGCAGATAAGAACAGTGGAAAAATCAAGTGCGGTAAGGATGTAGTAATTGCAGGTGGCGGAGAGCTTACCCTTGATGTTATAAAGAGTTGCAAACAGCTTGGTGCTGAAAAAATAAATGTGCTTTTCAATGAAAATATTGAAAATACACCTGTTGACGAGTCCACAATAAAAAACATTGAAAGTGAAGGTGCTGTTATTGTTTATGGCGCGGGGATAAGCCGAATTACAGGTGAGGGCGGCGATCTGTCTGAACTCGAATATACCGTTTCTACAGGCGAAAGAAAAACAATCCCGGCTAATACACTTGTTATAGCCTCAGGAAGGTTCCCCGAGCTGATTTTTCTGAAAAATGAATCTGATGAATCTGGTGAATCTGGTGAATCTGATGAGATGCTGTCAGGTAAAACCATCAAATGGGTTGGTGTTGAATCATGTAAATCACCGGTTGATGATTCCGGGCTTTTGTCAAAAGGAGGCCCGCTTACAGATTTCAGCGCTGCGATAAAAGCGATTTCAGCTGGACGAAAGGGAGCCGCCTCATTACACCAGCTTCTATATGGGATTGAACTATATAATCCGGATCAGGTGATTAGATCTCAAACAATTATTCAAAATGTTGACCAGATATTCGGAGTTATGGATATACCCAGAGAAATCATGCCGCTTAATTATATAAACGATTCAGAACTTGAGCAGGGATTTACAAAGAAACAGGCAAAAAAAGAGGCGGAAAGATGTCTTGAATGTGGTCTTGTTTGCTATAAGCACTCAGACGATACATTACAGTATAAAATTGCATAATTCCGTGTTTTTTTGATACAGGAGTAGGAGTCGTTTTGGCAACAGAAGAAGGAGTTGTTATAAAAATTGATTCATCCGGAACTGCTTTAGTGAAAACAATTAGAAGCAGTGCCTGTGAGTCATGTTCATCTCAAGGTACCTGTCATGCCATGGGCGGTGAAGAAATGGAAGTTGAAGTTATTAATACCGTCGATGCAAATGTTGATGATACAGTAGTAATAAGTTTTCGGACCTCATCTCTTCTTAAAGCTTCATTTCTTATTCATATATTTCCGATTATATGCATGATTATTGGTGCCCTTATCGGACAAGAGATTGCACCCCGTTTTAATTATAACCCTTCGACAAGTTCGGCCTTTTTTGGTTTTCTTTTTCTAATTATTTCTTTTTTGTTTATAAAATCCAAAGGAAATAAAATGGCTGAAAGTAAAGAGTATAAACCTGAAATAATACGAGTTATTAGAGCTGGATAAAAAAACAAGCGTTCAACACTTTTTAATAAGATCATTATTATATTTAACCAACACCTTTAAAACAATATTTAAGAAACATATTCAATGGACATAAATATCTAATAATGTTAGATTTTTATATCGCCATGTCTATCGTGTAATTAAATGTTTTATAAGAAAATATAATAGTATGTTGATAGTGGTTAATAATCATAAATGAATAAACATAAAACAAGATGTGAATGGGCTGGTTCAGACCCTGTTTATATTAAATACCATGATACTGAATGGGGGGTTCCGGTTCATGATGACAGGAAATTGTTTGAGTTTCTCATTCTTGAAGGTGCCCAGGCCGGTTTAAGCTGGGTCACTATTTTAAAAAAACGTGAAAATTATATTAAAGCATTTGATAATTTTGATCCGGTAAAGGTCAGCAGTTATAATTCTTCTCATGTACAAAAATTGCTTTTAAACAAAGGAATAATAAGAAACCGTCTTAAAATTCAATCAGCAATTAAAAATGCCGGTTCATTTCTGAAGGTTATAAAGGAATTTGGAAGTTTTGATAACTATATCTGGCAGTTTACTGAAGGTAAGGTTATAAAAAACGCTTGGGGAAACGTTAGTGAATTACCTTCAGAAACAAAAGAATCCCGGTTTATGAGCAAAGATTTAAAGAAAAGAGGTTTTTCATTTATAGGTCCGACAATATGTTATGCATTTATGCAGGCAATTGGTATGGTGAATGATCATACTATTGAATGCTTCCGGTATTCAGAAGTTGAATAAAAGTATTTATTTACCGTTTTAGGTGTCATTATTGGATGTCATTTGATTATAAGGCAAGGACGATAAAAAACTGTTGTTTTTACTAATAGAAGCTATCTCAAAAAAAGATTAGGGTTCCTGGCAAGGTACATTTGCTAAGTGGAGGTAGCTTTTTCATATAATCAGCTTCTAATAAACTAACAATAGAAAGATACTTTACGGGGATTATATATGATAAAATATAAATCAGGAAGTACTGAAAAAAGTGTTGGATTTATCTCGACACGCCTTGCAGGAACTGATGGAGTATCTCTTGAGACTGAAAAATGGGCTGATGTATTTAGAGAAGAGGGGTTCACATGTTACTATTTTGCAGGTGAGCTGGATACTCCCCCGGAATATTCATATCTCCTTGATATCGCACATTTTAAACACCCTGAAATTAAAGATATTTATGAAAATTGTTTTTCGGTAGATATTAGGGGCCGTTATGTTACAAAAAAAATAAATGATATTAAGGAAAAAATAAAAGATCATCTTTATGAATTCATAGAAAAATTTAAAATCGATATTATTGTTCCGGAAAATGTATTAACAATTCCACTTAATATCCCGTTAGGTATGGCGATTACCGAGATTATATCTGAAATCGGAGTTCCAACAATAGCACATCACCATGATTTCTTCTGGGAACGACAGAATTTTCTTCGAAATGCCATTTGGGAATATCTCAACATGTCATTTCCGCCCCATCTTCCGAATATACACCATGTAATAATTAACTCATCGGCGGATAACCAGTTAAGCCTCAGGACAGGTGTTTCAGCGACTATTATACCGAATGTTATGGATTTTCATAACCCTCCTCCTCCTTTAGATGAATATGCCTCTGATGTCCGTCAGGCGCTTGGTATTGAAGATGATGAACTCTTTATTTTGCAACCAACACGTGTTGTGAAAAGGAAAGGAATTGAACATGCAATTGAACTTGTAAGCAGAATGGATGAAAAAGCCAAACTGGTTATTTCCCATGCTTCAGGTGATGAAGGCTATGATTATGAAAACAGGATAAGAGACTATTCGAATCTTTTGAATGTAAATACTCTTTTTGTTTCAGAGATAATCAATGAGGAAAGAGGTCTTACAGAGGATGGCAGAAAGATATATACACTGGATGATATTTATCCTCATGCCGACCTGGTAACATATCCGTCAAACTTTGAAGGATTCGGCAACGCATTTCTCGAAGCCATATATTTCAGGAAGCCTATTGTCGTCAACAACTATTCGATTTATTCAATGGATATTAAACCCAAAGGCTTTTCAGTTGTAGAAATTGACGGATATGTAACCGAGGAAGCTGTCCAACTGACAAAGAAAGTTTTAAGTAATACAGAATACAGGGAAAAGATGATTGAACATAATTACAAAATAGCTACGCGTTACTTTTCATATGCTGTTTTACGTGAAAAATTGAAAATACTTATAGATGATTGTATAAGATAATTACTTTTCTCACTGAGTTTTTTTAAGAAAAAGCTTTCCGACAGCTAAAGTAATTATTATATAAAGATCGGGTTTACATCACCATCGGTTATATTTTTTTAATTTTTCAAATTTAACTATAACCAATTTTTTTTGAAAATATAAAATGGTTTTTAAAGAAACAGAGATTGTATGCTCAGTGAACTTACAATAAGAAACTTTGCAATTATCGATGATATAAAAGTATGTTTTTCAAAAGGTTTGACAATTCTTAGCGGTGAAACAGGTGCTGGAAAGTCTATTATCATAAATGCTGTAAACCTCATTCTTGGAAACAGGGCGACTTCAAAACTTATACGAACAGGTGCTCAAACCGCAGAACTGGAAGCGATGTTTCATATCTCTCCGGAAAGCCGAGCTGCAATAATTATGCAGGAGAATGATTTTGACCCATCCGAAGGACTAATAGTAAGGCGGATTATTTCAAGAAATGACAGACATAAAATATATATAAACGGGCGTCTTTCTACAATACAATCACTTACTTCAATTACAGAAAATCTTGCCAGTATTTCAGGCCAGCACGCACATCAGGGGCTTTTAAAAGAGGAGCAGCACCTTATAATCCTTGATCAGTTTGGTGGTCTGACCTCTTTAAGAAACATGGTTTATGACCTTTACCATGAAATAATTCCCCTTGTTACTAAACTTAATAAACTTAGATCATTTCAACTTAAACAGGTTGAACATGTCGAACTCCTCGAATTTCAGAAAACCGAAATATTAAATTCAGAAATATTCCCGGATGAAGATGTTGAACTGGAAAAAGAAAGGATACTGCTTAAAAACAGTGAAGCTATTTTTATTGCTTTGAATGAAAGTATCGAAGAGCTTTATAGTTCTAATGGTTCAATACATGAAAGGCTTGTTGGAATAAAAAACAATCTCAGTAAGGTAGGAAGATTTGCCCCGGATTTGATGACAAACTCAAAAGAGGTTGATAATGTTTCGTACCATATAGAAGATATTACGGAGAATCTTAGAAAACATATACAGAACATACATATTGATGAAAATCGACTTGAAGCTGTTGAAGCCCGTATTGATAAACTCATAAAACTTAAAAGAAAATATGGCGGTTCTCTATACAATGTATTTAATAAACTTAATGAAATAAACAATGAACTTTCGGAAATAGAAAACATAGATGATCAGGTTGCAGGAACAGAGAAGATACTTGATGGAAAACGGGATCAACTTGTTGATCTTGTAATAGAACTTTCGGCTAAGAGAAAGTCGGCTGCAGAAGTAATATCCAAAGAGGTAGAAAATGAACTTGGTACTCTGGAAATGCCTGAAACAAGTTTCAATGTAGCGCTTTCATCAATTTTGAAAGATAAAGGTAAGGATGAATATCTTAGTGTTGACGGCAATATTATCACTGAATCCGGTATTGATAAGGCATCATTTCTTATTGCCCCTAATGTAGGAGAGGACCTCAAGCCCCTTGCTAATATTGCATCAGGTGGTGAACTTTCGCGAGTTGTGCTTGCGATAAAGGCCATTCTGGCTAAAACCGAATCACTGGAAACACTTGTTTTTGATGAGGTGGATGCCGGTATAGGAGGCGGTGTGGCTGAAGTTGTCGGGAAAAAACTATCATCTCTTTCAGAGTATCATCAGATAATATGCATCACTCATCTGGCCCAGATTGCAAAATTCGGTTCTCATCATTTCCGTATATCAAAACATATAACTGAAGGTAGAACAAAAACAGAAATAAAGCAGATGCTTGAAGATGAGAGAGTTGAAGAGATTGCACGGATGATAGGCGGCCAAAAGATTACTCATGCTACAAGGGATCACGCAAGGGAAATATTAAAGAGTGCATAGGAAAAACTATTTTAAAATCCTGAATTCCAGGTGGCGAAGATTATATGGGAATTGTCAAAAATCGAAATCTACTTTGCCTGATATCTGTATTTCATAATTTATCACTACATCGTTGATATATGCAAGATACCTGCATTTCAAATTTTTTACATAATCGGAACCAATTCTTCTAAAGGTAATTTTTGGCCCAGTTTTTTGGGAACAGGTCACACTTTCCCGGCATGACCGGGTCAGTTATTCAGTAAATGTTTCGACAGCCTTTTGCCTAGGCCGAGCAGAGTTAGTGTCGGTGGTAGTCCCCATGACTTGGGAATCACCGAGCAGTCACAGACATATAGATTGTCATAAACCGTTTTTAAGTCAGAATCCACAATGTCTCCGATTTTAACGGTTCCACCGGGATGTCCGGCAAGAACCATGCTTTTTCGCACATTCTTTACACCGGCGTTTCCCAGAATTTTTCTTGCATGACCATATCCATCGTCAAGTTTTTTATAATCACTTTTACACAGATCCTTCCGACATCCCCCTCTGTCGGTGATTCGTCCACCCAGATCATCCTTTATCTTGACCATGATCGAAAGCCTGTTCGCTTTTGGAGCTGCCATGTCGGTTAGTACGTACTCATCTTTTACATGAATTCCGGCCTGCATATGTAGTTCTTTTCCTTTTCTTAGGCCCTTCACCCTTCCTGTAGCTATAATCAGGGGGTCGACAAAAAAATCATATCCAGCCTTTTCCACACCGCTTCGTCTTAATATTTCAGCTGATCCGATCCCGCCTGCTGAAAGGACAACCACTGGTGCTTCTACTCTGTGTGTGCGTCCTCTTTTTTTTAATACAATCCCCGTGGCTTTGTTGTTGTTTGTCAATATCGTTTTCACTTTAGCGTCGTTTACCAGTGTTGCACCATTTTTAACAGCCTCATCAACAAAATTGCGCGCATTCCACATGGCATCGTAAGGGCATCCGTAAGAACACCTCCAGCAATCTGCCTTGCATTTATCCTGGAATAAAAACTTGTTGATCTTTTCCCAGTTATATCCGAGATCTTGAGCGCTGGTGAAAATTTTGTCTGCCATGGGCCCCATGAGTTCGTTTGAAAGGGGTTTGACGGGAATTTCATTTTTAAGTTCTTTTATTTCATTCTTAATATCTATCCCGTAGGACATCAGCATGTCAAAGGGAGGGTCAAAAGCCGCGCCACAATAGAAAACCGAACTGCCGCCGGTGGTGATTCCCCTTAAAAGGATATGAAGTTTTTTATTGGTAACAAGCAAGCTTTTCCCGGGGATGCCGATCATTTTGGCGGTTTGGAGAAACGTTCCTTTTATGGAGGCATTGCTTCCCCACTCCAGGATAAGGACTTTTTTGCCGTTCTGGGATAATTCCTTTGCTACGGTGGCGCCTCCTGGACCGGAGCCGACAACGACTGCATCATATTCTTTCTGAAACACTTCCATGTTAAGGTCCTCCTTTCGGGAGAGCATTTATCTGGTTGACAGATATTAATCAATGGAAAGAACATAAAGAATTCATTTAATTCTGGTAAAATGCCATCATTACTTCAGTAAATCTTTGAAATCTTCGTCACACTTATGAATCCTGACTATGGCCGCTTCAACTACCATGCATCCAATACCCAGCATTTAACGCCTTACTTGCCCAACCATACACCTTTAGGGTCAAGGATAAGAACTCGCTTTTTTGTTGAAATATATTGAATTTTATATAGTAAGTCAATATTCAAATTAAAACGGAATGTTATGGCCTGATAGTGGGTGCATGAATACCTGATCGAGAATTTATTATGGATTTAAACACGTTTTTGTATTTTTTTGCTTCTGCTTGATTTTCATGTTTGACTCTTCCAAATATTTTATTTGTATATTTAACATACCAGGCAACAGGCTGGCCCTGTATTATATATGCCATTGCTATTCTAATCGGAATTTCAGAACCTCTCCACAAATGCAGTCATGGCTATATCTAAATCAATTGAAAGATTTCTCATTACAGTACCATAGACTATTGCAATGCTACCCCCCTATTAAAAAATAGTTTGCCTACAAAGGTACAAATTGCAAAATCAATTAGAAATGTTGTGATATCTTCATGAAATATGTAATTCAAGAGTTTTTTACTTCATCGTTGATATATACAAGATATCTTTAAAAAGATTATATGGTCAACGCTTCATTTTTTGGAGAATTTTATGATTTTTTATATACCATATATTGCAGGCTAACGTCTGTTTGCAAGGTGTTGTTTTCGATTATTATTTTTGAAAAAATCAGAAAAAGGGTAAGACATTTCAAATTGACTTATCAGGATCAAAGGGGAATGGTATTATCTTATTCACAATTCAAGATGTGACAAAATTTCCTCACGTTCTTCGCTCCAGATGGAGAACTATTCTTGCTATCGGGAAGCTTCAACGATTGGTCAGACGATTTACTCCTGGAAAAATTATTGGGATGTTGTGTGTAGCGGAAGTAGCACCATCTCAGCGAATGAGTTGCTGAATCGGGAATTTTTTTTATAATTTGATGGAGGCTCAAGTTTTGATAGAAAATTGGCGAAAATGAACACCATATTATTGAATCTATTCAAAAATTGCGTTATGATCATTTTTGATTTATATACATAAAAGAAAACACATCCTAAATTCTAACTTAAAAAGTGGTCCAAAAAATGGGAGCTGGTTACTTATTGTATGATAGTATAAATTGTATGGCATTGTTTAATTATTGTTATGGACGAAAATACTAAAAGGAGATAAGGGTTATGATAGAAATAAAAAAAATACTACTTCCATGTGATTTAACAACAAATGCCTCAAAGATTTTTCCCTATGTAGTGTCTGTTGCTGAAAAGTATAATAGCACTATTTATGTGGTTCATGTAGCAGAAATTCTTTTTGGACAGGAACTCTTCCCATATCCTGGTTCCAGAGATGATCAAAAAGTACATGAAAAAAATGCTAAAAAAACGTTGATAAGAAAAATTAATGAGATATGTGGTGAACATTTTCAAAGCGGCTTTGACATTAGAAAAGAAGTTATTACAGGACATCCGGTTGTTGAAATTCTAAAAGTTGTTAAATCTGAAGATATTGATCTGATCATTATGGGCACGCACGGCCGTAGTATGATGGAGCATGTGATATTTGGCAGTGTAGCAGAAAATGTTGTCAAAAAATCACCTGTTCCTGTACTTACTATTAATCCTTACAAAATTAAATAATCTGGATAGCTGTAATAAGGAATGGCGCTTCTGTCTATCTTTAAGCACATTTTAATGATCAGCTTTTTTGTATTCGTGATGCTGCTTTTGGTAGACTTTATTGATACTATCAGCAAAAAAAGCATTTCTGATATTTTGAAAGGAGACCGGTGGAGATAATACACCCCGGCCTTTTTTTTCGGTTCCACCCCCGGTTGCTTAGGGATATTTATGAACGTGAGCCTTTATGTTCACGGTTTGATCAGTTTCGGCGCTATCACTGGTGGCATGATTACTACATCCGGAGATGAAACATTTGTAATGCTTATCCAGTTCCCCGGCACTGCAAACATTCGCAGGGTTAAAGGATATAGTCTATATGAAAATGGTTCTTATGCTGCTTTGCGATTGCAAAGTAGTTCCTTTGCCCGTTTTTAATTTGGTAAAACAGTGCAAAGTGATTTAGAAATTTTCTAAATATAGCTGTTCATAATTGATGACTTGTAGGAAAAATGACAGAAATCATATCTCAAGAGAACATACGACAAATGGCTTCCCGCTGGCTTACGCCTTCTCAGGATACCCATCCTTTAAGAATTCATACGGACACCACGGATTTTTTCCGCTTGGAATATGGTGATGTGGTTGTTCTAGGAGGTAAACCCTATCTCGTTCGTCACAATGCTAAAGAAGGTAGGTTCGGGATTGATGATGATGTTAAATTTTGGGTGAAGAGCGCAATTGACCTAAAAAATGGAAATCGAAAGATCATAAAACTCGTATTTTATGAAAAATTCAAATCCCGAATCGGAGGGATTGAGTTTGACTGTTTTCGCAGCCCTAAAAAAGAGGCTCGCATCTTATCTCTGGTCGCCAGCCATAAGAATTTCATGCACGGATATTCCATCGAGGATGAAAAGGGCAACCTCGTTCGCGTGCTGGATTTTATCCAAGGCAAATCCCTTCATAGCTATATTGAGAGTCTGAATATGGATCATCAGGCCTATTTTTACGATCATTTTCCTGGC
The DNA here is from genome assembly GCA_018693105.1 of Desulfobacterales bacterium. Taxonomy (GTDB): domain Bacteria; phylum Desulfobacterota; class Desulfobacteria; order Desulfobacterales; family SURF-7; genus JABHLN01. The sequence goes on along the minus strand of JABHLN010000012.1, from coordinate 25,820 downwards.
ATTATGAAACAATTTATAGAATGCATCATGGCCATACACTTTCTTCATGAACATGGTGAAAAACATGGTGATATTCGACGTGATCACATTCTGATTGACCGCAATAGTGGGCAGTACCGCTGGATCGATTTTGACTTTAATTATCAGCACCGAGAAAATATATACGGTTACGATCTCTTTGGCCTTGGTAATGTTTTGGTTTTTCTAGCAAGTATGGGTGATATACTGTTATATGATCTCAAGAGACAGGAACACCCTGCCCTGAGTGTTTTAAGAGAAGAAGACGTTAATATCGTGTTTAATAACCGTGTAGCCAATATTAGAAAAATTTATCCTTACATACCCGAATCCCTTAACCGGGTTCTGATGCACTTTTCTAAAGGCGCCAACTGGTTTTATGAAAACATAGAACAATTGCTGGATGATTTGGGAGATTTTAATAATTTCATGGATACCTCCTTTTGGTGATGGGTTTATATTACACCAAAAATAAGGTAAATATTTTTCAAAAGCGATAGTATATCACCACTATTCCGAGGAATATGATAATTTGGGGGATATGCACTCTTATTGTAAATTTTAGAAGCTTTTTTTCTTTTAGAACTGGGGGTTTTCCCATTCAAATATATTGTTGGTTGTTGACCTTTTTCTTTATGTGATTATCAGGTCCTCATTTTTGAATAAGGTTTTTATTACCGAAAAAGTCATACGGTCGAAATATCAAGAAGAGAAAGTGTTAAAAAAATAGAGACATAAAAACAAGATATATTAACGATGTCTAATCAGGGTTGTTTTGAAGCCCTTGATTTAATACCTGTTCAATGATCTCTTCTTTCCCTTTTCCAGTAAGTTTAGCAATTTCTTGAAGTTGTTCGTTCAATTTGCCCGTCAAACTCACGGTGAGGACATGGCGTTTATTTTCTTTTAACTCCAACATGGCCTGTTCCACTTTACCGGCATTTATCCAAAACTGTTCTGCTAATTCATAGGCAATTACCAAATGTTGGCTTTTAAAGTTCCAGTAAGCTTCGGGATTTCCGCATTCGCTAATTTCGATGGTAAAGGAATTTGGAAGTTGTAACATATGACTGACTTTATCAGCTATTTTTTCCACAAGGCGGCTTTGCACCAGCCATTCCCGGGTTTTTTTGCCGAAATCGGTATGAACTTCTCCCAATTTAGTTTGAATGACCACTGAAGGAGGGGTGTTGGCATCCTTTCGGCCCCAATGTTGAAAGACTTGCTTTATGCTTTTTCGAAAGCGCAGATAATCTCTTTCACAATATAACATCCGGTCCGTCGGTAGCCGTTGTTCCTTGCGAATCGATTCCAACAATTCGGGATTGTTGCCATAAGCCAGACAGCCGATATCAAAAAACCTCTGGATGGTCAACGGGTGAGTATCCCAGTAAATCACATTGCCAGTTCGACACTCCTCTCGCCACTCAACCAACCATTCACCGGAGACCGCAATTACCTTTTTGAGGAATTCATCTTCTGGTGTGGGGTTTTTCGGATTCAGCATCACTAATAACGCAAAATGATCGGCGGCAAACTCTTCGTTTCCCAAGACCGGAATATCCAATACATCGAAGAGAGCATGGGCCATCTCATGATGCAGCGCAAACTCAAAATTTGCCTTCATAAACGATTCCGGCTCTATGGCACTTTTTCTGAAGGATTCAGAACCAGCTGAAAGGCTTTCCTGAGCGTGGCAGCTAATGGTGAGCGACATCCGCAACAAGCCGTCTCCAGGTGCAGGATTAAAAAAGAAAAACGAAAATGCAGTTGCTAATAATATTTTGACCGACTTCATCCTTAACACCCTTTTACGTATTGTGCTTTTAAAATATATTGAGCGTATACTCCGTTTTGGGGACTTGATTCCCTTTGCACTCAAATTATGCCCCGTCCAGATTGTTGTCGGTGTGGTAGCCGCCGGTATAATACATATCTCAATTTCATTCTTACCTATAAGGTCAATAACCCGACGGTCCGGTTCTTTCATGTACTCCTGAAATTCGGAGCCCCTTCAAGTAAAAACTCTCCCATTTTAAATACCTTTTTATATTAATGATGCTTAAATATTGAAAGATAGTCAAATGAATTTTTTCATTATTAACATAGCCATACTCATACGGCGAATAATAATCAATATAACTTCGTAATCCCAATCGATTATAAAATAACTGAATAACTTTTTACATTTCCTTCCAAAACCCATGATTCAAGTTTAAGATACTTGAGCTAACTCTATCGCTTCACAATATTGAAAAACCAGGTGGCTTAACTATGATTACAGATTTTGGGTTAGGAGCAATGGCCAAAAAAACAGATAGTGATAAGGGACACAGGATATATCCGCAACGAATAGCAATTGCTGAACCGGTATTTGCAAATACCAGAACTCACAAGCAATTAAACCGGTTCACTCTGAGAGGCAAAATCAAGGTGAATATACAATGGATGTTATTGTCCACAACATGAGTAAAATAATGAGATATGCTCCTGCATAAGGGACTATAGGATATAACTATAGTACTTAAAAGCGATAATTCCCTATTTTATACGCAAGTTTGAGTAAACCCCAATTATACAGATATTCTAACGACAACTAAACCGATTCAGCCGGAAATAAAAGGTTCAAAACAGGTTTTTCGACAGTTTAGCAAGATATCTGTAACGCGAAGCTCAACGGGAGGCGGGCGCCCTTTCCCACCGATCCGGTGCACCGTCTGGTTAGACAGCCATTCAGAAATTTGTTATCGCGAGCGTCCTCCCCTTTTAAATGCGTCAAGGTGATTCTTTGACCCGGCGAGGAGACGACTGAATACGCCACGGATATCCTCCGGCAGATCTTTTTTAAGAAATCGCTCGTACATTGCTATATTTGCCACTTCAGCATATACGCCGATTTGGAGTGCCTCTGTAAAAGTTGCTGGAACTTTAGCGAGTTCCAGTCCCCGGTCGGGGGGTAGTGCTACGTTGTAATTTGTAAATAGGGGTTTCAACCACGAAATATGCCTTTCTTCTGCTTTGATGATGTTTGAAAATGGCCGGCGATTACCAAACTTCTCTATGACTTTCTGGTATTCTCCCCGGGCCAGGTATTCGTCTTGTATTGCAAAGACAAGCATTTTCTCACGTGTAAGAGACTCGTCTGTGAGCTTCGAGGCACCGGCCGCGCCATAGGTGTCATCGGCAGCGCTAACCGGCACAGCAAGACCAATGCATAGGAAGAGCATTACTATTGCTAATATATTCACCATTTTCTTCATTTTGAATCCTCCTTTTGTGATTTGATCTGATTGTCTAACGGTGCGGGTTAAGCTGGTTTAAACCCTGCGGCAAATGACTTTAAAATACAAAAGCATATTAGCGGTTTATAGAATTTTCAAAAAAACACGTTTAAATTCAGTTTGAACCTGGTGTTAGCCGTATTTTGGGTGCAATAATTAACTATAATGCAAATGGTTTAACTATTTATGAACAGACCCAATAATAATATCTATCATAGATTATCATACAATTTTTACTTTATACAGAAGCCGGTACATCACCGGCACAAATAACAAAGTAATCACTGTGGCGAAAAACAGGCCAAAAATAATTCCGATTGCCATTGGGCGCCACATTTCCCCACCGCTAATCCATAAAGGCAACATGCCAAATGAAGTCGTAAAGGTTGTAAGCAGTATGGGTCGGAAACGTTCATTCGCAGCTTGAATTATTGCGTTATAGGGCGACAAACCTTTCTCCGTTTGCTCAATCTCAATCCGGTCTACCATCACGATGGCATTATTAATAATAATTCCAGCCAATGAGATCAACCCCAGAAAAGCTGTAAAACTGAAAAAGGATTGAGCGATTAACAAACCGGCAACAAGACCGATTAAACCAAACGGGATGGTGCTCAAAATAATTGTCGTTTTACGAACAGAATTAAACTGAGTAATTAACAACAGAATAATGATAAGAAAAGACAAAGGCAGTTTTGCAATAATCGCACCCATTGCTTCTTTCTTCCCTTCTGAGTCCCCACCAAATTCATACGCATATCCGCTTGGCCATTCTTTACTTTTTTCATCCAGCCAGGGCAAAAGTTCTTTAAGAACGGAAGATGCCGTGACGCCCTTTTGCACATCGCTTTGAACTGTGATAGTACGTTGCAGATTTCTACGCAGGATTTTAGCATATTGCCATTCCGGGATGATGCTGGCAATTTGTCCAAGTGGTACACTTTTGCCGAACGCCTGTGAAGAAATGGTCAGTGATTCAATATTATCATAACTTATTTGGTTGCTGTTTTTTGCTCGCATTTCGATGGGGTAGGTGTTCTCACTTTCGCGGTAATCGCCAACCTTAAATCCTGACAAAACGGTGTTTAAAGAAACAGCGATATCATTGTTTGTCAGCCCTGAACGGCTAAGTTTTGATTGATGAATTTTGATAAAGAACTTTTTAATTTTTGGACCCCAATCATCATCAACATTTTTTGTCCCGTTCATACTATTGAGCTGCTGTTTGATTTCCCCGGAAATGGCAAATAACTTGTCAGAATCATCTCCGGAAAGGCGGATTTCAATCGGTACTGCTGCTCCGCCTGTACCCAATTGTCTTACACTTACCCGTGCATCATGCAGATTGTTAAAACAGAATTTTTCCAGCTTATCCATAACCAATGGGTTTGCTTCAAAGGCGCTGGTATTGATTAGCATGTGAGCATAACCCGAACTTTGCTCACCGGGGCTATACCCTTTATCATAGGCATTTGGTCCAATCCCAATAAACGATGACCAGTTTTTGATACCTTCACTTCTTTGATCGTTGACCAATAAACTATCTTTAATAAACTGCTCAACGGAGGCAATATTTTGTTCCGTGGTTTCGATGCGACTGCCGAGGGGCAGGTTGATTTCTACAAACACAAGGTCGCGGTCACTGGGTGGCATAAACATCGTCGGGATAAAGCGAAATCCCCAAAGCGAGATAAAAAATAGTACGAGCACAGAACCAATCACCAAATATGGTTTTTTTAATGATGCCGTGATTAATGTATTATAATAAACGTTCCATGTATCGAAGATTGATTTTTTTTTTGTTTTTTTAACCTTTATTAGGAGCATAGCTAACAATGGAACCAGTGATAGAGAAATGATCCATGAAGAAAGAAGTACGATTGTAATTATAACAAACAACTGACCCATAATTTCAGCCATCACTGAGTCAGCAATGTAAAATGAGAGAAATGCCGCCGAGGTGGTTAAGGATGAAATCAATAACGGAACCATCAATTCTTTTCCGGTGGCGATTGCTGCATCTGTTTTACTTTCGCCGCGTCCCAGACGTACGACATACGATTCGGAAACAACGATTGCATTATCCACAAGCATGCCAAGCGCCATGATCAGCCCAGCCAGAGTAACCTTATTCAAGCCGACACCGAAAAAATCCATGATAAAAAATGTAGTTATCACGACTGCCGGAATTAAGCTGGCAACAACAAGCCCTGTCCTGAAACCGAGAAAAATAAACATTACGAATAATACGATCAACAAACTCTGGAAGACATTATTGACAAAATTGTTGACGCTGTTTTCAACGTAATAATCTTGTGAAGATGTACGAACAGCTTCAAGACCAACCGGTAAAGTTTTGTTATATTCTGTCAACAGTTTATCTACACTTTGCCCCAATTGGATAAGATTAGCATTTTCCTTTAATGAGATATACAGAAAAATGGCATCGTTACCATTGAGCTTAGCCATGGATTTTCGTGGAGAAATGTAATCACGAAAAACATTGGCTATATCACCGAGCGCAACCGTTTCGCCCTTGCTGCCAATCGGCACTAGGATATTTTTAATATCATCAACGGTTTCAAAATTACCGGAAGGCTCAAGAACAATCCGTTCATTGCCCAGGTTTATCTCGCCTGCAGAATTGATAATATTATGGGCCGTGATTGTATTCTTCAGTTTATTGCTGGTCAGACCGTAATTAGAAAGTTCTGAATCATTATATTCTACAAATATCTTCTCATCAATCACACCGCCCAGCTCAACTTTTGCCGCATTTTCAAGAACAATTATTTTATTGCGTAAATCTTCGGCATAATCTTTTATTTCGCTATAACCAAAACCATCACTTGTAAAGGCAACAAAAATCCCAAACACTTCACCGATGCCTTCATCTTTTACATTGGGTCCCCTTATTCCATCCGGAAGCGTATTTAATGCTTCAATTTTTCGCCGTAAGCTGTCCCAAATCGGTTGCAGGTCTTTTGCAGCAACTTCATCTTTCAAAGAAACATTGACAACAGAAACACCTGTCCGTGATTGGCTGGTAATATTTTTTACTTCCGGAATTTCCTGAGCCACTTTTTCAATTTTGTCTGAGATTAGTGATTCGATACGCTCCGGACTTGCTCCTGCAAAATTGGTCACGATGCTCACCATTCGCACCGTATACGGCGGCATACTGTCACGTGGCAGATTATTATAGGATGTGAGCCCAAGTACCAGAATGAGCACCAAAGAGATGTAGGTAACCCGGTTATATTTTATGGCAAGATGTGTTGTATTCATTTAAATATCCGTTTTATAATGATATTCTTTTAGGTCATACAAAATAGATAATCACACCGGGGCTCGCAATGAAATTTTGTGGTATTGTCATTGCGATACCGGTTTACCGGGAGAAGCAATCTCTAAATCTAATCATGCAATAATTTCACTTCCATACCGTCATATAGGGAACGTATCCCGGCGGTAGCGACATAATCACCTTCGTGGACACCCGATAAAACTTCATAACCGTTATTTGTTAATTTGCCGGTTTGAATAATAGTTTTAACCGTTGTGTAAATAATTTCATTTTGCTGTTTTAGCACATATACAAAAGCCCCATCATGATCCTCTCCGACTGCAGACACCGGAACAGAGAGCGTTGGTGTTTCTTTTGTGTTACCAAATGAAAAATGTACTTCCACAGACATACCCGGTCGAACCTGTTTGGAAACATTTGCCAATTTTAACACTACCGGAGATGTGGCAGTCTGTGCAGACGAAAAACCAACTTCCGTTACAAGTCCTTTGAATTTCTGACCTTCAATACCACTAAAAACCACTTCTGCTTCATCACCATTGAAAATCCTGGAGATATAATTCTCAGTGACGCCAACAGTCACTTCAATATCATCATTATCTGAGTTGATAATAATCACCGGATTTCCGGCTGCGGCAAATTCATTCAGTTCGACATTCACCGCCGAAACGGTACCGGCAGTTGGTGCAAAGATTTTCGCATAATCAATTTGGCGTTCTTGCAACTCAAGCGTTTTCTTTGCAGTCTGATATGATGATTGCGCTGCCAAATAGTTGTTTTTGGCCTGCTCATAATCACTCAGCGATGCACTGTTTGCCTGATATAATTCCTTCACCCGTTCAAAACCGGAGCGTGCTGTTTCCAGGTGTGATTTGGCACTTTGCTGAGCAGACGTCGCTTTCTGATAATTGAGCTGCAGATCGTTCAGATCCAATTGGGCAAGCAGATTGCCTTTTTTAACTTTATCACCAATTTTGGCATTTAGTTTTACAATCAAACCATTGGTACGGAAACTTAAACGGGTTTCAGCACCAGACTGTGAGGTACCATTAAAGGTTTTAACAATCGTGCCGCCTTCCTGCACCACGCTGGCAAATTTCATCGGCTTGATAATTTTTGTTTCTTGTTTCTCTTTACCACCGCAACTAAACAAGAAAAAGATGAAGATGAGGGTAACGCTATAAATCAATTTAATTTTCATGACTAAACCTTTTATTTTATAAATCGTTCCAATCAGCCACGGATCATCACAGATATTCACTGATGTAATTATTCAAAAACGACACCAGCTTATTATTTGAAAAACTTTATCCGTTTTTATCTGTAAAAATCTGTGGCTAAATTTTGCTTTAGTTATTTAATTTGTTTTCTTCTAAAAATTGCTCAAGCCTTTGTTTATATTTCTGTTTTTCTTCCGCGGTTGCCAACATATGAAAATATCCGATACTGTTTTCAAGTTCCAAAAATCCAGTCAGATAAGTATAAACCGAATTGGAATGCACCAGTTTAGAAGCAAGAGCCGCCTTTTGCGCATCCAGTAATGTAATTATTGATGTTGCTCCTTCTTTGTAACTGTTCTGAACAAGTTCAAAATTCTTAACTGCGTTAACAGCGGATTTTTTTGAAAATTCTAAATTAGTGCCGGCGGTTAGCAACCCAATTGTTTTGGCTTTTACGTTAAGCTTAAGATTATTATCCAGGTTTTTGAGCTGCAATTGAACCTGATCTGTTTGAATTCGCCCTTTTTGTATATTTATATGGCGGCGATTCCCATCAAATAATGGAAAGGAAATATTAACCCCTACATTCCAGCTGGTATTGTGAAAAGACTGACCGGGCATAGGTACAGAGCCTTCTCCATCGCGCCAAAACACTTCGTCCATCTGCGCCTGCAGTGCAAGGGATGGTGTATAATAAAGTCGCTGATTCATCAGCAATTGTCTTTCGATAGCCTGTGCATTTGCCGCTAATTGCATTTTTGCCGGATGGTTCGTCCGGGCTTCCTGCACAAGAAATTTTGTTATCAGGCGTAACTCGTTTGGTCTTTGTATAAATTGGCTCAGGTTACTGAATGTAAAATGCAAAAAGACATCGTCTTCCAAACCAATATCTTCAACATCAAACCTTTCGGGCAATACGCCATTAAGATGGGTATTTAAAATAATTTTTGCCAGTGTCAGATTTGACTTTGCCTCAATCATTGCCTGCGTGGAATTAGCCACTTCGCTTTCCCAGCGATACACATCCGCCTTACCCACCGCTCCAACATTTACTTTCAAACGTGTCAGTTCCAGATTTTTTTTGGATAAGGACAGATTCTCTTTTTGAATGGCAGCATTTGTTTTTGCTCGCAATATATTAAAATAGTCTGTGTAATAATTTAAGGCTATATCATTTATCTGCTGTTTTGTAGCATGCTTTTGTGCTTCGCTGAACAGCTTTTGTATTTTGATATTGGCAATCGCTTTTTCAGAATAAATTAATTGCTGCAGCTTGCCTGTACCTTTAATGCTTTGCTCGGCAATACCAAAAAGAGGATTGGTGCGATACTCGTCCATTGCCGATGCAGTAGCTGAAACTGCCACATCCGGCAAAAATTGAGAATAAGCATCACTGATTTCCTCTTCGGAAAATGACAAGTCTTTATAACTGATTTTAATATCAAGGTTCTCTTCAATCCCTTTTTGAATTATCTGGGGGAGGGAAAAAGTGGTTTGGTTCAAAAGTAAATCGCCGTTTACCATAGTGGCGGTAAATAGCACTTTAAAAGGTGGCGAAAAATCTATTTTCTGTGCGGTAAGCTGGTTAAAAAACAGTTGATCTATTTGGTTGATGGCAACCCGCATCTCCGATAGTTTTTCGCCATTAATTGCACCATCAGCCATAACGGCAAGTTTGCGCACCATTTGTTCAATGCCATTTTCCGATGAAATACTGGCAAGAATCCCTAAATTAACATGCCTGTTGTTTATCGAAAAAGAAGGAATTTTATGCTCGATTAAAATTTCAGCAATCTGTTTGATTTCTTCCGCGCTGCGTTCGTAAGTCATGGCAATATAAACCGCATCGGTATTCTGGGGCAGTTTGGAGAGTGATCCGGTGATATCGGAATCGATCCGCACCGGAAATATCTCAAAACCTATTTTATCGGACAGTTTTTTAAGCTTTGATTTACCCTTGGAAAAATCAAAATTAGCAGTGGTGTTTTTGTCGACCAGAACAGCCAGTTTTTTGAAATCTACTATTCCACTAAACGTATTTAGCTCAGTCTCAAGATTTTTTGAGTTGAGAATATATGAAAAATTGGTAACTCCGGAAGTACCTTCATCCGTAAGTGGAATGCCTTGAACATTGGTATCAAAAATGCCAAAGGCAAGTGTTGGTTTGGAAAAATTATTAAAATCGACGACAGCTTTTGTACTTACAGCTCCCAACACTATAATCAGATCACAGCGTTTGACGAGCTGTGAATAATGCTCTTGCGCTTTGGTTATATCCCAATTTGCCGAAAGAAAATCTGCCGGATTAAGTGCTACAGGACGTGAACTGCCAATAGTTTTACGAATTTCCTCAATTAACATCGTCTGAATTTTGCTGCGGCGATGATCATTTTCCTGAAAATCTGTAATCATACCCAGTTTAACAGCTTGTACAAAAGATGTAAAAGTGAAAAGAAAAAAAACTACATAAAATGATTTTAATATTAAATTCATATTATTTTTCCAATTTTTCTAATAACGGTTCGATAATATGACTATTTTACTTTTAATTGGCTGTACAATGCAATGTTTTTATCATCAGAATCATAATTGTTTTGGGATAAGATATTTGCAAAAATTCTAAAATTCTATTTTTTTATGAAAGATTTTAATAGAGATGCATTTATTATGCTTGAAAATGGTCAACGGTAGATCAAAGTGCAAAGCGGCTAACGTTGATCTGGCCAAGTAAAAATAGACAACCAGTTAAGCGACTTTTGACAGATAAAAATTATTTTCAAAAACTTTGAAAACTATCTGATATCAAAAAGATTTTTACCACAAAAGAAACTACCATATTTTTTAGACTGGATTACAAAATGCCTTGCAACCTCCAGTAAAAACAACTGAGATGAGCTATCTATTGATGAAATCCAGCTATTTCATAAAAATTATCAAAAACGAGAAGACTGGCAAGTTGAAAAGGCAGCAGATGCAATACAAATATCTGCATGATATCTTTAAGCTGTGTGAAAATTTTGAGGTTGTGTTTTTAGTTATCAAGAAACCACTGACTGTCAAATGATATCGTGAGTGATTTTTAGATTCTGTCAATTCAATTATAGGATAGGACATATTAACGATGGCTAAGTAGTCCCGCTGTGGCGGGATCATATACAAGGTATAGTGGTTGGTGGAGAATTTCTACGACGCCATAGTTATTTATAATACTTCCTGTACATAGCAAGAGTATCCGGTTTGAAAAAAATACGTTGTATCATATAAGTTGCAACAAGTTTAATGACCGTTAATGAGTGTATAAATCCTTTTGCATTCCATCTTCTGGCTGACAACAATACATTGCCGAAAAGATATACCTGACGTCCAAGTTTATTGAGCCTCAGGCTGAATTCCACATCCTCCATCAATGGAACATCAGGGAATTGTTTTTTCTCTACTATTGGTTTTCTTCGGAAAAACTGTACCTGGTCTCCGAAACTTAATCCCATGAATGCAGTTTTAAAATCATTAAGAAATTCAAGAATACGAAATTTTTTCCTGTAATCATTGAAAATACCACCTATTGCACCTCCTATAATATCAGGGTTTTTGGCAAGCACATGGATCACGTTTTCAAAATCAGGTGAAGTTATTTTAGCATCAGCATGAACTATTACAACCACATCACCACGGGCAGCACTTATCCCTGCATAAATTTGCCCACCCCTGCCTCCTCCATTTTCCGGTGATACATTATGATTGACAACCATTGCTCCGGCTTCTTCTGCAAGTGAAGTGGTCAAATCCTGCGAACCACTATCAACAACTATTATCTCTATGACAGATCTGTCAGTTAATATATTGTTAATGCATTCAGTGATATTTTCTGATTCATTTTTAGTAGGAATAACAACAGAGATACTTTCAGGTGGATTATCATAAACATACATTTTAACACGCTTATAAAAACGGTAAATATCTGAAGCAAAAAAAACGTAGAAGGGCAGCCACTCTATAATTTGAATATATAAAGGAATTACCCATCTACCTGTGTGGTATGCAATTCCGTTTGCGGTGAAATATCCGCTTATTGTAAGTGTCAATAACAGCCATGAAATAGAAGGCCGCAACACAAGAAACGGAATGACCCAGCTGACATACCAAAAATGAACAGTAGGCATAAAAACTATAACAGCGCCAATAGAAAAAAACATCCCTGTTACAGGATTCTTATCATACTTTCTACTCAACTCCGGATGAAAAAATATTAAGCCAAAGATTAAGGAAAATGCAAGCAATGCTGAGCAAATTGTAGTTGCAGTCTTTATACCCCCAAAACCTGCCCTCAAAATACCATGTATTGAACCATTGAAGGCAAATTTACTTCCAAACTCTATTATCCCATAAAAGGGATTACTCCATTCAAAATAGACAAGCGGAACATAAGGAACGATAACCGCTGCCGCTGCAACCCATAAATATTTAATGTTATCACGGTTTATCAAAAAAGGTATGGTTACAACAGCAATATACTTGCTTTGAACAGCGAGTCCTGCAAAGAGAAACATTATCCCCCATAAACGCTTGTAATAAAAGAACAAGGATCCTGTAAGAAAAAAAACCTGTATTGCATCTATATGTCCATGCCCTGCAAACCCATAGAGAATTAAAGGATTGAATGCATATAAAACAACCCATCTTATGTTCATTTTGAAGTATATCAGTAATTGAATAAGAAACCAGATGGTTCCTACATCAAATAAAATTATTACTGCTTTTATCATTAATGAAGAATAACTAATCTTATTTGACATTGAAAAAAGTAAAAGTATAAATGGAGGATAAGCTGCGGGAACATTCGGATGGTTGATCTTTTCATGGAAAGGGTCATCATTGGCATATTCAGCGACACCATCACTATCTGGCGAAAACAGGTATGGATTAACTCCTTCGTTTATCATCCTCCCTTCCCATAGATAACGGTTTATATCATCTGAAGGTGTATGAGGTATAAGGGCAATTCGAAAAATTAATGCAAGAAAAAATATCAGAACTACCCCGCGTCCCGTCAATACCCTGCGGGGGAAAAGCATGAAAAGGGCAATGGAAACGCACCATGTCACAGAATAAAGGATAATAAACAATCCACCAAAAACTTCAATTTTTTCAAGTCTTAAAATATTTAATGAGATTGTCAGTATCGGCTTACCAATATCACCGAAGAAGCCTCCGAGGATGCACAGACAGAGCATCAGAAAGGAAACAGCACCAAAAGCAATATAATTGTGATGCTGTATTTCATCTATCTTCATGCATTCTTCAGGTTTCATCTGGTTGACCCTGACGCATGGAATAAAGTAAGCAGGCCGATGAACAGGAAACCTGAAGCATATATTGCAAGAAAAGGCCCTACAAGATACTTTCCTGCAACTAAATAATAGCCGAAAGAAAGACAGCAATATAACCCGAGAAGGACCTCAACTACTCCTGACCATGGGAGCTTTATTTTGTAAGTTTTAATTTCACTGTCGCCTTTCTTTGGAGTGCGAATAAATTCACTCTCCGTTCCTATTAATGCTTCAAAAACTGCCCTTGTATTTGAAACAGCAATTCCTACACCAACAACAACAAGAAATGGTAGAAATATAATTCTTCTAACCCAGTCAGAATACGAAACTTTCTGACTCGTAATATACAAGGCACTTGGAGCAAACATAGTTATACAAAGAGTGATTCCAATAATAGTAAAAACATGCGGCCCGAAACTTGTTTTGAAAAATAACAATGTGGGTAGGGCAAGCAATGCAAGCGTAAACATCATTGGATGGACAAAATAATGTGTTAGATGAAACACCGCCTCAATCTTTTTAAAAAGAGGGATTTTTGAACGGAATATATGAGGAAGCAGTTTTTTTGCTGTCTGTATAGAGCCTTTAGCCCATCTAAATTGCTGGCTTTTAAAAGCGTTAACATCTTCAGGGATTTCTGCCTGTACCACAAGATCAGGAAGAAAGATGGCGTGCCAGCCTACAAACTGGGCTCTATAAGAAAGGTCCATATCTTCCGTTAGAGTATCCCATTGCCATCCGCCTCCGTCGATTATAGCCTGTTTCCGCCACACTCCTGCAGTTCCGTTAAAATTCATAAAAAGATCATTCCAGTTTCTTGCAGCCTGCTCAACAGCAAAATGGCCGTCAATGCCTATTGACTGGGCTCTTGTGATAAGAGATTTCCTGCGGTTCAAATGTCCCCAGCGTGCTTGAACCAACCCTGTTCGATCATCAGCCATAAAAAAAGGAACAATCCTCTGAAGATAATCTTCAGTGGGAACAAAATCAGCATCAAAAATTGCAGTTAGTTCTCCTTTTGCATAATTTAATCCATTGGCAAGAGCACCGGCCTTATACCCGGTTCTTTCAGATCTCCGAATTATTGTAATATCATTTCCTTCTTTTTTCAGTCGGGAAACCACTTCATCTATCAACGCGGAAGTTTCATCTGTTGAGTCGTCAAGAATCTGTATCTCATGATACCCTTTGGGATATTTAATCTTACAAGCAGCCCTTATAACACGCTCTGCTACATTATATTCATTGTAAATAGGGATCTGAGTGGTTACGAAAGGAAGATTCCTGTTTATAAAAGGATTACCGATTAGTTTTTCCACAGACCTTGTTTTTTTCTCAGCATTAACACGGCCTCTATGGAAAAGATAAATCATAACGTAGCAGTTTAACCCGTAAAGGGCCAGCATACCCGCCATCAGGAAATAAACAGAAATTATTGTATTTGATAAAAGTATACTCATAAGAGATCTTCACATGCCATAAAAATCACGCTTGATTAATAGAAGCTATCTCAAAAAAAGATTAGGGTTCCTGGCAAGGCACAAAGGGGCGAAAAAGCAGAGCATACAAGTAGTATGTGAGCATTTTGAGCCGCTTTGTAACGCCGCTAGGGGCACTTAGATTTATTTTGAAATAGCTTCTAATTACTATCATTTAACACCCAGTCATATTCAAGATAGTTAATATCAAAATTCATGCTTTGAATTTTGTTTTTGTCTTCAGCTGTGTCAGCTAAAATATCTGCATTTTTTGAAAAAAATGTCTTTATAGAAGTATATCCTCTTGCACCTGTCTCAAAATCTGCCTTATACCACTTAAATATACTTGAAACTTCAAGCCTGTTCTTTAATCTATTGAAACGATTTCGTTTTCTATCCGACAAAAAACGTACAAGAGCTTCTTGAAGTTGTCCGTCAAGTTTTTCATGAATATATGCTTCTTCTTTCAATGCAGGACATCCTATTGCAGCACATACGAGAGCAATATGTATGAGAGGTTCATCATAAACCCCCTTTTTTCTGATAATACCATGTTCAATTTCATCAAGATGAATTTTTTTACCTAAAAGATATATAAACTTTTTCTTCCATGGACTTGAAAAAAAACCGCCAATATCTTTAATTGAATCAATTTGAGGATATTTTGTAAGAATGAGATCTATTGTAAATGCGTTATAAGCATTTATTAAAAATGCGAGACGTTTATCTTTAGGCCATGACGAAAATTCTGCTTCTTTTACTGAAGATAAAGATTCAAGATATTTTTTTAATTTTTGGTGATCATTTTTGAATCCTGAGTAATTTACCTGGGAAGCATTTCCTCCTTCAATTAAAACCACATGTTTTTTAAGAAGATGGTCCCATTCGCTGTGATTATGATCAAATGCCCACAGATTAAAATTCAACCCGCCTAAAACAATAAATAAAACTGAAAGAAAAAATATTTTTTTCATCATTTTCCTCGTAAAAATTATGACCAAAAACTTGTATTATTAGAAACTATTTCAAAAAATATAGAGTTTCTGGCAAGGCACAAAGGGGCGAGAAAGCAGAGCATACAAGTAGTATGTGAGCATTTTGAGCTGCTTTGTAACTCGGCCAGGAGCGCTCATATTTATTTTGAAATAGCTTCTAATTTGTTTTCAGATACTTATCAGCCTATACAACCTTGCAAGTAAGGACGGCCTGAAATTTAGAAAACATCCTGTCATGATAATCATATTTATAAGAGACGTTCGTATAATTCCGTATTCCCGCCACCGTCTTGAAGAAGTAATTGCAGGGACTTTAAGTGTTTTAATTTTACCGTAACCTGTAAGTAATCGCACCAGAAAAAGGTCTTCAGCAACAGGAATTTCAGGGAAACCCCCTATTTTGTCAAAAATTTCTCTTTTTATGAAAAGCCCCTGATCTCCATATGGAAGCTGCAAATATATTGAACGAATATTTGCAATATATTCAATAAAACGCATAAATGCCTGCTTATCATCTGTTTTAAACCTGAAAGCACCTGCAGTATTATCCGGGTTCATAAAGGTTTCAAAAATATGTTTTATATATCCCCCGGGCAGAATTGTATCTGCATGAAGAAAAAGAAGGACTTTACCTTTTGCAAAAGGCACACCTTTGTTTTGTTGTACTGCACGCCCCTTTTTGGATGTAATAACTCTGGCACCGCTTTTTCGGGCAAGGCCTACAGTATTGTCTGTACTTCCTCCATCTACTACTATAATCTCAGTATCTTCATTAATTACGCTTCTTATTGTCACCTCTATATTGTCCGCCTCGTTCAGCGTGGGAATAATCACTGACAGATATGGTTTAACAGACTCCTTATTAATTTTGCATATTTTCAAATCATCAATTGTATCGATGTCAAAAAGAGTATCAAGAAAGGAAATTTCTTTTCCAAGCTTTTGGGCGGCCATTATCGTCTGATCAAGTACCTTTTCAGAGCTCCAGTCAATATTTGAGAATATATTCAAAGTTTCTTTTAACCCTATGAGCCAGAATCCTCCATCGCCACTGGGTCCGAGAACTATATCGCTGGTTTCAAGTTCTTTAAATGCTTGGTATATTTGTTTTTCATCTATTCCAGGTATATCCGACCCGATCAAAACAACTCTGCGGGAGCCACTATCAAATGAACGAAGAAAAGCGGCATTCATACGTTCACCTATATCACCAGATTCCTGAGCGTAATAGTCTGAATCTGTTCCAAGCCACTTTTGCATCCTTTTTATATCACCGCCTTCAAAACCGATTTCAATTTTAAAACTTCCGAAAATAGATGAAGATTTTGCAGTATGAAATATTTTTTCAGTAAGAATTCGCTGCAGTTCGGCTGCTCCGGCGGATCCTAAATCAGGAATAAGACGTGTTTTTGTTTTACCCGGTACAGGGTAACGGGTGAAAACAATCAACTTCTCTTGTAGGCTATTATAAGACATATAATATTAGTTGTGTTTTTCAGGAATTAATTATTTTGCACCTGATCTCAGGTGGAGATTTCCCCCCCTCATGTAAAGCCCATACCGGATGTGCATGCGTAACAATGATTTGCTACGGCGATAATACTGCCTTCTTCAGGAGCACCGGGCATATCGGATATGTGAATTCTCTCCCCGCCAAGAGGAAGATCACAGGCAATATTAAAGTCACAGTCATAAACATATCCTTCCCATGACACTGAGACAAGTGTTCGGCACATAAGGCCATCAATAGAACAAGAATTAAAACCGGAAACAAGTTTCTCCAGATACTGTGAATAGTTTCCTGAATCCTCAAGCCAGTATCGAAATCTTCCTATGGGAGCATTTGCAAAGCTGTATAAATTATTAAATGAAATATTCCACTTCTTCTTTAATATTTTTTTAAATCTTATTTCAGTCTGATCCTGAGACGACGGTAGAAAAGCTCCGGAAGGATTTGATACAAGATTCAGTTCCAACCCTGTCCCTTCCATACCGTATCCGATGGCATTTAATTTCTTTAATACTTCTACGCTTTTATTAAACATGCCCTTCCCCCGTTGGGAATTAGTTTGAGATTCATTTATAGAAGGGAATGAAGCGACAATAACTACATTGTTTTTTTTAAGAAGATCTATTAAGTAATTACTTTTACTATAATCAAGGGCTGATAAATTCGACCGCAGCATGAACCTTTTCGTAAGAGGAGCCAGGATATCAATCAAATAATTGATGTTGGGGTTCATTTCCGGTGCGCCCCCGGTTATATCGATAGTTCTGAACTCACTTCTTTTAGCATATGATGCAACATGTTCAATTGTTTCTTTTGACATAATCTCCGTACGGCCGGGACCGGCATCAAGATGACAATGTTTGCATTCCTGGTTGCACAATAACCCCAAATTTACCTGCAGGGTTGTCGTCTTATCTCTTAAGAGGTTGATGCGATTATCTGCAAGTGTTGTATTAAAAGGTATTACATCCGGTAATTCATGATGTGTGTTATTGATCGCCTTTATATTTAAATCTGTTTCCATTTGTAACAACTCCAAGATAGATATAGATATAATCTGTTTTTTAAAAACTATACGTATTAATACTCTAAATCCTGATATATCTTACTTCATATTATCAATAATTCAAATAGACAATTTTTCAGAAATATTTCTCATCTGTATACCGTGAACCAGTGAAGCCCCGCCTCTGATTGCGGCAACAACATGAAGTGCTTCTGTCATTTCCTCAAGATTAGAACCTTTTTCCAAACATGCCTGAGTATAAGCATCTATACAATAGGGGCATTGCACTGTATGGGCCACTGACAGTGCAATTAGTGCTTTCTCCCTTTCAGACAAAGCACCATCTTCAAATACAGCACCATAGTAATCAAAGAATTTCTCTGCAAGCTCAGGGGCATACTTTCCGATTTCCTCAAATTTTGGCAGATCTTCGGGTTTGTAGTAAGTCTCCATATTCCTCCTTGATAATCTGGTTATTTAGTTTGAAAGCTTATATATGTGTGCACCTATATTATTCATATAATTACACCTAAATTAATAAACAAAAATCATGCCAGAGAATAATGACTCCCCGCAAAGTTAATATGTTACTTTTTTATAAACATATCATAGTATTATATAATTTTAACCTATAACAGGTTAAAGAATGTGTCTCATAAAAAGTACTGGTATAATGTTTTCTGAAACACTTCAACAAGCTCATGCACCTGAATTCCGTCACAGGTAATAGCTTGCCATGCTATGTTATTTTCAAAATAACCTCATGGAATTCATTTTCACAGGCGGGATAACAAAACCAACCCATGAACTATATGTTGCTGAATTTCAATGATTTTAATTTCATGCAAGATATAAAATTTTCACCTGCACGGTGCTTTTATTGACGACCCTTTGCATCCTTTTTGGTCACGATTGCATAAAACTTTTCCGAATGCATCAGGGGCAATTTTTTTGATTAAAACAATATGTTTAATCCTAATCTGGTCAATATTTGATTCAATCATGGAAATTTCTTTTTGGATGCTTGATGCTTTATTTATATCAGGACTTATTCTTTTTAGCTCAGTTGCTAATGCTAACTTTTTTTCACGTAGATCCAGTCTCAAGTCTTTCGTTTTTTCATAAAAATCATTTTTTTCCTCACCAATTTTTTTAATAACATCATCACTTATGTTTTTTGAATAATTACGTTTTTCACGGTCTTGCACAAATCCTTGGCCGTAATTACCACAATCTTTTCCATATCGAGCCTGCCCCTTATCAGCAAAACTATTTACTCCTAATAATAAAATAGCGCTAAGTGAAAATATCATGATAAATAATATCAAATTGCTTTTCTTCAATTTATACCCCCTTAAAAAGTTAAATAATAATCACATAATCCTTTTTTCTATAAATAAAGTAAAAGCAATGCTCGTGCCATATGATTAATAATATAATAAGCCAATGCCAAATCACTTAATATTCAAAGCAGTATCAAAAATTTTCTTAGATATAATAATAGTTGAACCGGTCAAAAAGTATACACTTTACAAGACTATAATACATCCATCCGGATAGAAAATACCCGATATTTTAAAGGGATATTGTTCCAGCAAAATAATTTTTTAAACATGGTCTTTATCATGGTAAGGTAATTCAAGGGTCCGAGCTTTTTTTCATTAAAAGCTTTGTAAAAAGCAGAATGAATGACGACCGGTTAAAATTTGCGCTATTTGAGAATATAAGGGATTGTTAATAAAGAACATGTGCTACCGAATCCGGATGATGGCGACTGGTATTGTGTAAAATACACTCCAATGGGAAAGGCAGGTCCTGTTGGAAAACCCAAAGGCAGCATCGGCTGCCATGGAACAAGAGTCAACAATGATTTTATTATAGTTCACGAGTTTAAATAGAAAGTGATTTACATAAGGGCCTTATCCATATAGAAATAAGGCCCTTATATTAAAACGATAGCACGCCATGTTCAAAAAGTATATTTATGCCAATAAGATAAAGCACAACAGCCCCGATAATATCTGCATATCTGCTCAGCCAGGATATGTGAACGAATCTACTTCCTAAATACAAACCGGTTGCAGTAAAAATAGCGGCGGTAATTCCAATTATTACAGCCGGCAACCATATTGATATTTTAAGAATCGATATGCTTAATCCTACAGCAAGAGCGTCAATACTGGTTGCAACCGACAACATAACAAGAACTGAACCTTTTGTAGGGTCCTTACTGAAATCGTCTTTATCTTTTTCTTTAAACGCTTCCCAAATCATGGTACTGCCAACAAAAAAAAGCAGACAAAATGCTACCCAGTGATCAAATTGTTCAAAAAGACCGCGTATAGTCAGTCCAGCACTCCATCCTATTACAGGCATTAAAGCCTGGAATAAACCAAAATGCCAGGACAAGCGAAAAAACTGACGGAAACTTACATTTTTAATCATTACACCGGCTGCAATGGAAACTGCAAATGCATCCATGGCGAGTGCAACCGCAATTGCTATTAGACTGAGCAGAGTCATATAATAATTTTTACCTCTAATAGATATTTACTTAGCCATCGGTTATACTTTTTACGAGTTCATCAATATTATTGGCGGTTAAAAAAACCATGTGTATTTTTTCATTCAATAGATTGAAATTTTTTCATAAATTTTCTGTCAATATAATCCTTTATGAAAAAAGCTGCCTTCCCACTGTGAACCATCCATTTTTTCTTAAGAATGCCTGTGTTACCCCCCAGATTAAATATAAGCAGATAATCCCCTCCGGGATCAAAAGATAGAAGCTCCGTTCCATCAAGTGATGCTATCAGGTTATTATAAAGAATCGGGTTCTCCCTTACAGCATAAACGCCAACTTTATCAAGCGGACTGTCTTTAAAGTAAATGCAGTCACCACCGCCAAATATTTCGGGATATTCTGTACTCTGAAGATACCTGTTGACCAGGAGTCCCCCATCCGGCCCGACAGGCATACCGGACTTTTCAAAAATTTCGGAGGGTTTTACACCAACGGCAAGTATAATAAAATTTGATTTATATGCCTTGCCTGATTCAAGGACGATTTCTCCGGTTGTTATTTCCCTCACATAACCATCTTCAATAATCTTTATTCCCCGCTTAGTAACTGATTGAACTGTCTTTTCTTTTATTCGTTCATCAAAACGGGACATGAAGTTTTTTCCAGCAAATATCCTTATTTCGTTATTTTTACCACCCTTAATTTTTATAAGCTGCCAAATATTACCAGCTATCTCAGCAGCTGCAGGTCCACCTCCAATGATGTCAAAGACCGCTTCTTTTTCTGAAACAAGATCAATAATTCTTTTTTTAGCTTCAAGCAACCTTTCAATTGGTTTGACGGAAAACACATTTTCACTGTCTTCAGAAACGATTGATTTGGGGACATGGCTTCCTACATTAAAAGAAACCACATCATAATTTATTACTTCTCCTGACTCAAGATGCAGGTTCTTGTTTTTTGGATCTATTGAATCAATCATATCCAATATGAAAGTCCCTCCATATTTTTCAACAACATGCTTAGTACTAAATCTTATCTCTTCCGGAGTATATGTGCCGCTGAGCATTCCCGGCCCCATCCCTGAATAATAATGATATGCTGAAGGGCCGATAACAGTTACTTTGTGTCCTTTTTCAACAATTCTATGAAGATTTGCAAGAGTAACCATATGGGCGTGACCGCCTCCGGCCAGAACAAGGTGTTTCCCCATGATTATACACCTCCTTATTAAAATGTTTCGAATAATTTTCCAAGTTCTTTCAAATGTATCCGTTCTTCATCAGCAAGCTGTTCAAGTGCTTTTTTACTTCGTTCATCATCTGTTCGTTCAGAAGCACGATGATAAAGGTCAAGGGCCTGGGCTTCTATCGTCATTGCAATTTCTGTTATGCTTTGTGCAGATTCCCAATCCGGGTTCATCATATTTATATATTCTTCTGTGGTAAGTCCGCCTTCTATGGCACCACTGACAATTTCTTTTATAAACTCATCCCGTGCAACAGGATTTTCTGAAATCTTCTCATATTCATCATAAATCCGATCCTGATGTTTGACTTCTATTCCGGAAAGCTTTTTAAAAAGATCTTTTGCAGCATTATTATCAACCTTTAATGACATTGAAATATAAAATTCCTTGAGCCCTTCTTCAAGTGAGTAAGCAACTGCAAGTGTATGTTCCGGCGATTCATTGCCAGAAAAAAGTTCCAGTCCAAGATCTACACCTCCATATGCTGCCTCACCGTTCCATGCTTTAAATCCTCCTGAAAGATCAATTACATTTTCAAAGCCTCTCCCTGCAAGTAGTTGAGATGCTACCCTGCTGCGACCGCCAATAGCGCAATATACAAGAGCTGCTTTTTCAGGATCAATTTCATCAATCCTTGTGTCAAGATCAGGCAGGGGGATAAGTTTTGAGCCTGGAATATGCCCGGCTTCATATTCCTTTGGTTGTCTAACGTCAATAATCATTATTTCATCAGAAGTTTTCTCTCTGATATATTCTCTTGCCTTATCTGACTTCATTGATTGTACCGGTGTAAAAAACTGTTTCCAACGCATGGTGACCTCCTTCGTATAACATGATTAATTCCATCTCAATATAACTCAATGGCAGGTGAGATTTCCCAAAAAACCTATTTATACATTGAACTGCTTAAAAACCTCACCTATCACCAATTTAACTATATTAACTATGCTGAACTCGTAAACAGAAACAATGACTAAGTATAATTTCCATATACATGGAGACTTCTAATATACCATCAGTTTTCGGTAGTGGAATAAC
The DNA here is from genome assembly GCA_018693105.1 of Desulfobacterales bacterium. GTDB lineage: Bacteria > Desulfobacterota > Desulfobacteria > Desulfobacterales > SURF-7 > JABHLN01. The sequence continues at coordinate 2,867 of JABHLN010000012.1, read as the reverse complement.
AGAATCGATCCCAGTTAAATTCCTTAAGGGACACAGGACACCTCAGCCTGACTTTATAATCACTTACTTCTAAAACCTCCCAGTCACCTTTACGCGGCCCGTCAACAATGTTGATCTTCTGTCCTGTTTCAAATGGATATTGTTTGAAATAAATAATATTGTCTTCTTTCATGTTTCCCCCCTGGTCATATAAACTTTACAATATTCAATTTTGATGGCGTCGTAAAAAGTCTCCATCTACTGCGTTATAGCGATTGATCAGAAGTTCGACATACTACATGTATGCCTTCACTCCTGATCAATCGCTATGCCTTGCATATGAAGATTTCTACTTAGCCATCGGTTACACTTTTTACGAGATCATCAATAATAAAAACAAATTATTATTTCCTGATGTGTCGACAAATTCAAGACAAATAAAAAGTATAATTGAATTACAACTATATAAAAAAATTAAACATAAAATCAAATAAAAGATATTTTTTATTGCATGAATTCCTATAGTGATTATCTTGTAAATATAGCACAATAAACCATCTCAAAAATGCTAAATGGGTTTGAGGGCAAAAGATATGCCCATAAATAAAAGCATATATGCAGCATGTGAACATTTTTAATCGGATGATAAAACATTGATGGCGTCGTAAAAAGCCTCCATATACTGCGTTATAGCGATTGATCAGAAGCTCGACATACTACATGTATGCCTTCACTCCTGATCAACCTCTATGCCTTGTATATGAAGATTTCTACTTAGCCATCGTTAATACTTTTTACGAGTTCATCAACATTCATCAGAGTTTAAATGTTTTTTGAGATAAGTTCTATCTACAATATATGCTGTTAACTAAGTATTAAAGGGAGGCAACATGAAATATAAATTACTTGCAACAATATTTTTTTTTGCATTTATAAATAACGGTTTTTCTGAAATGAAAAAGGATAAAACAATGAATGATCGACATACTAATAGTGAAATTGCTACTTTTGCAGGAGGTTGTTTCTGGTGCGTTGAATCAGATTTTGAAAAAGTAAAAGGTGTTCTTGAAGTTGTTTCGGGTTATACCGGTGGTAAAGAGGAAAATCCTAAATACTATGACGTTGCGTCGGGAAGAACAGGACATCTTGAAGCTGTTCAGGTTTCATATGATCCTGAAAAGACAAACTATAAAGAATTGTTAAATATATTCTGGAGACATGTTGACCCCACCGACCCCGGAGGACAATTCATAGACAGAGGATCTCAGTATCGAACTGCAATATTCTATCATAATGAGGAACAAAAACATCTGGCAGAGAATTCTAAACTTGAATTAGATAAATCAGGTAAACTTGAAAGACCGATAGCAACGAAAATTATCAAACTAAGTAAATTCTATAAAGCTGAAGAATATCATCAGGATTACTATAAAAAGGAGCCACACAAATATAATAGTTATAGAAGAGGTTCCGGCCGTGATGTTATTTTGGAAGAAATATGGAATGAGAAAAAAGAAAAGAATAGCAGTATTGCTGAAAATTCCAGTTATAACAAACCAGACGATGACATTATAAAGAAAATGCTGACACCAATGCAGTATAGGGTAACCCAGCAAAATGGGACCGAGCATGCCTATAGTAATGAATACTGGGAAAACAAAAAAGAAGGAATTTATGTTGATATCGTCTCCGGTGAACCCCTGTTCAGCTCAAAAGACAAGTACGATTCCGGAACCGGGTGGCCAAGTTTCACTAAACCATTAGAGAAAAAAAATATCATGGAAAAAAAAGATTACGATCATTTAATGGTTCGCACTGAGGTGAGAAGTAAACATGGGGATTCCCACCTGGGGCATGTTTTCCCTGATGGGCCCAGACCTACTGGATTAAGATATTGTATTAATTCTGCATCCTTGAAGTTTATACCAAAAGAGAATCTTAAAACTAACGGTTATGGAGAATATGAAAACCTTTTTAAAAACGATTAATCAGTATTTTTTATATCGAAGGTTATTGCCCAAAGAAAGATGACGGTTGTTTATATTAAATTGAATCGCTTTCCAGCTTAAGGAGATTTTGTATTGTTATATTGAGAATACTTCCATTTATATAAAATGATATCATTGACTGATCAGATAGATTTTTTTCAGGAATTAACATCTTTGTTTCTTCTCCCATGACTGATAAAGTCCATGAAGATAATCCCCTGAGGTACGGATCATCCGAATTCATAAATGGTTCCAGAAGGGAAATGGAGTCCTTTAAGAAATTTGGCCTTTCAGATGCAAAGCGCCCTACGCCCCATAATAGACCCCTTTGAAGCATTCCATGCTCAAGATAATTTCCATGTGGATTCATATAGGAGATAAGAATCTTATGATACTCGCTGCCAAGTTTCTTATTTCTTGACATTATTTCTCCCATAGCCTCCGGAGAACCCCAGCCTATACCTCCGGATTCATCATTCAGGTTCCACATGAGCCTGCGCATAATAACACGTGCTCCTTCCATGTTCTTATCAGCTAGGCCAGATACAACCGCACCCATTGCAGTGACAGCCCTCCATTTCAGAAGCTCATTACTGCTGTAAAAAAAAGAAAAAAGCGGGTTAACAGCCTGTTTTTCAGGTAGCCTGCAAATTATTTCAATACCTTTATCAAAATCATCATTTAACAAAAGATCATGAATCTGTTTTTTTAATTCCCTGCCGCTTTTTTTATATATTTTCAATTTATATCTTTACAAAACACTGTTTTTTACGACTGAAATAATTTTCTTTTTATTTTCTTTTGCCTTTTTTTCAAGAATAGAAAAATATTCATTATCAGCATTTAAAATAACAACTCCTTCAGGCTTTATATTCTCAAAAATTTCAGCTTTAGCATTTA
>JABHLN010000119.1 GCA_018693105.1 Desulfobacterales bacterium | reverse complement strand
TTACTTAGCCATAGGTTACACTTTTTATTTTATAATTATCATGGTAGAAGTATTCAAGGTACTTAAATATTTTTTAAAAGATCAGGAATATTAGAGGCATAGTAAATGAAAAGATCAGTATTTTTAACCTATATAATTCTTTTATGTTTTTTTGTTATTCCAAAGGCTTCATTTGCTTTCTGGGGATATTCCAGCCTCAGCAGGCTGACAAATGCAGCAGCCGGTGATTTAAAGGAAAAGGTGGGGATAAAAAAAGTCCATCTTGAAATTGATCTTATCATGGATACTAAAACCGGTGAAACTTCAAATCTTTCAACATATCTTGTTAATGAGTTTGAGGCGTCCTTTTCAAATGCCGGTTTATCCCTTGTGGATGACCCTGAAAATTCTGATTTTATTATTAACAGTGGTTATCAGCGTTCCGAAGGGGTTGTTACAATTTTTGTAAAATTCCGCAGCAAAGACGGATCAAGCTACAACAGCCTGATGTATAAGATAAAAGAGGAAAAACTCCCGGCAGACTGTTTTATAGACAGTATTGAAACAAAGGCTTATAAACTTGCAAACAAGATAGTTCAAAACCAGCGGGGATTAATCATATTTGTGAATCCAATAGTAAAGGCTGATGTGAAATTCAGTTCACCTTTTTCGGATTACATGACCCAGAAAATAAAAAATAATATGATTACATGGGGTGAAAACCAGATTATCAGTGAAAAACCTAAAATCGCAAAATTGTCAAACACAAGAGGATTAAAACGAAAAGTAAAGACAATGAAGAATATTGCATCAAGTGATGCATATTTTACCGGTGCAAGTGCTGTAATTGAAGGGAAATACTATGAAAACGCCGATGATGTGATAATAAGTCTTTCGCTTAAGGATCTGAACGGTCTGATTCTGGCAACAACGGATGAAACAATTGACAAGTCTATTATTAATATGAGTTTGAAAAATCCGGATGCTGAAAAGATTTCCATGATAGCTGATGTTACAAACGAGCTTCATGGAGATATGGTAAAAATCAGTACAACAAAAGGCAGCCAGTTTCAGGTATATTATTCAGGAGAAATCATACGTTTTAATATTCTTGTGGGGCAGCCTCTCTATGTTTACATATACAGTATAAATTCAAAGAAAGAGGTAGACCTCTTATATCCTTATGAAGGAGATTCTTCCAGATTACTTATGCCTAACAACCTGTATACCCTGCCTGCAGAAGAGGATGACTGGGAGATTGTTGTAGAAAAACCGTTCGGGCTTGACATTGTAAAAGTTTTTGCAAGCGACAAACAGCTTCCGGTTCCTTCATTTGATGCAAATATTGCCTCAAGAAGTTTTGAAGGTAGTACCAGAGCATTGAAACAGAGGAAAAAAGCCCAGGCAGATCTGTCACAGCAGAAAATCATCAATCATCTTGATCTTGTGGATTTCTACAAGGGGGTATCACAGAGTTTGAATGCACATCTGTATGAGGACAGTATTTTTGTTGAAACAAAAGAAAGATAAATAATGAAACTATATCTGGAGAGTCTGGGGTGTGCAAAGAACCTTATTGATAGTGAAGTTATGCTGGGAAGGCTTGTAGAAGCTGGGTGTGAAATTACAGATAACCCGGTAGAGGCTAATATTATAGTAGTTAATACATGCAGCTTTATTGAGTCTGCAGTAGAGGAATCGATAGATACAATACTTGAACTGGCAAAATACAAAAATGAAGGGAATTGCGGTTGTTTGATTGTTGCGGGCTGCCTTCCGGAGCGTTACAGGGAGGATATTGTTAAGTCACTTGAAGAGGTTGATATATTTCTTGGTACAGGGGCATATGACAGAATTGTTGCCGCTGTAGAATCATATCCTGATAATGCTGATGGGTTGTATATACCTGATCCAGCCATGATTCCTCTTCAGAGTCGTGACACTCCAAGGATACCAAGCACCCCTTATATGGCGTATATAAAGATTTCCGAAGGCTGTAACCGAAGGTGCAGTTACTGCATAATACCTAAGCTTCGCGGCAGACAAAGGAGCCGTCTACCTGGAGATATTGCTGAAGAAGCCCGGTCGATGGTATTAGCAGGAAAAAAAGAACTTGTGCTTGTTGCGCAGGATACCACCTCCTATGGCTGTGATTTGAAGCCTGCTGCAGGTTTTGACAAACTTTTAAAAGATATCGCAGGTATATCGGAAAATTTTAGGCTGAGATTTCTTTACGGCCATCCAGAGAGTATTGATAGTAAGGTTATAGAAACAGTGGGTTCGTTTGATAATATATGTTCATATTTTGATATTCCTGTTCAGCATGCAGCAACGAATGTATTAAAAAAAATGGGGCGTAATTATAGTGAAGATAAACTATACAGGCTTATAGACAGTATAAGACAAAGAGTACCAGATGCAGCGCTTAGAACGACCGTTATTGTCGGTTTCCCCGGTGAAACCGATGAGGATTTTCAAAAGCTGGCCGATTTTGCAAGTCGTACCCGCTTTGATCATCTAGGTGTTTTTACATATTCTGACTCGGAAGACATCCCGTCTCATAGGCTTTCCGGTCATGTGCCGGTAAATATTGCTGAAGAAAGACTTGATTATCTTATGGCTCTACAGAGGGATATTTCATTTGAGAATAATAAAAAACATCTTGGAAAAACGTACTCAGTCCTTGTGGAAGAGGGGTCTGAAGATGGTTATTATACCGGGCGTACTGTATTTCAGGCTCCGGAGGTTGATGGTGTTACATATATTAATGCCGGTTCAGGTCATATTCAACTCGGTGACTTTATTGACGTTATGATAACCGATACTTCAGAATATGATTTGACAGGAGAACAAGTATGAATGTTAAGAAACAAAAAATTCTTGTTATGGTAGAGGATGACCTGGCAGGTATTGAAATAGCTTTGAAGGAGAATTTAAATCCTTATCTCGAGCTTGTTTCAGAAACGGCAAGCCATATATTGTTTAGCGGGGGCAAGCGGTTAAGACCTCTTCTTATGATACTTTCGGCAAGGATATGCGGTTATAACGGTGATCAGGACAAAAAGATATCCACATCATTTGAATATCTGCACGCAGCTACTCTATTACATGATGATCTTGTAGATGATGCTACACTAAGGCGTGGCAGGAAAGCCGCTCACCTGATCTGGGGGAATTCGGCAGCAGTGCTTGTAGGAGACTTCCTGCTGGCTCGAGCGGGTGCTATAGCTACAGGAACTGACATTATAGAGGTTATAAAAGTTGTTACTGATATTATCGAAGAAATGTCACAGGGGGAAATACACCAGCTGATTAATAAAGGGAATATTGATCTTTCTGAAAGTGATTACTTTGAGGTTATAAAAAGAAAAACAGCGGCGTTGATACAGGGTGCATGCCATGCGGGGGCTATTATTGCAGGCGCTTCCGAAAAAGAGAAAGCTGCCCTTATTGAATACGGATATATGCTTGGAATTGCTTTTCAGATGATTGATGATCTCCTTGATTATACAGCAGAGACAAAAGATCTCGGGAAAGAGACAGGAGCCGACCTCAGAGAAGGTAAACTTACTTTGCCTGTTATATATTCACTTGCTAAAGCAAACTCTTCAGATCATTCATGGATGAAAGAAATAATAAAAAAAAGTGATTTTTCGGTTAATGAATTTGAGCACCTTAAAACCCTTCTATTAAAATACGGTGGAATTGAATACACTGAAAAACTTGCTGAAGAATATGTGGCGAAAGCTATTGACTCTGTATTAATTTTCAAACCCTCAAAGACAAGAGATACCTTGCAAATGCTTGCTGAATATACTCTTTCAAGGAAAGAATAAATATACATTGTTTAACCAACGATTTAAATTACACTTAATACATATAATTGACTTGAAATGAATCTTAATAATAACTATATAGTTTTTTTATTATAAACTTGAGGTGGTGTAGATGACCGTTTTTTATAGCATTACAAATAGATTGTCTTTGATAGTTTTCATGATTCTTTTTTTTACTGCCGGTGTTTGTGCAACAGATGACCTTCCGCAGACAAATACTATAGAAGTAATGGGTACAGCTATAGTAAGAGGAGGTGACGTTGTTAATGCAAAGAAAAATGCAATCATTGATGGTAAGACAACTGCAGTAAGTCAAATTGTTTCAGACCTCTTACCTGTTGATACTATTGTAAAAAACTTTGATGTATTTAATGAGTTGTTTTTCAAAGATACGGATAAGTTTATTGAGGGCTACAAAGAGCTTGTTGCAACCGTACATGGGAAATATTACCGGGTTATAGTTCAGGCTGTAGTTTCTGTTTCAAAGATAAAAGAGCAGCTTTCCAATATCGGAATAATGTCTGATAAAAAAGATGTGCCCAATGTTTTGTTTATGATAGCAGAAAAAGATTTTGCAACCGGAATAAAAAAGTATTGGTGGAAAGAGGAAATTTTCCCGATTTATAATACTACTGAAAAATCTATGGCCGCTGTAATGCATAAAAAGGGTATTACGGTGATAGATCATGGTAATATTGATCTTTTTTCAGGAAATGAAATCTCAGGAAACGGAATTCTTTTACCGAAATCCGATATTGACAACCTGGAAGCTGTTAATATCGGTATAAGTCTTAAGGCCGATGTTGTGATAGTTGGTGAGGCTTTTGCTGACAGAGCACCAAATACAATGGGGACAGATATAAGGACTTTTAAAGGCACAATAGTTTTACGTGTACTCAGAGTTGATACTGGTGAAGAAATTGCTTCATTGATACGTTCAGACGTGTCAGTTGATATTGATGAATATACCGGTGCGTTAAAAGCATTATCCGGGGCAGGTTCGCTTGCCGCAGAGGAGCTCGTTCCAAAGATAATTTCATCCTGGCAGAAAGAAGAGGATGAATCGTCAATGTTGGAAATTAATGTTGAAGGTATCAGTAATCTACCGAATTTTGTCAGGTTCCGAAAAATTGTAACCGGTATCCCTGAAATCAATGGACTTCATGTTAGGGAAATAAAATCTAATACGGCTGTTATAGCAATTGATTTCAAGGGAAGTGCCCGGGAATTTGCTGATATACTTATGACGAATACATTTGAAACGTTTTCAATAAATATTCCCGAGGTAGCACAGAAAAAATTAAAAGTTGTTCTTGTACCTTAGATGTGAATAAGAGAATGTCATTGAAAAGTAAAAATCTAACAATAAATATACCCAATATTATAACGGTAATAAGAATATTACTTATACCGCTTTTTATTATTTACCTCCAGAGAGGTCTTTTTCTTGAAGCATTGATTGTTTTTTCAGTTATGGCATTAAGTGACGGGATTGACGGGCTTCTCGCCAGAAGTTTTAATCAGAGAACTATGCTTGGAGCATATCTCGACCCTATTGCTGACAAGTTCCTTCTTACTTCTGCCTTTGTATGCCTTGCATTATATGAACTAATCCCCAACTGGGTTGCTGTTATTGTAATAAGCCGTGATATAATGATTGTTCTTGGAATTGCTGTCCTTGTAGTTTTAGATGTCAAGTTGGAAATAAAACCGATTTTTGACAGTAAATGCGCAACAGTTATTCAATTATTTACAGTTTTTGTTGTTCTTTTAGGGCAGATTGTTTCATGGGTATATATTAAGGAATATTCATATATTCTTTATATACTAACTTCAGGAATTACAGTCTGGTCCGGATTTCATTATTTATATATCTGGCTGAATATATTTCAGGAAGTTTCAGGGGAATAAGATCCTATTGGAAGGAAAACTACCAATAGTTATATTTTTCTGTAGATTCTGTATTTATGGCCTTCGTGCTGAATCGTACTGACGTGGCCATCATATTGATGATCAAGTCTGTCAAGTATTGATTCCCAAAGGTTGCCATAAAACATAAAAAGTAAATCAAAACCTACTATGATATTTTCTTCATTTCTTATTTCGTAATTCTTCATTTCAAGTTCAACGCCCCTAAGTAAGGAATCAGGTTCTATTGGAATATCAACTATATTATCATTTATGGTATGTCAAGTAAAATAAACCACAAGATGTAGTGTTTTTCGATAAAAATAATATAAGATTTTTTAAAATCAGATGAGTTAGGCAGGAAAAATTTGATGAACTCGTAAAAAGTATTAACGATGGCTAAGTAG
>JABHLN010000118.1 GCA_018693105.1 Desulfobacterales bacterium | reverse complement strand
ATTTTAGTAACAACCGACCGGTAAACGATGTTCGCGGAATCTGCTATATTTCTGCTGAAAAAAAGGAAGGGTACAGAGAACTTCCATCCCATACGGAAGTTGCGGCGGACCGGTCCAGGTTCACTGAAATGTTTAAGATATTTTATGAAAACAATGATCCGGTAACCGGAAAAGGTCTTTGCCAGAAACAGGATACCCGGTATCTTATCCAGAACCCGCCTCAGATTCCTCTCACAAGTGATGAGCTTGACCATATTCATGAGCTGGATTATGAACGGGATGTCCATCCGTATTATGCATCATGGGGGCCGGTACGTGCACTTGAAACAATCCGTTTTTCAATTATCACCCACAGAGGATGTTATGGAGACTGTAACTTCTGTGCCATATCTGTACATCAGGGGAGAAGAATTACGGATCGGAGCGAATCGTCTATTATGAAGGAAGCATCGGTTTTAACTAAACATACTGAATTTAAAGGGTATATTCAGGATGTCGGAGGCCCTTCCGCTAATATGTACGGCATTGAATGCAAACGGAAAGAAACCAAAGGAGCATGCCGTGACAAGGGCTGCCTCACTCCGATAGCTTGTGATAAACTGGAAATCAGCCATCTCCCTCAGATTAACCTGCTGAAAAAAATCAGGCGGATACCGAAGGTTAAAAAGGTATTCATCGGTTCAGGGATACGCTATGACCTCGTACTTAAAGATAAAACATACGGTATGAAATACCTTGAAGAGGTTATCCGGCATCATATTTCCGGGCAGCTGAAGGTCGCACCTGAGCATTCCGAAGATCATATCCTTACACTCATGGGAAAACCTCCAATTGAGAACTTTTTGGAATTCTTCCACAGCTTTGAAAAGATCAATCGCAGGGTAGGCAAGAAACAGTTCTTAACCTGTTATTTTATAGCAGCTTATCCTGGATGTACACTCAAAGACATGGAGCGCTTAAACAGGTTCAGCCGAAGAGTTCTAAAGTTCAAACCCCGGCAGATTCAGGTCTTTACACCCTCTCCATCGACACCGGCAACTCTAATGTACTATACTGAAAAAGCCTATGACAACGGAAAACCGCTTTTTGTTGCGAAAGACAAAAGAGACAAAGAAAAGCAAAAAGCACTGATCCTCAAAGGTTCCTCAAAATAATAGCGCCGTAAATACCGTTAAAGCATGACTAATGCGTCATATTGTTTAGCAAGACATTTGATATACTAACATGTATAACTTCACACCCGGCACACTATGCAAAGGTCTCAAATTATGCTTTGTACATGATCTGCCATGGCCGGGTCGATTAACCATCAGACATATTTTCAATAGATCCTTATATTTCCTGCCTTTTTATTCTGTTATTTTTTTTAGAAAAATGATAGGTTAACACGATTTCAAATATATATTTTTTAGATGGGTTCTAATATAACCTCAGATTCGTATATCATTCACAGCGGACTTTTTGTTGCCAATATAAAAACAAGGAATAGATGAATTTTTTTCAGTCAGTAATGTTAGGTGTTATACAGGGACTTACCGAATTTCTACCCGTGAGCAGTTCAGGTCACCTTGTGCTTTTCCAGCGGCTTTTCGGTTTAAAGGAACCTGAACTTTTATTTGACGTGTGCCTTCATATTGGAAGTCTTGTAGCTGTTATCATTTTCTTCAGAAAGGATATATGGGCGATAATCGTTTCAGTAATACGCAGTACGGGACTAGTTTTTTCATCCGGAATAAAACTACAGGATTTGTACAAGGATCCGGATTTTAAAATGGCTGTTTTAATCATTGCAGGTTCGGTTCCCACAGCCTTAATTGGTTTTTTTCTTCAGAAGGTGGCAGAAAGGCTTTTCTCATCTATTATCCTTGTGGGCTTCATGCTTATTGCTACAGGTATTGTCCTGTTTTTGACAGGAGTCCTTATCCGGTATAAGAGCAAAATGGAGACAAAAGAAAAAGATATTAATGGTTTCTTATTAAAAGATTCACTGATTATCGGGATAATACAGGGAATGGCAATCATACCGGGAATCTCAAGATCAGGGACTACTATAGCGATCGGCCTTTTTCTCGGCCTCGATAAAGAGACTGCTGCAAGGTATTCTTTTCTTCTATCAATACCGGCCATTTTCGGAGCAGGACTGTTGACCCTTAAAGATTTACCTGCCGAAGGTGGTAATCCTATCGGTGTGATACTTACAGGAACGCTTGTTTCCTGTATTGTAGGTTACTTTGCATTGAAATTTCTTGTTTATATTGTAAAGCAGGGTAATTTGTACCTGTTTGCACCATATTGCTGGATAGTGGGTTTAATTACATTATTTGTTGGATGGTAAAGAAAAGGTGGTGTCGTAAAAAGTCTCCATCTACTGCGTCATGCCTTGTATATGAAGATTTTTACTTAGCCATCGGTTATAATTTTTACGATGGTATAAAGAAAAGAAGGCGTCGTAAAAAGCCTCTATTGTTTATAATTTGTGGGATTATCAAGAAAAGGAGTTTGGTATGAATTCGGAAATTTTCAGGGAATATGATATCAGGGGGATTGCCGGCAAGGATATTACCGACGATGATGTAACGCTGATAGGTAAAGGCATTGGAACTTTTCTTTATCAGCATGGCAGCTCGAAGATTACAGTCGGGCAGGATTGCAGGGTAACATCTGGTCATTATACAGGAAAGCTTATTGAAGGACTTCGATCAGTGGGTATGGATGTTATTGATATCGGTGTATGCACGACTCCGGTTTTGTATTTTTCAATCAAGCACCTGAACCAGGAAGGTGGTGTAATGGTCACCGCCAGTCATAATCCCCCTGAATACAATGGTTTTAAAATGTGTATCGGTCTGGATTCAATACATGGAGAAGATATTCAGAAGATTTTGGGAATAATAAAAGAACAGTCCTTTTCTGAAGGTAATGGAACACTTGCTTCCGTTGATGTTATCCCGGAATATAAAGACCATATTATAAACAACATCAATATATCCCGACCGCTTCGGGTAGGTATCGATGCCGGGAATGGAACTGCCGGGGTAACTGCCATACCTATACTTAAAGGCATTGGATGTGAAGTTCATGATATTTATTGTGATATGGACGGCACCTATCCGAACCATATTGCAGACCCCACTGTATTAAAAAATAACAGGGATCTGATATCTCTTGTAAAGGAGAAAGGGCTTGACCTGGGCATCGGATATGATGGTGATGGAGACCGTATCGGTGTCGTTGATCATAACGGCGACATGGTTTTCGGCGATAAGCTGATAATTATTTTTGCAAGGGAGATATTGTCAAGAAAACCCGGGGCAACCTTTATTTCGGAAGTTAAGTGCTCCAAAACCATGTATGATGATATCGAAAAAAACGGGGGGAAGCCGATAATGTGGAAAACCGGGCACTCCTTGATAAAACAGAAAATGAAAGAAGAAAATGCGGAACTGGCCGGTGAGATGAGCGGACACATGTTTTTTGCCGACCGTTATTTCGGCTATGATGACGCAATATATGCTTCATGCAGGCTGCTTGAGATATTAGCCGATACCGGCAAAACCATGCCGGAACTTCTGGCAGATGTTCCAAAGACCTATTCAACACCGGAAATACGTGTAGAATGTCCTGATGCAAAGAAATTTAATCTTGTTCGAAAGGTTACTGATTTTTTCCGAAAGGATTATAATGTAATTGATATTGACGGTGTGCGTGTGTTGTTTGATGATGGCTGGGGACTTGTGCGAGCCTCAAACACACAGCCGGCACTTGTTCTTCGCTTTGAGGCCATGTCTGAAGAAAGGCTGGATGAGATAAGAGAACTAATTGAGTCAACCCTTGAAAAGTTTAAAAACGAGTAGTGATGGCGTCGTAAAAAGTCTCCACCTACTACTTTATAGCAGATGATCAGAAGTTCGGCATGATAGCATGTATACCTTCACTCCTGATCATCAACTATACCTTGTATATGTCTCGCCACAGCGGGATTACTTAGCCATAGGGTATTTTTTACTTATTCGGGGTTATTATCAAACACCTGCAACACTTCTTCCTATGAACAACGCCTTTAATGTGTATCGGTTATGTCAGACCTGAGCTTAGCCTGTATATCCAGTTAAGTATTATTAATGCTGAGAAAAAAAATACAACCCATCCTCTTTTACCTGTTTCTAACTGCAACAATTTGCCCCTTTTAATAATAATACCTAACATCAGGGCAGAGGTATTCCATGAAAATACAATAATGACAGCAATATACAGGAGGCATGCAAGAGGGCAATTGCTAAAAGCAAACTCCCAGTTACTGTCGGCCATTGCCCAGAAAGACCGGGTGAATCCGCAGAACGGGCATGGATATCCTGTAAACCGGAGAAACAGGCAGGATACAACAGGGAGAAAATATCGCGGGACAAAATCAGCCAGCAGCAATGCCGTCCCTGTTATTAGGGCAGGCAACAGATGATAACCTGCAACATACAGGTATGAAGACGGTCGGAACCAGGAAAAAAACAAAGGATATTCCCTGATATCCGCCTTATTCGAATGTACATGATTAAAAAAAGTGTTCATAAAATCAATATTATGTTTGATGAACTCGTAAAAAAGTATAGGCCGATGGCTAAGTAAAAAGCTTCATGTAGAAGGCATAGTGGTTGGCCAGGCGTGAAGGCATACATGTAGTATGTCGAGCGTCTGGCCAAACGCTATAACGCAGTAGATGGAGGCTTTTTATGACGCCATCAAGGTTACTGATTTGTTTCTTCTTGATCAGCAGGAGAGTCTTCAATGATTGGTGCATCAGTTTGTATCGCTGAATATACATCTTTATATGCAACGGTCAGGATACAGAACTGAATTGGAATAGTAAAAATAATGCCTATTCCGCATGCTATGGCACCAGCACTGGAAATAATAGCAGTAACAGCAAAGAGGCCGAGAAAAGGCCAGAAGTTTGTTTTTACCCTGTTCATACTTTCCATTGAAGCGGTCCAGAAATCCATTTTTTTATCCACTATAAGGAACATGGCGAACATTAATAAAGCTTGAAGTGCGTATGATCCAAAAAGCGATGCTAATTGTCCGAGAACCGGAATAAATGACAAAACTATAGAACCTATAATAATGGCAAGTCCCCAGACAAGACATAAAAGGAATGACTGAACAAAAAAGTCAAATCCTTTGAAGATTATACCCACTCCCGGTTCGGGGTCTGATTTGTCAACAAGGCCGAATATGATTAATACTAAACCTGCCATCATTGGACCCAAAAGTATGCCGAATGTTATTCCTGAAAGTAGACAGAAGACAAGAGATGAAAGAACCAGAAGCCCGAAATTTTCCTTATACAGAGTGAACCCTTCGTCGAACCATTCTCCGAATTTGACTTCAACTATTTCCATTTTTCCCTCCTTGTTATTAAAACTTGCTCATTTTATATGATCTAATACAGAATAGTATTCAAATTTTTAGGGTTGGATTTTACAGGTTTTCTTAAAAATGATTAATTTTTGATAATTACGGCCTTTTCCTGACCAAATAATATGATGATAAAATTAAATATATAGAAAACATATACCATAGTCAAGTTGGCAGACTGACTGCATCCATCGGTTTTGTTTTTATGATTTCAGTAACCTATAATAATAACTGCATGCATGGAAATATTTAGAATATTTCGCTATTGTTATAGTTGGTTATGTTTGTTATATATATAATTCATTCCAGCCTGTCCGGTATAAGTGGAAATTTATTATAATCGGAAGGATTTTGGTGGTGTGATTGCAATAAAGAGTTTTTTAAGATTTATAGCTTCATCTATAAATTTTATAGATGTTTAGAATAAATACCTTCTATTGGTAAAGATAAATTATTTTTCTTGACAAATATTTAAAAAACAATAGAATATGTAAGTTTACAAATGTGTATTAATTTAGAAGAACTTTAAGGAGGAATTTGACCATGTATGCTGTAATTGCATCCGGGGGTAAACAATATAAAGTTAAGGCCGGTGATACGTTAAGGCTTGAGAAAATGTCAGGAGATGTTGGATCGTCTGTTTCATTTGATAATGTTCTTCTGTTTTCTGATGGTGAAGAAATGAAAGTCGGCCAACCATTAGTTGAGGGTATAACAGTTAATGGCCATATTGTTGAACAGGACAGAGCCAAAAAAATAATCGTGTTTAAAACT
>JABHLN010000117.1 GCA_018693105.1 Desulfobacterales bacterium | reverse complement strand
GCATCCGCCAAATTTCTTATAGTATCTTTTACTTCAGACTGGCTTTACCCTACCTATCAGTCAAAAGCCATTGTAAAAGCATTGAAGAAAAACGGACTTGATGTAAGCTTTTGTGAAATCGAAGCAAATTGCGGGCATGATGCTTTCCTAATACCTAATGACCGGCTTTCCTTGTTGATTAAGCGTTTTTTAGAAGGTGTAAATTATGAAGTCAGAAAATAACTATATGCGCTATGATCTTCGCATAATTGCATCATGGGTGGCCCCTGAATCCAGAGTACTCGGTCTTGGATGCGGAGAGGGTGAGCTTTTGCATTATCTGAAAAGCAACAAAAATGTATCTGAAACCGGCATAGAAATTATTGAATCAAAAGTGGCAAAGTGCATTGAAAAAGGTCTTTCCGTAATTCAGGGGGATATTAATGAAGAAATTGAAGATTATCCGGACAATTCCTTTGACTATGTTGTTTTAAGCCAGACCCTTCAACAGGTATATGAGCCCTCTGAGTTAATAAATTCCATACTTAGAATTAGCAAAGTCGGAATTGTCAGCTTCCCGAATTTCTGCCATTGGAAAATTCGCCAGCAAATTCTGACAACAGGAAATGTCCCTGTTACAAGACAATTGCCTTATGAATGGTACAATACACCTAATATACGTGTGCTTAGCATTAAGGACTTTAGAAAATATTCAAAAGATATTGGATTTAAAATACTTAAAGAAATTGCAATATCTCCTAATAAAGACAACACCGATGGCAGGGTCATTAAAATTCTTCCAAATATTTTTGCATCTTACGGAATTTTCCAAATTAGTAGAACGGAGTTAAAATGAAAATAGTTTCAATATCAACAAGTAAAAAAAAGGGTACTGTAAAAAAACAGATCAATGAGGTTGAACTTATTGAAAACCACGGAATATCCGGAGACGCTCATGCTGGCGACTGGCACAGACAGGTCAGTTTTCTTTCCTCGGAAAGCATTGAGAAAACTCGCGAACAGGGACTTGACGTTACATTTGGAGATTTTGCGGAAAATATAGCAACCGAAGGTATTGACTGGAAAGAGATACCAATAGGTACAAAGGTCAGGCTTGGAGAAGGAGCAGAAGTTGAAATAACTCAGATAGGTAAAGAGTGTCATAACAAGTGTGCTATATATTATAAAGCAGGGGATTGCATAATGCCAAAAGAAGGTATATTTGCAAAGGTATTAAAGGGTGGAACGATCCGTTGCGGTGATGTAATAACAATGATGGCATCGTAAAAAGCCCAATATCTGCGTTGTACGATAAGCACACCTCATTCATAGGGATTTGCGGCGCCTTGATCTTGAACTTTTTACTTTGTCATCCCTAATTAACTTTTTATAAGTCATCAAAATAAATTATGACAACATCACAATTATCAAAAATAACTTTTTATGAAAACGGCGGTCTTCACGATGAAACCCATGAACTGATCGCAGAAGAACCTCTTGCTATACGTATTGAAGGTAAGCCTTATGCTGTAGTAATGCGCACACCTGGAGACGAAACATATCATGCTGCCGGGTTCTGTCTTGCCGAAGGTATCATAGACACTCCGGATGATATAAAAACAATCGGCCTCTGTGACGATGGTGATACCAATGTGATTACCGTCACACTAGAGCATGATAGAAAATCAAAGGTTTCAGCCCTGCTTGAAAGAAAAGGATTTGTCAGCCAGACAAGCTGCGGAATCTGCGGTAAGGAACTTATAAATGATATGATGCAGGTTATCAGTGCTGTAAAAAATGAGACAAAAATAAATATTCTTCGGGTACTTAAATGTGTTGACAGCCTTACAGATTTTCAGCCGATTTATAAAAGAACAAGGGGCTCCCATGCTGCAATGATCCTAAATTCAAGCCTGGATGTGCTCTCTACAGCAGAAGATGTGGGACGTCATAATGCCCTTGATAAGGCTATAGGTAAGGTCTTTATGGAAAGAAGCGAAGATGCTTACATGGCGATCCTTTCATCCAGGATCAGTTATGAGATGGTTCAAAAGGCTGCAAGGGCTGGATTAGCTGTTGTGATTGGCATGTCACGCCCCACAGCTCTTGCTGTGAATCTCGGCAAGACCCTTAATATGTCACTGGCAAGTGTGAAAAAAGAAGGATTGATGATTTTTTCAGGGAAAAGACGATTTACAATATTATAAATACAGATATATTCTTTTTTTTATGATATAAGAATCGTTTAAAACGGTTTACTGAAGCATCTCATGTAATTTAGAATAAGTATTTGTTTTCAATGGAGAAAAGAAGGGAAAATGAACAATAATAAAAAAAATGAAATAATTGAACGAATAAAAACAATTAAAAAAGAACTTGGGAACAGGTTGGTTATACTAACTCATCATTATCAGCGAATGGACATTGTTGATCTTTGCGACTTCAAGGGAGATTCTTTCGGGTTGTCCCAGAAGGCGGCTACAGACAAAAATGCTGAATACATTGTTTTCTGCGGTGTTCATTTCATGGCTGAAAGTGCTGCAATTCTTGCACAGGAGCACCAGAAAGTTCAAATCCCGGATATGGGTGCTGGATGCTGGATGGCAGATATGGCAGACTCTTATATGGTTGATAATACCTGGAATGAAGTTACGGAAATCGTGGGTGCTGAAAATATAACCCCTCTAGTTTACATGAACTCTGATGCAGAAATAAAGGCTCACTGCGGCCGCAACGGTGGCGCAGTATGCACATCTTCAAATGCGCCTGACGCATTCAAATGGGCTTTCGGCAAACGGGAAAAGATATTCTTCTTCCCCGATGAACATCTTGGAAGAAATACCGGGAATAGACTGGGAATCCCGCCTGATGAAATGATAGTATGGAAGCATGATAAACCACTTGGTGGAAATACCCCGGAAACGATAAAAAAAGCAAAAGTAATTCTATGGGATGGATACTGCCTTGTTCACACACGCTTCAAGGTTGAACACATTGAAAAGATGAGAGAAAAACACCCTGGTGCGAAAATAGTAGTTCACCCTGAATGCACCCAGGAGGTTGTAAATATTGCAGATGCTACAGGTTCCACAAGCTTTATAGTAAAATATGTCGATAGCGCTCCTATAGGATCAACTATTATAATAGGAACTGAAATAAATCTTATTAAACGTCTCGCTGCTGAAAATCCTGATAAGACCATAATACCTCTATTTGAATCTCTTTGTCCTAACATGTACAAAATAGACCTGACAAACCTTTTAGCTGCACTTGAAAACATTGGAGAGTTAAATACGGTTACAATACCCGAACGAATTAAGGGGGACGCCAGGTTGGCTCTTGACAGAATGCTTGAATTATGAAGGCGCGTAATCCCGCTATAGCGGGACTACTTGCGTTATAGTTGTATATGAAGATATATACTTAGCCATCATATATACTTTTTACGGAAGCATCAAATATTTAGCATGGGAAAACTATTATGTCCAAAAAAAAACATAAGATAAACAAGACTTATAAACAAATCAATGACAAGATCAAATCAGGCGATGTTGTTGTTGTAACAGCTGAAGAAATTATTGATATCGTTAGAGAAAACGGCCCTGAAGAAGCCGCAAAACATGTGGATATCGTAACCACAGGAACTTTCGCTCCCATGTGTTCGTCTGGAGCAGTAATAAATTTTGGTCATACACAACCGGCAATAAAAGCATCCAAAGTATGGCTCAACAATGTTTCGGCATATGCTGGTATGGCTGCAGTCGACTGTTACATTGGAGCTACTGAACCATGCGAAGATGATCCCCTGAACAAAGTATGGCCCGGTGAGTTTAAATACGGCGGTGGGCATGTTATTGAGGATCTTTTAGCAGGGGAAAAAGTACATATTAAAGCATCGGCATACGGAACATCCTGCTATCCAAATAAATATGTTGAAGATGAAATCGAGCTTTCAAAACTGCCGCAAGCGACATTGTGTAATCCAAGAAACGGTTATCAGAATTACAATTGTGCAGTAAATATGACAAAAAAGACAATATATACATATATGGGCATTCTTAAACCGAATGCAGTTAATGCAAATTACTGCAGCGCCGGACAGTTAAGTCCCCTTTTTAATGATCCTTATTATAAAACAATCGGTCTTGGAACAAGGATATTCCTTGGCGGAGGCCAGGGGCATGTTACATGGCATGGTACTCAACACAAACCGGGAGTTGCTCGAACTGAAAAAGGAATTCCACTTTCTCCATCGGGAACATTATGGGTAATGGGAGATATGAAACAGATGAAGCCGGAATGGCTCCGCGGAATTAGTCTCCTTGGATACGGATGCAGCCTTGCAGTCGGACTCGGTATACCTATTCCCATCTTAAATGAAGAAATGGCAATGTACACAGCTGTATCTGATGAAGATCTGTTTACACAAATTATAGATTACGGTGTAGATTACCCAAATGGAAAATCAAAAAGCCTTGGGCAGGTCAGCTATGCGGATCTTAAAAGCGGAACTATAAAGTTAAATGACAGGGAGATTCAGACAGTACCACTTTCAAGCTACGTAAAAGCAAAAGAAATTGCTGAAATTCTTAAAGGATGGATAAAAAAAGGAAATTTTCTGCTCGGTGAACCACAGTTCACCTTGCCTTCGGAATAATATCAAGAAAAACAATGTGCCGCCATGCGAAAAGCCCTTTTTATTTTTCTTGTTGTTTCTGTATTATTAATAGGTTTTTTGCATTTTTTTACACCCGGTCACCTTGTTTTTTATCATAATACATACCGGCGCTTAAGCTACTTCCCGATTACAATAGGAGCCATCTGGTTCGGGGTAAAGGGTGGAGTATTTCTTGCATTATTAACTTCAATTGCATTTATTCCCCATATACTTTTATTTATAGGACAGGGACCGGAAGCATATTTCAGCGAGCTAACTGAGATTGTACTCTATATTGCAGCAGGTATAGTTGTCGGTATAATATCCGGTCGTGAGTCCCGTTTGAGAGAAAAATACAAAAAGCTTTCTGAAAAATTAAAAAGATCATATGACAGGCTGCAGGAACAATCCGAACTCCTTATAGATGCAGAAGAACAACTAGGAACGAGCAGAAAGCTCTCTGTTCTTGGACGCCTCTCTGCATCCCTTGCCCATGAAATAAAAAATCCTTTGGGGTCAATAAGGGGTACTGCTGAAATACTTCTTGATGAATTCCCTGATGACCACCCAAAACACGAATTTGTCGCAATACTCCTTGAGGAGGTTTCAAGGTTAAATTCTTCAGTTGATGATGTTCTTCAATATTGCAGAGGCCAGAAACCTGAAAAAACAACTCAATTAGAACCTCTTTCAAAAGTTATTGAACATGTTTCAAATCTTATAGGAAATAATCTGAATGAAAAATCAATAACTCTGATAATTGAAGATATGAATTCTATTGGGGCTTTCCCGGTTGACGCAAAACGACTATCAACTGTTTTCCTTAATATTATACTTAACAGCATTGATGCGATTCCTGAAAAAGGTGAAATCCGCATAACTTTTCTAGAAAAAGAAACCGGCATCCTGATTCAAATATCAGACAACGGCAAGGGAGTTCCTTCACGAGATCATGAAAAAGTCTTCGAACCTTTTTTCACTTCTAAGGATGAGGGTACAGGCCTTGGGCTGGCGATCAGCAAAATAATTGTTGAAAGCTACGGCGGGTCCATTTACATTTCAGACAAGTCTGATACGGGTTACATTTCCGACAAATCCGGCCCCGGAGCATGTTTTAATATATATCTTCCCGATTCAGATGAAAACAGCCATAATAGTTTAATAATTCCGAAAGAAAAGTGAAATATGTCAAATCTGATTTTATTAATAGACGATGATAAAAATCTTCGTAGAGTGACCGAATACAATCTTACATCAAAAGGTTTTAAGGTTGTAACTGCTGCCACCGGAAAAGAAGGTCTCAGAATATTCAAATCAAAGACTCCTGACCTTGTTGTTACCGATGTAAAACTTGATGACATCAGCGGACTGGAACTATTGGAAGAGATAAAAAAAGAATCACCCGAAACACCCGTAATAGTCATTACTGCATTCGGATCCATAGAAATGGCTGTACAAGCCATGCAGAAAGGGGCATACACCTTTATTACAAAACCGTTTGACCGTGATACTCTCAGGCTTTCATGCATTAAAGCCCTTGAACTTAAAAGCCTTAGATCCCGAAACAGATTCCTCTCAGACGAAATAAACAGGCTTTCCGGAACCGAAGGAATAATTTCTGCCAGCTCAGCCATGAGAGAACTTCTCGACACAACCTTAAGGGTCGCAAACAGCGAGGCTACCGTCCTTATTACCGGTGAGTCGGGAACAGGAAAGGAAGTTCTCGCAAGACTCATACATCAAAACAGCCCGAGGAGAAACGGGCCAATGGTATCCATAAACTGCGCGGCAATTCCATCCGGACTTATTGAAAGTGAACTATTCGGTCATGTAAAAGGTTCTTTCACAGGCGCAGTTGCCGACAGAAAAGGAAAATTTATGACTGCATCGGAAGGGTCTCTATTTCTGGATGAAATCGGAGAGCTT
>JABHLN010000116.1 GCA_018693105.1 Desulfobacterales bacterium | reverse complement strand
ATTTTCTGAATTATCAAGCACTTCAATTCCAAGACTGAACGTGTCAACAACAAGTATATAAGCCGCCCTGCCAAATCTCGGGTCAACTTCAGAATCAAGATCTATACCTTTGGAAGTAATTGCTATTTTCATTTATAGTACCCCCTTTATAACTGATTTACATACTACCACCACCGCCGCCGCATACCTGGTCATTTCTAATTTCATTTAATTTCCCAGCGATAAGATCCTCAACCACCGGTCCAATCACATTTCTTTGATCATCATGATATACATCAATACCTACCTGTCTGAATCCCATAAGCGGTCTCGTGCCGATGCCCCCTACAATCAGTGCTTTTACGTTGTGACTGGCAAGTAGATTTACCGGCACCATACATCCGCCCTGAACATGACCGTCATTTTTAAGTGTTGTAACTTCTTTAATTTCTCCATTTTCCACATCGATAAAAGTAAATACATCACAATGACCGAAATGGCCTGCACGAGTTCCTTCCAGACCGCCTTCTCCATTTGAGGGAACCGCAATTCTTCCATCTTTCATAAGTTCTACTCCTTTATTCATTTATGATTATTTTTAAATAGCTTCTAATTAATTGAATTCATTTCATGAGATCCCATAATTTTTTCCCATATATTTTTAATAACTTGAAGGGTGCTTGAATCTTTTTCATATTCAACAATTGTTTTGCCCTGAACCATAGATTTAGTAAAAACAGGATCGAACGGAATATTTCCTAAAAATGTTAAATTCTGCTTTTCAACCAGATTTTCAATGTTCTTAGCCTGATCCGGATTCAAATCATATTTGTTAACACAAACCATTGCAGGAACTTTAAAATGAGCAGCTAATTCAATTGCCCTTTTCATGTCATGAATCCCTGAGACCGTTGGTTCAGTAACTATCAGAATAGCGGTTGCTCCTCCTATTGAAGCTATAACAGGACACCCTACGCCTGGAGGACCATCAGTTAATATCAAATTCATTCCTTTTTTTTCAGCAAGTTTTCTTGCCTCCTGCCTTACAAGGGCCACAAGCTTCCCGGAATTTTCTTGTGCAATGCCCAATATAGCATGAGCCATAGGTCCAAACCTTGTTTCCGAAATATACCATTCTCCACAAGTCTGAATCGGGAATTCGATAGCTTTTTCAGGACATAAATCAACACAAACACCGCATCCTTCACAGTCTATTTCACTAACAATAAAATCATCACTTATCGCATCAAACTTGCATAGTTCTATACACTCTCGACATTCAATACATTTATCCTGATTAATAAAAGCTAAACCACCGCCTTTAAAATCAGCTCGTAGTTTTATTTCAGGTGCCATAAGAAGGTGGAGATCAGCAGCGTCAACATCTGCATCACACAAGACTCTACTATTAGATATTGCCGCAAATTCAGCCGTCAGGCTGGTTTTTCCAGTGCCACCCTTACCACTTAATATTACAAGTTCTTTCATTAGTTCTTTTCCTTTTTCACCAGATCTTCAATATGATTGTATAATCCAATAAATTTGTCTTTCCACTCCGGCATTTCATCCACAATCATTTTACCACGTGAATATGCTTCAGCAATTTTACGATCAAAAGGTATTTCAAGAAGAATCGGAAGGTTTTCTTTTTTAGCATAGTCACGGACATCGTTATTGCCAATGTCTGAACGATTAATCACAAGTCCGCATGGAATATTAAGTAGTTTTACAGCTTCAACACCTAATGTTAAATCATGGAGTCCGAACGGGGTGGGCTCAGTTACCATAACTACAAAGTCAGTGTCCTTCATTGCTGCTATCACAGGGCATGAAGTTCCCGGAGGTGCGTCTATAATATTTATAATATCCGGCTTAATATAGGATCGAACCTTTTTAATTAAAGGAGGCGACATGGCCTCACCAACTCTCATACGGCCATGAATAAAAAAGATATCATCTGCCAGGCCTTTTTCAACATCACCAACCTTTCTGCCGGTTCTATAAACAGCCTGTTCGGGGCATACTTCCATACATCCGCCGCAACTGTGGCATAGCTCAGGAAAAGTAAGAACAGTTTTACTGATTACCGCAATCGCTTTAAACCTGCATATTTCAGCACATTTTTTACAATAATTACACTTATCTTCATCAATTGCCGGTACAAACATCATAACAGCTTCTTTTTCTTCCATTTTTGGATTCAAAAAAAGATGAGCGTTAGGTTCTTCAACATCACAGTCAAGAAGCTGAACCTCAGATCTAAGGGAAACAGCCAGATTTGTGGCAACAGTTGTTTTCCCGGTACCGCCTTTTCCGCTTGCAACGCTTATTATCATCAGCTTACCTTCTTTGTTAAATTCAATATAATTTTTAAATGGTCGAGTAATTTTAAAGCATCCTCTTTGTCAGGTTTTTCAGGCAGTTGCATCAATAGCCCCAGACCTTCACTTGCCTCGTGGAATTCATCCGGTGAAAGTGAGCTTATTGAAGCACAATTAAGCATGGGATTTAAATATATCAGTTTTTCAATGCATTCTAACCCATTCATTTCAGGAAGTTTTTCATCAATAACAATCAAATCAAATTTTTCTTCTTTTAATCTGAGAAAAATATCGCCGCAGGTAACGGCCCATACGATTTGAGCACCACCTTCTTCAAACCCTGTTTTCAAATCAAACAATGAATCTTTATCAGTACTTGCAAGTAATATGCGAAGCATTTATATCCCCTTACTAATATTAATGTTGCAAAAATTTAGGCAAACAATCTGTCTCTTTCTTATTCTTAAATTAGTACCTGCTTCAAATTAATCCCGCCTCAGCCCCTGATGATAATAGCTTCCATTAGGGGCTGATTAAGGATTAGGAAATATGCACACCAAGTGCATATGACAAAGCAGCAAAACAGATTATAAAGCCTTTTCAAGTTCAGTAATTTTCCTGTTAATAGTTTCAAGCATCACTTTAATAGTTGATGTTTCAGATTTAAACATGCTCAATTCATCTTCAGTAATCCCGGCAGAAGAAGCATCTTCATTAAAGCTGTCTCTACCAAAACCCCGTCTCATTCCCATGCCCGAACCACGTCTGCTTCCCCGGCCTGATCCAAAGCCTCTACTGAAGCCGGCAGATATAACTGAAGGCTGTCCTGCAAAGCCCTGATTAGCAGGATTGCATCTTCCACGACCGCCACCTGTCATAGGACCACTACCCATAGGCCCTGTTCCATTTAATCCCGGCATAATAATACCTCCTTAATAAAACAATCTGTTATTAAAACTTGTTAACTTTTATTCCCGCTACCCTGGCCACCACCGTTGCGTCTATCCCGGGTGGTTTGACCTCCAACTCTCCTGCCAGACCCTTTACTTCCTTTTCCGGCCTTACATCCTCCACGGCCTCTTCCTGTATTGCTACCCCGGCCCTGAGGCCCTGTTCCATCTCTTTTAGGCATAACACCAACCTCTCTTTCTTGTTTTGAAAAAACTTTACGTTGTCTTGCTTTGTTCCGTCTTCGACCACATCCCGGCATCAAAAACATCGGTCTTATCCTTTTGCCTTTTGCATATGAATCAAGTACTTCTTCAATTTTACCACCGATAAAAGGAATAAGTATTATTCCGCTGGATTCAATTATTCTTGCCGGAGTTTCCGAAATCGCTCCGCATATCAAAACATCTATTTTAATACTACCAAAAACATCCACCAGACTAGAAATAATCTGAGGATTAAAAAACTCGTAGCGTCTGGATATAATTTCCTTATCTTTAATTTCTGCAATGAGGAGCTTTTGGGCAGAATCAAACACAGGCGATATTTTATATTCCCATGCTGTAATCGCAACTTTCATAATAAAACCATCTCCCTTTACCAAATGTAATAAAGCAAGCCTTATGCCAATCATCGAAAAGGGGTATAACAATATAATAATAAGTTATGATTATAGATATTTAAATGCGGATGGATGTATAGTAAGGTATGAAACAAAGGGATGCAGTAGTGCATAGATGCAATACTAACAGTCGCAGTATTGCATGCTTACAGTTTTTTGGAATGGTTTTTGATCGTCCATCAATTTTTGGTAAGAATATACCAAATCTATTAATTTCTCTAAAAAAGTACTTTTATGGATACGGAGATCTTTGGCAGTATCCATACCGTTAAAATTGTTTCTCTGCGGGGCACCTGTATAGTATCCTACCATATCTTTTACTGTATTGGTTAATGCCCCTACATTTTCCAAGTTCGTTCATAATGCATTACAGGTCTTAGAACAGTACCGGGACTTTCAGTCTTTAATTTCAACCACCATCTTCAAATTGTGGTTGTTGAGTTTCACACCAGCCAATTTGACTAACACACTTCTTTAGAAGTAGTACTTCATTGACGCATAAATCTTATAATCATTTAATTTTTCTCCGTATTCTGTATAGTCTTTTCCAAAAAGAAATGTAGTTTTAAGCTCAAATTCAAAATTGGTTATGGATGTGTATGTCATCTGGGGTGTAATTGAACCACTTTTATCATTGATATTGTATATACAGACAACAGAAGGTGTAAAATACAAGATGTCAAATGGTTCTTTTTTCGACACTTTCAGATAAAAATAATCTTTCATTACGGTTTGTTTGTTATAAAACTGGCTTCCATATTGCCTGCTTTTAGAAATCTTTGCCATACTTCGGCTGTTGATGTATTCTTGGTATCCGTCTTCAACAAGGGCAAAGTAATCTTTCATTTCACCCCTTGAATAACCCTGACTATTCCTGAAATATTCGAAAATATAAGTTGTATCATGACTTGTAAGATAGCGGGTACCAAGTAGATAATTTTTTGTGTCATATTCTTTTTCAGTCAGATTCCCCTGCTGATCAGTTATATATTTAACATAATCTAAAACAATGGCTGCTTCACCGTGAATTTCAAAATTTACAGAAATATTTTTGGAAAAATCGATTCCAAACCTGTCTTTAACTTCTTCTCCGGACAAAAACATAATATCCAGATCTGTATCAAAAGCAAAAAAATATATTTTACATCCCCATATAGTATCCCTTCCCATGCTCCACTCATCATTGATATGTCTTGATACCGGTAAAATTACAGGTGTCAGAGCGATAGTCTTGATAGGACCGTTAATACTTTTAATAAAGTCACCGCTGACAACATAGTATCCTTCCATGGTTGCATCCGGATCTTCAATATCTTTCAGACGGCTGATAAAGGCAGCCGGGTTCCAGGCATAACCCTTGCCCCACTTTAATACTTTTTTGCCGGCGTCCAATGTTATAGACGGACCTGGCAGCAAAGATACATAAGCCTCTTCCGTTCTTCGGTCATTTTCCCAATCTTCTGCATCGTTATAGTAAAGAGCCCCATTGAGGCGAACGTAAAGTTTTACTATGCTAATCTGGTAACTCCCTTCAAACTTGAGATTCAAATCGGTTTGATAAAAGGTGTAATCATCCCTGCCGTTCGGGTATTTCTGATTAAAAAGGAGACTGTCCTCATCGAACCCCTTTATCGTCTCTGATATTTTAAATTCGGCATTGAATGAATATGGTTTTTTTTCAACTTCAGGAATTTCAAAGTCAAGATCAAACGTATCTGAACTTATATCTTCTGCAAATATATTTCCTGGGATGAAAATATATATAAAGATTAAAAAGAACATTATGAGAAGATTTAATTTCATTACTGTCTTAGACCTTCAACTTTTGACATGTAATTTAGAGTAAATACTTCGTCAGGCAGATCCTTTACTTTCACCTTTGCAAAAACAATGATGGATTTATATCCTTTGTAAAGAGGACTGTCTGTCTCAATTACTGCAGGACGGACAATACCGTTGCCAAAATCTTTAATATTTTTAAAATATAGAGTTTTAATAATCATTCCTGACGAAGCAAAGCATTCTAACTTGTCCGGAAGAAGTCTTTTACCATAAACCCACATTTTTACTCTGTCATAAGCAACGGTATTCGCCTTTGCTTTAAGGTGAAGGATATGCCCTTCATCTGCCGGTTCAACCTTTTCGCAGTTGTATTCTGTGCTATAATCTACACGCATAATATCCGAATTGTTAAATACTCCTCCGGTTACCGATTGCAAACTGGTTATACGGATAGGCTTACCTACATTCGGAATATAAAGCCACATGTTTTCCCCGATTCGTAAAGTGCTCCTCCCCTTTTCGCTAGCCGGAGACAGAAAGACTGATGCAATCTTATCTTTTCCTTTTTTAACTGAATACATTACAAATTCTTTTTTTGAGCCGTCCGATTCAATATTTATAAGTTTTCTGTACATTTCAAAACTTTCCGGGTTCAGGTTACGATCGACTTTTTTAAGCATTTCATTACCGTCAAGGGCAAAGACCGGAGCAGATATGTACAGACACATAAACATTGTGAGCAACGTTTTCTTCATTTTTATCCTCCTATCCCGGGTAAACCGGAAAGACGAAGCACGAAAAAATAAATGCGAAACAAATCCCTGTATGTGTGCGATTCACAGACAGGCAAGCAAAATTCGAAATTTAAAATTTACAACTCCTATACATGTCCCAGGGCATCAACAGGTTCCATCTTTGAAGCTTTATATGCAGGTTGCAAAGTGGCAAAAACCGAAACCAGCAAAACTATCACCGACACCCAGGCAAGCTCTGAAAAACTGATTGTCGGAGACAATAAAAGATTATCTTGCCTACCAAAAGCATACCGGATTTTGTAAATGTTTAAAATATAAATTCCGAAGGTGCCGATAATATTGCCGGCCAGGACACTGATAAGCCCAAGAGATAATCCTTCTGCTAAAAACAGTCCCATTATTTTACCTGGAGCAGTTCCAATGGCGGACATTGTTCCGATTTCCCTGACCCTTTCGTAAACAGACATCATCATAACATTTAAAATACTTATAAGAACAATAGCGATCATAATTATTTTCATAGAAATAGTCATGATGT
>JABHLN010000115.1 GCA_018693105.1 Desulfobacterales bacterium | reverse complement strand
ATAAGTTCAGATTTTAGTTATTTTTTAATCTAAAGGGCTTTTCACACCTAGTTTGTTCCTATTCGCCACGTGTGTATATATCATGGTCGTATTGATATTCGAATGCCCTAAAAGTTCCTGGGGTTTATGGTGTCAAAACCTGAATTGTGATTTAAATTTATTATATTCTTTTCTTGTTTTTTTTCACACTTCTCTGTTGGGGCTTCTCTTTATGCTGATCTTTAGGCAAATATTTTTCTCAAATTCCCTCTATAAATTCAATAGTCCCAAAAAGCAACCCATGTCTGAAATCCTGCTTTTGTCAAAACCAAATTAGGGGTCACAAGTCTACTCTTGACTTTTATGTCTTAATAACAAATATACCCTTGCATTTACAGGTACCTGCTATACCACAAGATATTGATTCATGGGAAAGTTGGTCCAAACCAAGCTGACATTCCGATATTTTAGTTTATTCATTCCAAAAACATAATTAAGTTCGCGCATTGACATTCATTTTTGCTGAACTATTATTAATTATATAGGTAGGTATGCGTCAATACATAATTGTCCGCATTATCTACAAATGGAGGTGAAATTATGACAAATATAATACATTGGGAAACAGACATGAACCATGCACTTGACATGGCAAAAAAAGAAGACAAACCGATTCTACTTGATTTCTTTAATCCCGGATGAATCGGCTGCCAGCAAATGGATGCAGTTACGTATCCTGACCCGGAGGTAATCAGTTTTATATCTGAAACCTTAATTCCTTTACGAGTCACTTCAGATACCAAACCTCTCAGCGAAGTTTTCAATGTTAAATGGACCCCAACCCTGATCACATTAAGCCCCGAAGGTATAGAACACCACCGAACACTTGGTTTTTTAGAACCAAAAGATCTGATTGCAAGCCTTTTACTTGGAAAAGGGAAATATCTATTTGATAGTGAAAAGTTCCCCGAGGCATTAATAACATTGGAAATAATTATCTCAGACTATAAACACACACACGCTGTTCCGGAAGCCATATACTTACGGGGTGTGAGCCAATACAAAAACACAGGCGATCCCGCGCCTTTAAAAGCGGCTTATGAATTATTAAGCAACGATTTCCCGAAAGGTGAGTGGACTCAACGAGCTTATCCATATCGTTTAATTGGATAATATCAGTAAATTAAGATTTGACGAACTCGTAAAAAGTATAACCGATGGCTAAGTAAAAATCTTCATATACAAGGCATAGCAGTTGATTAGGGGTGAAGGCATACATGCAGTATGTCGAACTTCTTATCAACTTATATAACGCAGTAGATGGAGACTTTTTACGACGCCATCAAGATTTGAATATATCTTCATTTCTGAAAACCTGAATATCCCGGCTTAAAGGCCGGTATATCTATGTTTTAATAAAGCAAATTCAAAAATTTGGCAGAAATTTATATTACCTGCTATCCACTAAAAATTCACAGCCATTGTAGCAGGAATAATGAAAGCGTGAGGCTACTTATATTCTCAAATTATGTGAAATTTTCTTACTATGAGAATCGGAAAAGAACCTCTTCAAAATTCTTTATTTTTTCCCCGTGGAATTCGATTCCTTCGTTTTTGAGCATTTTTATTTTTTTATGTATAGCAGTTCCTGATATCTTTCCTTGAAATCCTCCAATCCGACCGGATGTGGCAACAACCCGATGTCAGGGAACCTCAGGAGCATAGGGGTTTTTTCGCATGGCCTGCCCCACCCCCCTGTATGCTCTACTTTTCAAGGCATGTGCAATTTCTTTATATGTTGTTACACGCCCTTCAGGCACCTTCCTTAAAAGATCGTAAGCTTTATCGGCAAAGGTTTTCATCTTTTCTTCCTCTCTTGAATATACCGGCTGTCTTAATAATATTGATACTCGCTTTTAATTCTGTCAATTCTAATAAGGGCCTAAAATGTTTTGAATACAGGCCAGGGCAAGTAATTCTATGGCATTACTCCATATTTTTTCAGCTTCTTGTGAAGGGTTCTTCTTGTTATACCAAGCCTTCTTGCAGTTTCGCTTTTATTTCCTCCTGCAGATTCAAGTGTTTGTAATATTGTCTTTCTTTCTACATCTTCTAATGACATTTCAAAATTCATTCCGTCATTTATAGCTGGTTGGGATTCCACAGCATCTATACCGGAAGCCACATTAACTATAGGCAGGTCATGTTCTTCAATGTAATCGGAACGTCCGAGAACAACTCCTCTCTCAATAACATTCATGAGTTCTCTTACATTACCTTTCCAACTATATCGTATAAGATTATCCATTGCCCTTGGAGTAAAGCCTTTTATTTCTTTTTTATTCTTCTTTGAAAATATTTCAAGAAAATGCTGGGCAAGAAGAGGAATATCCTCAACTCTTTCATTCAATGATGGTAATTCAAGGGTGACAACATTTAACCTATAGTATAAATCTTCACGAAATTTCCCTTCTTTAATCAACTCCTGCAGATTTTTATTTGTTGCAGCTATCAGTCTGACATCAACCTCTATTACTTCATCACCTCCCACACGTGTGATTTCTCTTTCCTGTAGTACCCTTAAAAGTTTTACCTGCATTGTAAGAGGCATCTCGCTTACTTCATCAAGGAGAAGACTCCCTTTGTGTGCCTGAAGAAACCTTCCGTCCTTTCTTTTATCAGCTCCTGTAAAAGCTCCTTTTTCGTGGCCAAATAATTCCGACTCAAGAAGTGTTTCAGTAATTGCAGCACAATTAATTTTTATAAACGGCCCTTCCCTTCTCGAACTGTTAAAATGTAATGCACCGGCAATAAGTTCCTTGCCTGTACCGGATTCACCTGTAAGAAGAATGGTTGCCTCGCTTGGTGCCACAAGGTTCACTGTTTCCATAAACCGTGTCATGGCTGGACTTTGCCCAATAATATTACCCTTATCAAAATGTTTACCAAGGCTCTCTTTGAGAATACGGTTTTCCTCACTCAAGCGTATATGTTCGACAGCTTTTTCAAGTGTATGGCGCAGTTTATTAAAATCAAGCGGTTTTGTGAGGTAATCGTAGGCACCTTTTTTCAATGCATCAACAGCCGTTTCCACTGAAGAATATGCAGTCATAATAATTACAGGTATCAGAGGATTGAAGCGTTTTATACTTTCAAGAGCCTCAATACCTGAAACCTTAAGCATCCTTATATCCATAAGAACAATATCAAACGGTTCATCTTGAATCATCTCTATTGCAACAGAACCGTCATTTGCTTCACGTATTTCATAGCCCCATCCTCCCACAAGAGTATGGAGCATTGTACGATGAGCATTATCATCATCAACAACAAGTACTGTTTGTTTTTCTTTCATATTATTAACGCCTTTTATAATCCTATATAGTTTAACCGGTTAAACCTGGTAAATACAGTATCATTGAAGTACCCTGATTTTCACTGCTTTGAACTTTTATTTCCCCTTTATGTGCTTCGATAATATTGTGAACAATCGCGAGGCCAATACCGGTGCCTGATGACTTAGTTGTAAAATATGGATCAAATATATGTGATATATCTTCTTTATTTATTCCAGTTCCTGTATCGGAAATCTTTATTTCCGTTCCTTTTCTTTCTTTATTCCATTTCAGATTTACAGACAATATGCCTCCTGAA
This sequence comes from Desulfobacterales bacterium, assembly GCA_018693105.1. Lineage (GTDB taxonomy): Bacteria > Desulfobacterota > Desulfobacteria > Desulfobacterales > SURF-7 > JABHLN01. Next base: position 3,515 of record JABHLN010000115.1, on the reverse strand, counting down.
TCCATAGAGTCAATTGCATTGAGGTAAAGATTTAAAAGGACCTGATTAATTCTGTCAGGATCAATAATTACATTGCCGATTTCATCAGGTATTTCTTTGCGAATTTCAATATTCTTATCAGCTGCCTGTTTTTCTATAAGCAAAAGGGAGTTATTTATAATCTCCCGTATATCTGTAGACTTACCTGTAATATTAATAGGCATTGCAAACTCAAGAAGCTGTCCTACAACCCTGTTCAACCTGTCAACCTCCTGAATCATAATATCAGCGGTATGTTGATCTTCCGAAACATCTTCATATCTTTCCTTGAAATACGTAGCAAATCCTTTGATTGAACTTAAAGGATTACGAATCTCATGCGCTACACCTGCTGCAAGACTTCCAATAGAAGCAAGTCTCTGGTTTCTTTCTGCCGATTCCTTCAAGGCCCGTACTTCAGTGAGGTCTTTGAAAAGAATAACATATCCAAGAAATGTCCTGTTTTCATCATAAAGAAGTGTAGCAGTAACCTCCATTGGAATAGATTTTCCATTGATATCGGGAACATTAATCTCTTTTTCTACAATTCCTTTTTTGATTTCCGAGGATACAATCATATCCCACATTTCGCCTGGAAGTATTTCTTCGGCATTTTTTTCAAGAATAATATCTGAGGTTAGTGCCAGAATTTTTTCAGCTACCTGGTTGAATGAAGCCACACAATTTTCATTATCAACAGCCACAAGCCCCACAGGAATGTTTTCCACAAGATTATCTGAAAATGCTTTGATTCTTGAAAGGGATGTACGTGTAGTTCGATAGTTATGAGCGAGAAAAAGAAGTATTATTCCTCCGAAACCAACAAGAAGAAGTATGGTTCCCATAATTATTGTATGCCTAATATCAGAGTTTGCTGCTTCTTCAATTGTGCTCATATCAAGACCGATAAAGATGATATATTTTGAGTTGGTAAATGCCCGGTTGTTTCCTGAGAAAACACTGAATAACTCTTCGAACATCATTACTGCCCTTCGCCCCCTTGAAGGAGAAAAGCGCCTTACAACTTCAAATACTTTTTTCCCGTCAGGCATTTCAACTAATCGCCACTTTAAATCCGATGATGCTGCAATGTTACTGAGATTAAGGTTTCTCCCATATGACTTACCGATATTTTTCTGCTCGTTATGTGCAAGTACAAGTCCATTCTCATCAACAACCATTAGATACATTATGTCGTTTTGCTGGGCGGTCTCCCTTAAAAGAAGCCGAAGTTGCTTTCCACTCCAATGATCCCCCATCAACCCGGTCCTGGTTCCAACTTCAAAAGATCTTATCAATGCTGCACCTTTCTCAAGCAACAGCCTGGCATTGTTTTCCTTCTGGCGGTTTATATTCTCAATAGTCATATAGGCAAATATGGGAAATAATACCGCTACAGCACCGACAAATATCCAGGGAGGAACATTTGTTAAAAATTTTATATTTTTTAATTTTTTCAACATAAGAATGTAAATTGCAACATAGATGCCATATTTTTATATAACCGTGAAGTTCTATATATAAAGGGTTTACTCTCAGGTATATTTTTTGTACTATTATTGTATGGATACTTTATATCCAGGCATCTTCCAGTATTCACTCCGGGTGGATACTAAGTATCCATGTCATTTGTTTTTTGTAACAGTATTTAATATTCTTTTCAAGTTTATTTCAGCATAAAAATAGTTTTTTCTTTTTATTTCTATGCGTTAAGATTTTTTATTACTCTTATTCTATTTATGGCATACGATTTGCGATCACATGAAAATAGATTTGGAAATAAAGATGAAAATAAATTAGTTCGTAATTTTTCTTAATAGCATAAAAACTATAAATTAATGGGGGTAGGCAATGAGAAGTATAAGACAAAAGAAAACCAACAGGAAATCATTATATACCATATTCACTATTGTTGCATGCTTTCTGTTTATCAATGGTTTTATATCTACACCTTACTCGGAAGCAAAATCTTTCGATTCAGGAATAAAACCGGACAGTTTTATTGAACTAGCAGATAAAGTCAGCCCTTCTGTGGTTAATATACGAACAGTAAAAATACAAAAGGGTGATGACAGGGTTTATAATCACTTTTTCGGGTCTCCCTTTGGCAATGACCCGAGGCGTGATTTCTTTAATAGATTTAATAAACCTAATCGTAAAAGAGAGCATAAGCAGCGCAGCCTCGGTTCAGGATTTATTTTCGATAAAGAAGGTTATATTGTAACAAACAACCATGTTGTGGAAAATGCAGATAAGATTACCGTGAAGCTCAAAAATGAGAAAGAATATGAAGCTGAAATTATTGGACGTGATCCCAATACTGACATTGCGCTGATTAAAATCAAAGGAGCCAAAAACCTGCCCGCAACAAAAATCGGCAGTTCTGATAAATTAAAAGTCGGTCAGTGGGTAATGGCAATCGGCAGTCCATTCGGTCTTGAGCATACGGTAACAGCCGGAATAATAAGCGCAAAGGGCAGAGTAATAGGAACAGGCCCATATGATGATTTTATCCAGACAGATGCATCAATAAATCCTGGAAACAGCGGTGGTCCGCTCCTTAATATGAAAGGCGAAGTAATCGGTATAAACACTGCCATTATCCAGGGGGGCCAGGGTATAGGTTTTGCCATACCTATGGATCTTGCTATCGGAATTATAAACCAGCTAAAAGACCATGGAGATGTAACCCGTGGATGGATAGGGGTAACAATTCAAGATCTTAACGAAGAACTGGCCGAGTACTACAATGTAAAGGAAGGAACGCTTGTTCAGGATATTTTTCCGGGACACCCTGCAGATGAAGCCGGAATCAAGGCAAGAGATATTATCATTGAAATTGATGGTAAAAAAATAAAGAATTCCAGAGATCTTACAAGAATAATCGCCGAAAAGGAGATCGGAAATAAAATTAAAGTAAAAGTTATTAGAAATGGTGATAAAAAAACATTTAAGCTCAAGGTTGCAAAAAGAGAAGAAGACCGAATTGCATCCGGTAAATACAGCCCGACTCACAAAGACGAACTTGGAATAAAAGTTACCAATATCTCAAAAGAGATAGCACGAAGGTTAAATATAACAAAAACCGAAGGTGTCGTTGTAACAGGAGTTGAAGAAAACGGTTTAGGATTTGATGCTGGAATACAGTCAGGTGATGTTATTCTGGAAGTTAATCGAAAACTTATAAAAAACGTAAAAGGATATAAGAAAGTAATAAAGAAAGTTGATAAGGGAGATCCGATATTCTTGTATCTGTGGCGTATGAATAGAGGGTTCCTTGTAGTCAAGCTTACTAAGTAATCAATTCTCCTTGATATAAAAAAAGGCCGCCTGATTTAACAGTAGACGGCCTTTTTAATTATATATATTTTTTATAATAATGTTTCCGTAAAAAACATAACAGATGGCTAAGTATAAATCTTCATATACAAGGCATAACTTTTGGCCAGGCGTGAAGGCATACACGTAGTATGTAGAACGTCTGGCCAAAAGCTATA
>JABHLN010000114.1 GCA_018693105.1 Desulfobacterales bacterium | reverse complement strand
CCATCGACTATATTTATTACGAGTTCATCAAAAGTCTTCATCTAAATCAAATTTCGATATTAATAAATAAATGGATTTCCATTAAGAGTCAATAATTCATGATTTCAAAGTGGACGGAAGTGCTTTTATTATATTAGAAACCCGTTTATGTAGATAAAAAGAATATTGTAATCGGGATTTTAATTTTTTTAAATTTAACGAAGGTTTTCACTTCTTGAAGGGATTAAAGTGCAAAGAATATTGACTATGTAACAAAACAGGAATTCTGTAAAGTCAGAATTCCTGTTCTTGGCAATTTTCAAATGAAAGCACTGGTGGCTTTAATAATAAAGTATAGTGGATCTATAGTAGATCTATAGTAGATCTGCGATCAGGTTATATTATCTTTAAGAACATCCCCCCGAAGAACATCCACCTGAAGAACAGTCTCCGCCGGCCTCTGTGTCGCATCCAGAATCGCATCCACACCCTTCTTGACTCTGGGTTGGTGTGTTGCTGATGCCTACCACTTCTATTTCAAATGTTAATGATTCACCTGCAAGCGGGTGATTAAGATCAACGGTAACTTTCTCATCATCCACCTGGGAAATCATGGCAGGAATCTGTTGCCCATCCGGGGAGGAAAGAGCTATTGTCTGTCCAATCTGGGGATTCATCTCCGGCGGTACCTCTGATCTGTCAAAGCTATGCATCTGGTTCTCATCTCTTTGACCATATGCTTCTTCAGGACTAATGGTGAATGTTTTTTTATCATTCAATGAAAGGTCTAATAGTTCAGCCTCGAATCCTTTTATCATTTGACCTGCGCCCATTGCTACTTCAAGGGGCTGACGTCCTTCGCTTGTATCGAACATCTCTCCATTTTTCAGGGTTCCCTTATATTCAACGCTTACAAACATTCCATTCTCAACTTTTTCCATGGTAATCTCCTTTTAATTATAAAGTCTTGATAAAATAACCATAAAATCTACCAAGTCAAGGGACAAAACCATAGTGCTTTTTATTTCTGTAAAGTTAAGTGTTTAAAATTTATGGGTTGACATTGTGTTAATCTGATAATCAAGTTTCTCCGAGATTACATAATGAACATCAATTGAGGAACTCTTAAAAAGTATAACCGATGGCTAAGTTAAAATCTTCATATATAAGGCATAGTGTTTGGCCAGGCGTGAAGGCATACATGTAGTATGTCGAATGTCTGGCCAAGCACTATAACACAGTAGATGGAGACTTTTTACGACGCCATCATCAATTGATATATTGACATTAATAGTATGGACTCTTTATAAGAGAAATATTGAAGACCCAATGTAAAGCCGGTTAATACATAATGATCTTTTTTTTCAAAAGGAATAAGGAGGTCTAAAATGCCCACATCTGCTTCACAAATGGCCCTGGAAAACCTAAGGGATCTGTCCACAATTAAATGGTATGTCATCCCGCTTCTTGCTATTGTCTTTTATATTTATACCAGTGAAATCAAGAAAGCCAGAGAGTCGGGTAACTGGAATGCCGTATTATGCGGATTAACGGTATTCGGTATGGATTTTATCAATGAGACCTGGAACGGGTGGGTTTTTCACCTGACCCAGCGTTCTGCTCTATGGACTGCCCCGGGAGATACGGCATTAAGGACTATGGTGGGGTGGAACATTGAGATTATTTTCATGTTCGCCATTTCAGGTATCATATATTATAATACCCTTTCAGATGATAAAAAGGAAAAGATCCTCATGATACCAAACAGGTGGTTCTGGGCTATTGGTTATGCCGCTTTTTGCGTGTTTGTAGAGTGTCTGCTGAACAAGGGCGGTCACCTGGTATGGGAATATCCCTGGTGGAACCTTTCTTTCAAAGGTGTGTGGCTCATTTTTCTTTTCGGTTATTTTCATTTTTATGTGGCCTGTATCATAGTTCTGAGCCTCAGATCCATGAAAGCAAGGATAATAACCGTCAGCAGCCTCTATATTATCGCAATTACGGCAAATATTATAGCCATGGGTTTTCTGGGCTGGGTATATTGATTTGATGGCGTTGTAAATGTTCTTCAGGTCCGGTCCCTGTTTCGGTCCGCAATATGTTTAAAGTCTTCTTCACACTTGATAAAGGCATCCACAACATCCGGATCAAAATGGGTCCCTTTTCCCTCAATTATAATACTATATGCCTTTTCATGGCTGAAAGCCTTTTTGTATACACGTTTGCTGATAAGTGCATCATATACATCACCCAGAGCCATGAGGCGGCCGCTTACTGGAATATCTTCACCCTTCAGACCTTCAGGATAACCGGAGCCATCCCACTTTTCATGATGAGAACATGCAATCTCACGGGCAAAGTGTAAAAAAGAATTCTTTCCAAGCCTGGCTTCTGCGGCCAGTAAAGCATCACTGCCATAAACAGTATGTTTTTTCATTTCCTCGAACTCTTCTCGTGTCAAACTCCCTGGTTTTAACAGTATATTATCCTGAATGCCAACCTTACCGATATCATGTAACGGTGCGGATTTGAATAGAAGATCAATACTTGTTTCATCCAGATAATTTCGGAATTTGGGATGATATTTGAGATTTTGTGCAAGGATAAGTACATAGTTCTGGGTGCGGATGATATGCTGACCTGTTTCATTGTCTCGAGTTTCCGCAAGACTTGCCAGGGTAAGAATTGTAACATCCTGAGTCTGCTGCAACTGCCTTGTCCGCTCACGCAACCCGCTGATCATTTGATTGGTATAATGGGCAATAACCCCGAATTCATCACTGGTGGTAATGGGAACATGTCCGTCCAGCTTGCCTCCTGCAACCTCTTCGAGTACAGAAGTTTGTCGGCCGAAGTAAAACTTAAGATTACGTGTGTAAGAAAAGATCAGGTTTGTAGTAAAGGATAGAAGAACTATGAGGATAAAGCTAATTTCCTTAATTATTCCTATTGAAGCTGAACTGAGATTTGTATTTGCCGGTAATTGTCGGATCCAATCAAGATCGTGTATTATGACAAGGATTAAAACAATAGAAGTAACCACTGACAGTATTGTGGCAAAAATAGTAAATTTTCGGGTGAGAGAAAAAAAACGGGGAAGAAGATCAAGAGCATCACCCTTCTTATTAAGTTCTTCTGCAACCTTATAATCACGGGCTAATGCCAGATCAGCTGCTGCGAAAAAGCCCAAAGTTGAACAACCCACAAACAACTTCAACCCGCTACTAATAGGAAATCCAAAAACAATCATATTAAAGAAGGTCATGGCAAGTCCCGCAGAACAGAATATTCCTGTTTCAAGAAAAAATTGCCGTACCGCCCTGGTTTGTGCCTCGGCGTTTTCAATAGTAGTTTTTACGAATTTCATACGGCTTATAAAAGCAAGGAGAAGCCATAATGCAATTACTGCAGCAAGCGTATTGATTGAAAGGGATTCAAGAAAAGGACATACCTGCCCCCCATAGATTATCAGTAATATTACAGCAATAATGTAATGTATACCAGCTCGCATTTAATTACCTCCTCTACGTTGAAGTGAAATGGCACTGGCTTCCAGAAATAGTGAAATGATGAGAAGTTGTTTTCCGGACATCAATTATGTGAGGGTAACGACCCTCTCCATACAATTTTCATATTGGATTTACTCCAGATATTACTTTAATTGATAGAGAATATCAATAACTCATCTTAATAAGGAACCATTATAAAAGTAAAGGTTAGGCTCGATAGTAAATTTTATCTCTGATTGACCCTGCATAAGTACTATGATATTAAATACTGAAAAAAGATGAAAACTATAAGTTTACAATTTAAGGAGGACAAAGTGGCAAAATCACAGGACACCAGGAAAGATACAAAAAAGAAGCCGGCCAAATCCGTAAAGGAAAAAAGAAAAGAGAAACGGGAAAAGAAGAATAAACAATAATTGACCGAATCGCTTTACTTTTTGTATATTTGATATTTAATAAAGCTATTCACCTATTCAAAATTAACGGCTATTGATAAATTGTAGTTCTGAAATTATTGGAAAAAAAAGAGACATTTGGAAAAAGAAATTTTTTCAAATGTCTCTCTTAATATTTTGATAATAGACCGGCTTATGGAATCACCTCATCTTCACGGAATTTCCGGATTTCCTCATCGGTAAATCCCATCTGGCTCAAGACCAGGTCGGTGTGTTCGCCAAGGGTCGGGGCAGATTTTTGAATACCGGCACTGTTCTCACTGAAATGTATGGGATAACCTGGGATTTTCATCTTGCCCAATAAAGGGTGTTCGAAATCAACAAGGTAATCATTAACAAGGGCCTGTTCATCATTTAAAACATCAACATTACGATAAACAGGGCTAAACATCATACCATTCTCCTGAAAAATTTTCATCCACTCTTCCTGGGTTCTCGATGCAAATACCTTATCGAAAATTTCTACGAGTTCCGGACAGTTGGCTATACGACTGGCATTATCTTTAAATCTTGGGTCACTTAAAATATCCGGCTGACCGGTTATTTCACAAAAAACGGGCCAGTATTTTTCTTCAGGATGATGGGTTCCCATGATCCATTTTCCATCTTTGCAACAGAAGCGGTTACGTAAAGGTGAGTTCTTTGATCGGGACCAGTTAAGATTCGGTTCAATGGAGAGCCCGCCGAGAATTACCATATTTGCATACATTACCCATAAAGCTGCACTATATAGAGAAACATGTATCTCCTGCCCAACCCCGCGGCGCTCCCGGTTATATAGAGCGGTTATAATCCCATGGCTTGCTGCAATTGCAGTTGATTGGTCAAGTATGCCAAGGTTGATAAGGGTTGGTTCTTCTCCACCTGTTGTATACATCATTCCAGATCGGCTCTGACCGAGAGGATCAAATGCTCCATGGTCGCTGAAGGGGCCTTCAGGTCCAAAACCGGAAACATTTGCATGAATTATTTTCGGGTTTATCCGGTAAATTGCTTCATAATCAATCTTAAGTTTTTTTTTGGTACTTTTTCTAAGATTTGTCATGAAAATATCAGCTTCTTTTACAAGGGAATATAATATTTCGAGTCCTTTTTCCTTTTTTATATCAAGCTGTATCCCTTTTTTATTCCTGTTTGATATTTCAAACCATATACTTTCCCCGTCAGGTTTTGATACATCAAGACCTCCTAGGGTTGTCCAGTATCTTTCAGGGTCCCCAACACCGTTTTCAATTTTAATCACTTCAGCGCCCAAATCCCCCAGAATTGCTGAAGCTCCAGGTCCGGCATGAAACACACCATATTCGACAACCTTAACCCCTTCAAGGGGCATCGGTTTGTTGCTTTTATCATTATTTAAACCGGACATTTAAGTTTCTCCTTTATCCATAACGAAAGATATAAATTTTTATTTGTTCTCAGAAAGACTTACCAGGTTTCAGGGTATCCTATGTCAACATAAGCATTTTCCATTTTTTGTTTGTGACGTCTTTCCATCTCGGCAAGGTCAAGAAATGTTTTCTGAGTCTTCGGTTCAGTAAACGTTTCAGCTAACATTATGTATAGATTCATAGCGTCTTCTTCCTCTTTCATTGCAAGGGCAATGGCATCTGCAGGTTTCATGGAAGTGTCCGGTTCCGGGCGTTCAACCTTTTCTGAAAGTTTTATATCTTTACTCTTATTTAAATGGAATTCTTCATAATCCCCTGAAAGAAAGTTTTCCAGGAAAACCTGGTGCCCTTTTTCATCTTCAACAAATCCGAGGAACATTTTTTTAAGATGTGTGTCATCAACTTTTTCAGAAATTGACTGGTAAAATTCCTGGGCTTTAATCTCATTTTTTATGGCAAATTCCATGATTTTTCTGAATTCAATCAAGTCCATTGTCTTCTCCTTTGAACGCTTATTTATTGCTGGGCACTATTTAATATTCTCTTTTACTTACTATCTGAGATACCTATTAAGGGTAAAAAAATTCCTGAAATGAACTTTTAACATAAAAAAACTTACATAACAAAATATAAATCCAGATCCAAAAGACGGTGGGAAAATATGAATAATAATAATCTGGCAGGTTCTATTAGCTTATAATATTTAACTTAAAAAATAAAAATCAATTAGCCTCTGCGATTTTTTTAAATATCCTTTTTAAAATAATTGTTCATTTTCTATGCAATATATACTGTTTCTGTGAAATAATCTGAAGATTAATCAATGGGAGTTGCTTAGGAAATATAATAAGAAAATTGACAATTTCTTTAATTAATGATTAAATTCAGTCGACTTACCGATGCGGTAATTTTTTTTATCCGCCTGTTTTATTATTAATACACGTCGAAATATTTAATAAATATATCAATAAATCCAATAAGGAGATAAAAATGAAGAAAATCATAATTATATTAACATGTCTGGCTTTTTTATCACCGGCTTATGCAAAAAAAGGCAATAAAGCCGAAAAACATAAAAATGTACCAAAGGGTATAGAAAAAAAAATTAAAAAAGGAAAAGCGCTGCCACCCGGATGGCAGAAAAAACTAACTAAAGGACAACCACTTGATAAAGAAGTATATGATAATGCTGTACCTGTTACTAAAGAAGAAAAAGAAAAATTACCTCAATCTCCGGCGGGCGCAAAACTTTTAAAAATTGAAAACAAAATTGTCAGTGTTATGGATGCCACGAGAACGATACTCGATGTTTTTGAAGTAGGGGAAAAAGATGAATAGTTTTTATTCAGTTCCGCCAAAGCGGGGTTGATCAATTTAAATACTTAAAATGTAAATAGTTAAAATGTAAGCACTTAAAATTCCACAAGGAGAAGTTATGAATCTTATAAAAAGTAAAATTTTGATATTATGTATTTTGGCCCTTTTCATGGTTGGTTCTACTGGTTGCAGTGAGAAGGGAGGAGCTGAGAAAGCAGGTGAAAAAATTGATCAGGCCATGGACTCTGCAAAAGATAAGTTTAAAGAGGCCACAAAGTAGAGGTTTTTTTTTAATAAACTCTAAATAAAGTTTTAATTAAGGAGAAACAATATATGGAAATATTAGGAGATTACTCGGACAAGGCAATTGAGCTATTAATGGCATATGCCCCAAAATTTGTTCTGGCAATTTTTACTCTAATCATTGGACTCTTGATTATAGGGTCTGTAGTAAATGTAACTCGAAAGGCTCTTGAAAAATCCAAAACAGACAAAACATTAATTCCTTTTATTACCAGCCTTATTTCATGGATTCTTAAATTACTGCTGTTCATAAGTGTTGCTTCAATGGTTGGTATAGCTACAACCTCATTGGTTGCTGT
>JABHLN010000113.1 GCA_018693105.1 Desulfobacterales bacterium | reverse complement strand
CGACATACTACATGTATGCCTTCACGCCTGGCCAACCGCTATGCCTTGTATATGAAGATTTTTACTTAGCCATCGGTGATACTTTTTACGAGTTCATCAACGTTACTTTTATATTTTTTACATCAAGGCTTTTATTTTCTTGGATGAGCCTTATCATAGGCTTCCATCAGCCTGTCTATGGTTACATGCGTATATTTCTGTGTTGTTGAAAGACTGCTGTGACCGAGTATTTCCTGTACACTCCTCATATCAGCTCCCGCATCAAGCATATGAGTGGCAAAGGTATGACGAAGAGCGTGTGGTGAAACAGGTACAGAAAGGCCGCATTCTAATGCAATCTTTTTAAGCACACGACCTATAGACCTGGATGAAAGACGGCCGTAGTTTTTATTTAAAAACAGGGGTCCGTTATCAATACTGCTCTCTTTACGGGGTTCAGACATCTCTTTTTCAAGTCTTTCCCTGTATGTTTTTATTGAACCTACAGCCTTATTACCAATAGGCACAATCCGCTCTTTATTACCTTTACCTTTCACCCGAACCATGTTTTCCGAAAAATCCACATCTAATGTATTCATGCCGGAAAGCTCTGATACACGAACACCGGTTGAGTAAAAAGTCTCAAAAATTGCCAGGTTTCTTATTCCAAGCAATGTGTCTGTATTAATAGAATCAAGAAGCCTGAACATATCATCAACAGGAAGATATACCGGAATTGATTTTTCTGTTTTTGGAGTAACCACAGAATCTGCCGGATTTTTAGAAACAACACCCCGTTTTACAAGAAAATTAAAAAAAGATCTTAAAGCTGAAAGTTTACGTGCAATGGAAGTTTTTTTGTTTTTTTTCTTATGTAAAAACCCCAGGTAACCTCTTATTACAAGCCGGTCAATATCCTCAATCAATAAAGAGTCTACATCCTCCTTCTTTTTATCAACAGAGGCCCTGTTTTTTGAAAAAAATGCAAGAAACTCCTCAAGATCCTGCAGATAGGCCCTGCCTGTATTATCTGAAAAACCTTTTTCCGTAAATAAAGATTCAATAAAAGAATCGATCAGGCTTTTAATAGATAAAGTTGTCATAAATTAATTAACTTTTGAGGCCTTTTGTTAACACAACTTTTTACCAGATAGAATTGGCAAATGCATATTCAAATTTTATTTTAAAAGAACCTTTTATGCCGCCATACGTGTTTTTTTCTTCAGCCTACTAATACGGCGTTTGAAAATATAGGCCATTTTTGAATCTTTTGCCTTAAGTGCATCTCCCCGCGCCACCTTCAGCTTTCTAATCTGCTTTTTTAAGTCGCTGACAGATGCAACCGCCTTCTTTTTTTTGTCTTTGTCTGCAACTCCCCGATCCTTTTTAACAGATGCAGCCGCCTTCTTTTTTTTGTCTTTGGCTGCAACCCCCCGGTCCTTTTTAATTGCACTGATAAGATCCGCTTTTTTCATTCCGCTGACCCCGGTAATTCCGGGTATTTTCTTTGCTACTTCGCGGAGTTCAATTGCAGTCATCTTTTCCAGTTCTTTTTCTTTAGACTCTTTTTTCTTGTCATTCATAAGTGGAAATTCTCCTTTCGTTTAATAAAATTTAAAGGGATTTAATGTTCCAACCTATTATACATACCTTTGAAAAAAGTTAATTTTTGTTCGAGTTTAAGTTTTTATCAACCTTTGGTGGATTAAACCCTCCCTAGGCAGGTAAAAACTTGATGGCATTGTAAATAGTCCAATATCTTCGTTGCGCTGCATCCCTCGTCAATGCGGCGTACGATAAGTACGCCTCATTCCTCGGGATTTGCGACGCCTTGATCTTGAACTTTTTACTTTGCCATCCCAAGTTGATTTATTACAAGTTCATCAAAACTTGGCCCTGACGCAAAAAATCGGACAAAAAAGGACATTCTGCAAATATCTCAATTATATTAGCCAATAAAGTAATATTTAATAAACTATTTTTCTCTTAAACGCAACCAAGTCTTTGATTTATAATAAAAGACTTCAGGTGCCTGCCCAACCAATTTAACTATCTGATTAAACTATATATTGCTACCTTATTAAGCTCATATAAAAGTTATTGACATGGGTCGGCATATACTTTATACATACTGGAGGAGGTACAGTATTGATTAAGAAAATTACAAAATACAGATTCGGTGACAAACTGAGGACCGTAAGGGAAAGAAAAGGCATCACATTGAAAGAGGTCGGGAAGAAGGCAAAAGTAAGTGAAAGCCTTGTTTCCCAGATTGAGCGTAATAAAGTCTCTCCATCAATTGATACCCTGCTTGCCATAGCCGATGTTCTTCAAATTGATCTTGAGTATCTTTTTAAAGATTATAAAAAGACCAAAAAGGTTTCGTTGGTAAAGGCTGATGAACGGGAATCTGTTGTTTTACAAAATGTGATATATCATCAGCTTTCATCATTAGCTGACCCCTCGGAAAAACATGACATGGAGGCAATACTACTTGAAATTCAACCCGGCGGAGAAAAAGGCAACCTTGAATACGGCCATGCCGGAAAAGAACTGGGTTTTATTCTTGAAGGAACAGGAGATCTTGTCTACGGAACAGAAACATATTTTCTGAAAGAAGGTGACAGCATTTCCTTTCCATCGGATATTCCTCATGTACTTAAAAATACAGGTAAAAAAACCTTAAAAGCGGTATGGATAGTTACACCGCCCCGGATGTATTTTGAAAAAAATAAAAATTGATGGCGTCGTTAAAAGTCTCCATCTACTGCGTTATAGCGGTTGGCCAGACGTTCGACATACTGCGTATGTATTTTAAAAACAGTTAAGATAGTAATTATGGAGGATTCATGGGAAAAACCATTGCAGAAAAAATATTCGACTCTCATTTTGTTGATAACCCTTCAGGTGACATTCATGTTATTCGCCTTGATGCGGTTTTCTGCCACGAAATAACCACACCTGTTGCAATAAACGACCTTGTGGAACGCGGAAAGGACCGGGTATTTGACCCTGATAAAATAAAAGCGGTAATCGATCATGTTACACCTGCAAAAGATTCAAAAACAGCCATGCAGGGGAAAATCCTGAGGGACTGGGCATCACGTCTTAATATTAAAGACTTCTTTGATATAGGAAGAAACGGTGTATGCCATGCTATCTTTCCTGAAAAAGGATTTGCACGACCAGGATATACAATAATAATGGGCGATTCTCATACCTGTACACATGGCGCATTCGGAGCCTTTGCTGCCGGTGTGGGTACTACCGATCTTGAAGTCGGAATTCTGAAAGGAGTATGTGCATTCCATTACCCCAAAACCATTAAGATTGTTCTTAACGGGAAACTGCCGGAAGGGGTATATTCAAAAGATGTTATTCTTCATATTATCGGTAAGCTTGGTGTAAACGGGGCTACTAACAAAGTTATTGAATTTACAGGACCTGTAGTTGATTCAATGAGCATGGAAGAAAGAATGACAATATGCAACATGGCTGTTGAAGCCGGCGGAACCTGCGGTATCTGTTACCCGGATATGACTACGGTTGATTATCTTTGGGAGTTTATAAGTGATGAATATTCTTCAAAGGAATCAGCTCTTGAGGAATTTAAAAAAATACATCCTGATCCCGATGCCGAATATGACAGCATAATAGAATTTGACATCAATGAGCTTGAACCGATGGTTACTTTCGGATACAAACCCGACCAGGTAAAACCTGTTAAGGAAATGTCCGAAACAAAAATTGATCAGGTTTATATCGGCTCATGCACAAATGGGAGAATTGAAGATCTTAGAGTCGCTGCCTCTGTTCTCAAAGGCAGGAAAATAAATGACTCGGTTCGAGGTATTGTATCCCCGGCAACACCTAAAATATTCAAAGAGGCTCTCAAGGAAGGTATAATCGAAATATTTACAGATTCAGGTTTCTGTGTAACAAACCCGACCTGCGGTGCCTGCCTTGGTATGAGCAATGGTGTTCTTGCTGAAGGAGAAGCATGCGCCTCAACAACAAACCGTAATTTTAACGGACGTATGGGTAAAGGGGGCATGGTGCACCTTATGAGTCCGGCAACAGCTGCCGAAAGCGCAATAACCGGATACATTTCAAACTCTGACCTATACAGGATACAGGAGGTATAAAGATGAAAAATTTCAACGGGCCGGTACTGTTTCTTGACCGATCAGATATAAATACAGACGAGATAATCCCGGCAAAATACCTTACTGAAATTTCAAAAGAAGCTTTGAAACCATATCTTCTGGAGGACCTTAAGCTCGAAGGCTTTTCACCCGAAAGCGATATTGAAGGTAAAAGTATAGTTATCACACGGGGAAATTTCGGTTGTGGTTCCTCACGTGAGCATGCTCCATGGGCATTTGAAGTTAACGGAATCAATCTGGTAATAGGAGAAAGCTTTGCAAGAATCTTCAGGCAGAATATGTTCAACTGCGGTATGATGGCTGTTGAACTGCCGGAGAAGACCATTGATCATATTTTTAAGAACTATTCCTATAAATATACATTGATTGAAACAAACCTTAAGGACAATAAGTTCATTCTAAAAACCGATGATCTGACAGAAGAGTTTGATTTTTCAATCTCAGATTATGACCGTTCCCTTGTTGAGGCTGGGGGGTGGCTGGAATTTGCTGATCTTCATTATTGATGGCGTCGTAGAAATTCTCCATCTACTGCGTTATAGCGTATAGCCAGACGTTCGACATACTACATTGTATGCCTTCACACCTGGCTATACGCTATGCCTTATATATGAAGATTTCTACTTAGCCATCGGTTATATTTTTTACGAGATGCATCCCTCGTCATTGCGACGTACGACAAGTACGCCTCATTCCTCAGGATTTGCGGCGCCTTGATCTTGAACTTTTTACTTTGCCATCCCAAGTTGACTCCATCATTTATGATGATTCCGTAAAAAACATAAACGATGGCTTGACATTTTGCTAATGCGGGATATTATATTCCATCATATGATGGAAACCATTAATGGAAAACAAACGATGGTTTTATAAAGACTTTAAGAACAATGCAAAAAAATGAGGAGAGGTAAACAATGAAAATATTGGCTATTCAAGGAAGTCCTCGAATGAAAAAGGGCTATACTGACAAGTGTCTTCAAACTTTTCTGGCAGGCGCAAAAGAAGCCGGTGCTGAAGTAGAAACAGCATATCTTTCAAAGATGAATATCAAATACTGTACCGGATGTTTCAACTGCTGGCTGGTTACACCGGGCAGATGCATATACAGGGATAAAGATGATATGCATGGTTTATTACAGAAGTGGAGAGGTGTTGATGTTATGATATGGGCCACTCCGGTATATATAGACGGTGTTTCCGCTCAGCTGAAAACCATGATGGACAGAATGCTCCCCGGGGCTCTTCCGTATATTGATGACACCGGTGAAGAAGGCCATTCACAGCATCCCAGCCGCAGAAAAGCCAAGGAAAAGAAAAAGCTGCTTCTCATGTCAACCTGCGGTTTCGGTGAAATTGATAATTTTGATCCAATGGTAATGCATATCAAGGCTGCCGTACATAATATGGCCGATTATGATTATGCCGGAGCACTTCTAAGACCTATGGCGGGAGGCCTTGATGAAAATATAAATAAAGATACTGCAAAGGTCCAGAAAGTACTTGATGCTTATACAAAGGCAGGAAAAGAATTGGTTACCGAAGGCAAAATCTCTGAAGAAAGCTTTAAAGCGGTTTCAGTTCCTCTCATGTCAATGAAAGAACTTGCAGAGAATACAAATGCATTTATAGATGCATCAACCGGAAGCCAGAGGCCTGAGGCAAAGAAATAAGATTGCAGCAAATAGAATAGAAAATCAAAACCATTCATATAAAAATCCCGCTTATGTTTCCGGCGGGATTTTTTTGTTTTCCCGGTAAGCCTCTTAATGGATAACTATACATTAAGCCTTAATAAAAAACTCCCCGCCCCTTGAGTTAACTGAGCAGTCGGGGAGTTTTTCCAGGGACGCCGCTACATGGATAATTATCGATTAAGCCTTGCGAACTCGAGTATAAGGTATTGTAAAGAAAGAACAGTGTAAATGACATTAAAACAGGATGTTAAGATGTGATGATGCTTTGGGGCCATGATGCCCGGAGTCGGTAGTAACCTGTTCTTTGTTAACAATCCCTAATACTCTCAAACAGCGCGAGCCTTAACCGATAGTCATCCATTCCGCTCTTTGTAAAGCTTTGATTAAAAAACTCCCCGGCCTTTGAGTTAACTTAATATAAAATATCAAACCGGTTCCGGACAATTAATGATCTATATTTACAATATCAATTCCTATCAATCATTTATTATGAATTCATAAAAAATATAAACGATGGCTTGACATTTTATTATGAGAGATATAGTAATTCCATCATATGATGGAAACCATTGTTGGAATGCAGCTGGATCTTGAGACAGTGGTTAAGAATAATAATAAAAATGAGGAGTGGTAAACAATGAAAATATTGGCTATTCAAGGAGCCCCTCGAATGAAAAAGGGCTATACAGACAAGTGTCTTCAAACTTTTCTTGCTGGAGCAAAAGAGGCCGGTGCTGAAGTAGAAACCGCATATCTATCAAAGATGAATATAAAATACTGTACCGGATGTTTTAACTGCTGGATGGTTACACCGGGCAGGTGCATATACAGGGATAAAGATGATATGCATGGATTATTAGAGAAGTGGAGAGGTGTTGATGTTATGATATGGGCCACTCCGGTATATATAGACGGTGTTTCCGCTCAGTTGAAAACCATGATGGACAGAATGCTGCCGGGTGGACTTCCGTATATTGACACCAGTGAAGAGGGACATTCACAGCACCCCAGCCGCAGAAAAGCCAAGGAAAAGAAAAAGCTTCTTCTTTTATCCACCTGCGGTTTCGGTGAAATTGACAATTTCGACCCCATGGTAATGCATATCAAGGCTGCCGTACATAATATGGCCGATTATGATTATGCCGGAGCACTTCTAAGACCTATGGCAGGCAGCCTGGATGAAATTATTAATAAAGATACAGAAAAGATTCAAAAGGTACTTGATGCTTTCACAAAGGCAGGAAAAGAGATGGTTACTGACGGTAAAATCTCTGAAGAAAGCTTTAAAGCGGTTTCAGTTCCTCTCATGACGATGAAAGAACTTGCTGAGAGTACAAATGCGCTTATAGATGCTTCAACCGGAAGCCAGAGGCCTGAGGCAAAGAAATAAGATTGCAGCAAATAGAATAGAAAATCAAAACCATTCATATA